>SPQI01000319.1 GCA_004570315.1 Oxalobacteraceae bacterium OM1 | reverse complement strand
GCTGCGTTTGATCAGCTTCTCGATGCCCTTGAGCATGTCGTGCTCGTCGACGCACACCAACGAGACCGCCTCGCCGGTCGCACCGGCGCGACCGGTGCGGCCGATGCGGTGAACGTAGTCCTCCGGCACGTTGGGCAGGTCGTAATTCACGACGTGCGGCAATTGGTCGATATCGATGCCGCGTGCAGCGATGTCGGTTGCCACCAGCACGCGCAATTGTCCGCTCTTGAACTCGGCCAGAGCGCGCGTGCGCGCCGACTGGCTCTTGTTGCCGTGGATTGCCATGCCCGTGATGCCTTCCTTCCCGAGCTGCTCGACGAGCTTGTTGGCGCCGTGCTTGGTGCGCGTAAAGACCAGCACCTGCGACCAGTCGCGTGACTTGATCAGGTGCGCCAGCAGCGGGTGCTTGCGATTGCGGTCGACGGGGTGGATCTTCTGCGAGATGACCTCGACCGTCGAATTGCGGCGCGCGACCTCGATCATGGCCGGTGCATCGAGCAGGCCGTCCGCCAAATCCTTGATCTCGTCGGAGAAGGTCGCGGAGAACAGCAGATTCTGGCGCTGCTTGGGCAGGGCGGCCAGGACGCGCTTGATGTCGCGGATGAAGCCCATGTCGAGCATGCGGTCGGCCTCGTCGAGCACCAGGATTTCGATGCGGTCGAGATTCACCGTGCCTTGCTGCATGTGATCCAGCAGACGGCCCGGCGTGGCGACAAGAATGTCGACACCGCGCTTGAGCACATCGATCTGCGGATTGATGCCGACGCCGCCGAAAATGACGGTCGAGCGCAGCTTCAAATACTTGCCGTAATTGCGCACGCTTTCCTCGACCTGGGCCGCGAGCTCGCGGGTCGGCGTCAGGATCAGGGCACGCGGGCCGCCGTTCCTGCCTTGTGCAGGCGCTTGCGATAAGCGCTGCAGGATCGGCAGGGTGAAGCCGGCGGTCTTGCCGGTGCCGGTCTGGGCCCCGGCAAGCAGGTCGCCGCCGCTCAGGACGGCAGGAATGGCTTGTTGTTGAATCGGAGTGGGGGCGTCGTAGCCCTGTTCGGACACGGCGCGGACAATAGGTTCGGACAAGCCGAGTGTTTCAAAAGTCATGCAGATTTCGAAGTGCGGCCGCGCGGAACGACAGTCCGTCGGGCCTGGGTGAAAAGAGTAGAGCACAGCGCCGGCGGCGGCCGGACGCGTGCCTGCTTCAAGGGAGTGTCAGCGTGTTACTTGGCGAAGGGAGAGAGCAGGTTCACCATCTGCGCGAAAATTTTCGGCGTGCCGGCAATGACGTTGCCGTGATGCAGATAGTCGGACTCGCCGGCGAAATTGCCCACGATGCCGCCCGCTTCAGTGATGAGCAGCGAGCCCGCCGCCATGTCCCAGGCCTGGAGGCCTTTCTCGAAGAAGCCGTCGAGACGGCCGCACGCCACGTACGCGAGGTCGAGTGCGGCTGCGCCGGGACGGCGCAAGCCGGCACATCGCTCGGTCATGATGCGGAACATCTTCATGTATTCGTCGAGTCCCTCGTTGCTGCGGAACGGAAAGCCGGTGCCGATCAAGGCCTCGGCCATCTTGTCGCGGCGGCTGACGCGAATGCGCTTTTCGTTCAGATAAGCGCCTGCGCCTTTGGTCGCGGTGAAGAGGTCGTTGCGGGTGGGATCGTAGACCACGGCTTGCGTGATCTGGCCGCGGTGCTGCAACGCGATCGACACGCAATATTGCGGAAAGCCATGGATGAAATTGGTCGTGCCGTCGATGGGATCGATGATCCAGACGTATTCGGTTTCGTCGTGCAGGTTGGGAGACGCGCCCGATTCCTCGGCGAGGATGGCATGCTCGGGGTAGGCGGTCTTGAGGACTTCGATGATGGCCTGTTCGGCGGCCTTGTCGACTTCGGTGACGAAATCGTTGTGGCCCTTCTCGCTGACCTTGATTCGTTCGATGTCAAACGACGCACGATTGATGACTGTTCCGGCGCGCCGTGCGGCTTTCACCGCCGTGTTCAACATGGGATGCATAAGGGTTCCGTTAAAATTGCGGTACCGCCGCCTACCGCGTCCGGAACCACAGGGTAATTCGAATTAATGAGCAATGCGGATTGCGGCCGGCTCGATGCCGACGGTCCGCGATAGCCGCTATTTTAAATGAACAAGCAGTCCGCCAGCACGTCTCTTTTCGACCGCCTGCGCATCGTGCTGGTGGAAACCAGCCATCCGGGCAATATCGGCGCCGTCGCGCGCGCCATGAAAACCATGGGTTTCTCCCAGCTGGTGCTGGTGAACCCACGCTTCGCGGACGCCACGCGCCAGGAAGAAGCGATTGCCTTTGCCAGCGGAGCGCAGGACGTATTGGCAGCGGCGCGCGTCGTTGGTTCCATTGAAGAAGCACTCGATGGCTGCAACTTCGCCGCGGCCTTGTCAGCACGCCTGCGCGAATATTCGCCGCCGGTGTTGACCCCACGGGCAGTCGCCGCCCAGCTGGGGACAGATGGCGGACTGATCCCCGCCCTGGTCTTCGGCAGCGAACGCTACGGCCTCTCCAACGATGCAGTGGCGCGGTGCAACGTACTGATCAACATTCCGGCCAACTCGGATTATTCGTCATTGAATCTTGCGCAAGCGGTGCAGTTGCTGACGTACGAATGCCGACTGGCCGCGCTTGGCGCCGTCGACGGCGCCGACGTCCCGGTCGAGAAAGCGGGTGTGGGCTTTCAAGGAGACGCGGCGAGTCTGGCGCAAATCGAGGGCATGTACGAGCACCTGGAGCAGGCGCTGGTTGCTGTCGAGTTCCTTGATCCGACGAACCCGAAGAAGCTGATGCCCCGGTTGAAGCGACTGTTCGCCCGGACGCAACTGGAAACGGAAGAGGTCAATATCTTGCGAGGGATCGCGCGGCAGATTCTTGCGAAGACGAAGGGCTAGAGCAGAAGGCTTTCAGCCGGTACAACGATGCGGAAGTTGGGATGGGGTGGTTCCGCGCAGCGGCCGGACGAGATGCTTTCAACGCATCCGGTCGCTGTATCAAGGAAGCTGAAGGGCGCGATTAACCCCAGGCGCGCAGCAGGCCGACCGCCAGACCTTCGAGTGCAAAATCTTCGCGCCCTGCTTCGACGCGGATCGGCTGGAAATCAGGGTTTTCGGGCAGCAATTCGATCAGCGAACCGGACTTCTTGTACCGCTTCACCGTCACTTCATCGCCCAACCGTGCAACGACGATCTGGCCGTTTTTGGCGGTTTCCGCCTTCTTCACCGCAAGCAGGTCGCCGTCAAGAATGCCGATGTCCCGCATCGACAGGCCACGCACCTTCAGTAGGTAATCCGGTTTCGCGGAGAACAAGGATGGATCCACGGTATAGGTCGATTCGATGTGCTCCTGCGCAAGAATCGGCGAGCCGGCAGCCACGCGGCCAATCAGCGGCAAGCTGAGCTGCATCAGCGCTGCGTGTGGCAGCGACATCTGCCGCGCCATGCCGGAACGCGTTGCCGATGTGTCGGCATGCAGCTCGCGCAGCCGGATGCCGCGTGACGTCCCGGGCGAAATCTCGATTGCACCCTTGCGCGCAAGGGCTTGCAGGTGTTCCTCCGCTGCATTGGCGGAGCGGAAACCCAGTTCGGCGGCGATTTCGGCGCGGGTCGGTGGGAACCCGGTGTTTTCGATCGCTTCGCGAATCAGGTTGAGGATCTGTTCCTGGCGGGCAGTCAGTTTCAGCATGGTCGGCACCCCGGCACAATGGCCCTGTGTATAAGAACAGGCTGTATTTTTATACAGTTGAACGGGAAACGCAAGCGTTTTGGACATTTGCCTGCTGCGGATGCCGATTCTGACGGGTAAAGGCTTGAAAGGATTGAGTTTTCCTGGAAAACGGGTTATCATCGCGGGCTTTCCCTTCCCACACCCGTCTTGACGCCGGGGTGGGCCAATCAGTCCATAAGGAGTTTACATGCGTCATTACGAAATCGTTTTCATCGTCCACCCGGACCAGAGCGAGCAAGTGCCCGCGATGATCGAGCGCTACAAAGGCATCGTGACTTCGCGCAACGGCAAAGTGCACCGTGTCGAAGACTGGGGCCGCCGCCAGATGGCTTACATGATCCAGAAGCTGGCCAAGGCGCACTACGTCTGCATGAACATCGAGTGCGACAACGACACCCTGACCGAACTCGAAACCGGCTTTAAATTCAACGATGCCGTCCTGCGCCACCTGACCGTCAAGATGAAGAAGGCCGAGACCGGCCCGTCGCCGATGATGAAGGCCGTGCAGAAGGAAGACGCTGCCAAGAGCCAGCGCGCCGAGGCTGCCGCTGCGTAATTGCCAGACGGAGGCGTGAACCAGCTTCGCATTGCAGCCATCCTCGCCGAACGCGACGTCT
Organism: Oxalobacteraceae bacterium OM1; assembly: GCA_004570315.1. GTDB lineage: Bacteria > Pseudomonadota > Gammaproteobacteria > Burkholderiales > Burkholderiaceae_D > Noviherbaspirillum. The sequence goes on along the minus strand of SPQI01000319.1, from coordinate 11,244 downwards.
TGCGTTACACACCGGCGGGAATTCCGATCGTATCAGCCAGGTTGCTGCATCGGTCGGAGCAGGTCGAAGCAGGCATTCCCAGGGTTGTCGAGTTCGAAGTCGCCGCGGTTGCCGCGGGAGAGATTTCAGGACGGTTCAACCACGCTGAATTGGGAAGAGCCTTCGGATTCACCGGCTTCCTCGCGCGCAAGAACCGCAATAGCAAGAGTCTCGTCTTCCACATCGTGGATTTCGAACCACAGACACCAGATCACTAGATACAGGAGCCAACCATGGCATTCGGTAAAAAATTCGACAAGAGCAAAATGAAGAAGCGCCAACAGCAGAACCCGCTGTTTAAGCGCAAGAAGTTCTGCCGCTTCACCGCTGCTGGCGTGGAACAGGTGGACTACAAGGACATCGACACGCTGAAGGACTTCGTCCAGGAAAACGGCAAGATCATGCCGGCACGCCTGACCGGCACCAAGGCGCACTACCAGCGCCAGGTCGATACCGCGATCAAGCGCGCCCGTTATCTCGCGCTGCTGCCGTACACCGATCTGCACAACGCCTGATCGACGACCGAAGAATAGGAGAAAAACATGCAAGTCATTCTGTTGGAAAAAGTCGTCAATCTCGGCAACCTCGGCGATGTGGTGAAGGTCAAGGACGGCTATGCCCGTAACTTCCTGATCCCGCAGCGCAAGGCCCGTCGTGCGACCGAAACGGCTCTGGCCGAGTTCGAAGCCAAGCGCGCCGAACTGGAAAAAGCTGCCAATGAAAAGCTCTCCGCTGCCCAGGCACAAGGCGAGAAGCTGAACGGCACCACCGTGACCGTCAGCCAGAAGGCCGGTGTGGACGGCCGTCTGTTCGGTTCCGTGACCAACGCCGACATCGCCGAAGCCGTGACCAAGCAGGGCTTTGCGGTCGAGAAAGCACAGATCCGCATGCCGCAAGGTCCGCTGAAGACCACCGGTGAGCACCCGGTCTCGGTGGCACTGCACACCGACGTGGTGGTTGAGGTCACCGTTTCGGTGGTCGGCGAAGCTGCTTAAGACGGACGCGTCAGCAAGATAAAAAGGCCGGGGAAACCCGGCCTTTTTTGTTTTGAGAAAATGCGGCAGAGCACAGGATATGGATGCCGCAGAGCGCAGTACGTGGAGCCCGTTACGTGGAGTCCGTTGTGTCGGCGGCCTAGGCAAGCGGTCTGCGGATGCTGTTGAACGCAATAAATGCAGATAAAAAAAGGCCGGGATATCCCGGCCTTTTTTGCTGGCCCGCTGCGCATCTCTTTGCACATATCGCCGGTACGGCGCCTGGCATGGCCGCGACTGTTTCGATATGCCGAGATACGCCTAGGCGGCGTTTCGTCTTTTCGAAACTGCGTTAGTGCGCCATCGGCGCGCTCGCCATCTTCTTCGGCTTGGTCAGCCATACCAGTCCCGTCAATGCAAAGAACGCGACGGAGCAGTAGAGGAAGAAGTCGTTGGTTGCCAGCATGTAGCTTTGCGCATTGACCATGCGTTCGACCGCGCCGTACGCCTGCTCCAGAGAGAGACCGGCTGCCTGCAGCGTACTCAGATAGTCGTTGCTCATCGACGAAAACGGCGTGACGTTTTCCGCCAGGCGCGCGTGGTGACTTGTCGCCAGGTGCTCCCACATCGTCACGCTGATCGCCGTGCCGATCGCAGCGCCGAGCGTGCGCAGGAAGTTCGACAAACCTGACGCCGCAGCCATCTGATCTGGGGTGATGTTCGACAGCATCAGCGACTGCACCGGCAGGAAGAAGCACGCCATGCCGATGCCCTGGATCAGACGCGGGTTCACGATGTTCCAGAAGCCGACGTCGAGCGACATATGCGTATTCCATAGCGACACGGCACCCATCACCACGAACGCGAAGGTGGCAAGCACGCGCAGATTCAGGCGCGCGATGTTGCGGCCGATGATCGGCGACAAAATCAACGTGAAGATGCCGATCGGCGCCATCGCCATGCCCGCCTGCGCTGCGGTATAGCCCATTACCGCCTGCAGCCAGAGCGGAAACACCACGACCGAGCCGAAGTACGTCATGAAGCCGACGGACAGCAGGATCACGCCGTAGCGAAAGTTCTTGTCCCGGAACAGCTGCAGATTGACGACGGGATGGCGCGAGGTCAACACCCAGGCGATGAAGAACGTGAGCGAGACCAGCGCCGTCACGCCGAGCGCCGTGATGAACGGTGACGCGAACCAGTCGTAATCCTTGCCGATCTCCAGCATCAGCTGCAGGCTGCCGACACCGACCACCATGAGTGCCAGTCCGACGACGTCGAGCGGCATCTTTACCGTGGCCGAGTCGCGCTTGCGCATCAATGTCCAGATCGTGATGCCGCCGAAGAGGCCGATCGGGATGTTGATCAGGAAGATCCACGACCAGTGGAAGTTGTCGCTGATGTAGCCACCCAGCAGCGGACCGGCGATCGGGGCAAGAATCACCGTCATCGCCCACAGGCCCATTGCCGCACCACGTTTCTCGGGAGGGAAATTCCGGACCAGCAGGGTTTGCGACAGCGGCACCATCGGACCGGAAACCAGGCCTTGCAGCAGGCGAAAAGTCACCAGCATCGGCAGGTTGACGGAAAAGGCCGCCAGCGCCGACATCAGCGTGAATGCCAGCACCGAAATGACGAATAGCTTGACCTCGCCGACACGCCGCGCCAGCCAGCCCGTCAGCGGGACCGCGATGGCCGCCGCGACGGAATAGGCACTGATGATCCACGTGCCCTGGTTGGTCGATACACCGAGCGCTCCCGCGATCGTGGGGATCGACACGTTGGCGATCGTGATGTCCAGGATCTCCATGAAGGTCGACAGCGCGGCTGCAATGGTCAGCAGCGCGAGCGCCGGGCCCTTCAGCGGCGCCTGGGTCTCTGGAGTGGAAGCTTGCATCGCGGCTTACTTGAGGTTGGTGGCGATGATGCTGTCGACACGGGCCTTCGCCTTGGCGTCGATGCTTGCCACGGCAGCGCTGTCTGCGGTCATCGTGGCCGTGTTGGCGGCAGTGCCGCCGACCGGTGCGCCGCTTTGATCATGCAGATCGACGACCGCACGCATCGACAGGCCGATGCGCAGCGGATGCTCGGCAAGTTCCTTGCGGTCGATGGCGATGCGCACCGGCACCCGCTGCACGACCTTGATCCAGTTGCCCGTCGCGTTCTGTGCAGGCAGCAGGGCGAATGCCGAACCGGTGCCGGCGCCCATGCCGACGATCTTGCCGTCGTATTCCACCTTGCCGCCGTAGACGTCAGCCGTCAGCTTGACCGGCTGGCCGACGTGCATCTCGCGCAACTGCGATTCCTTGAAGTTGGCATCCACCCACACCTGGTCGAGCGGCACGATGGCCATCAGCGGGGCTCCCGGCGTGACGCGCTGGCCGACCTGCACATTACGCTTGGCGACTTCGCCGCCTACCGGCGCAAAGACCGTCGAGCGAGCCTGGGCCAGCATCAGTTCCTGCACGCGGCCAGCGGCACGCTGCACGTTCGGATGGTTGGCAACCGTGGTGCCCTCGGTGAGCGCCTTGCCGGATGCGAGCTGTTCCTTGGAGGCTGTCAGTGTGGCTTCGGCAGCGGTCACGGCACTCTCGGCGTGGCGGATCTCTTCGTTCGAAACGGCGCCTGAACCGCTGAGCGCCTTGCGGCGCGCGAGGTCATCCTTGGCGCGTGCCAGTTCGGCTTCGCGGGCCGCGACGTTGGCGCTGGATTGCGCCTGCGATGCGTACAGCGTGCGGACTTCGCGCACCGTCTGGGCGAGCTGGGCCTCCGCCTGTGCAAGGGCGACGTCGGCGTCGGCCGTATCCAGGCTGACCAGCGGCTGGCCGGCCTTCACCACGTTGGTGTCGTCGGCGTAGATCTTGGTCACCGTGCCGGCGATCTGCGGCGTGACCTGAACCACGTTGCCCTGGACGTAGGCATTGTCGGTGTCTTCGTAGAAGCGGGAATAGAGGGCGTAGTAGGCGCCCCAGCCGATGGCCGCCACTGCGAAGACCGTCGCGATGGCCAGCATGGCTTTCTTGCGTTTGGGCGTGCCACCGTTCGGGGCGGCTGCCTGCTGCTGGGCTTTCATTTCTGCGTTGCTCGATGCGTTCATGTCGTTCTCCACCTTCGTTTCGCTCATTGAGCGCGTGTTGTCGTGTTCGCCGGCGCGGCTGCGGTCCGGGTCGTTTGTTCGTTAAAGCCGCCGCCGAGGGCGCGGATCAGCTCGATCTGCAGGTCGTGGTAGCGCGACTTCACTGTCGCGTACGCCCGGCGCTGTGCGAGCAGCTGGGATTCGATGGTCAATACGTTGAGGTAGGGTGTCAGGCCGCCGCGGTAGCGCAGCATGGCCAGGCGATGCGCCTCTTCGGCCGCGGCTAGTGCGTTGCGCGCGGCGGCTTCCTCGCGGGCCAGCGCGTTCACGCGGGTAAGCTGTTCGGCCACGTCCTGGGCGGCGCCGAGCACCGACTGGTTGTATTGGCTGACGGCGGCGTCGATGTCAGCGGTGCGTGCCGCGTAATTGGCGCGCAGGCGGCCGGCGTCGAAGATCGGCAGGCGCAAGGCCGGGCCGATACTGTTGGTGAAGCTGCCGGCATTGAACAACTGCCCGAGACCGATCGCCTGCAAGCCGACCAGACCGGTCAGATTGATGTTGGGATAGAACTGGGCCTTGGCGGCATCGACCTCGCTGTACGCGGACGTGATGCGGGCGCGCTGCGCGGCCAGTTCCGGGCGGCGGCCAAGCAGGTCGAGCGGCAGGTTCTGCGGAATCGTGAAACTTGCCGTCGCGAGATTCGGCTTCGCGATGGATGCGGCGGCGTCCGGCATCTGGCCGGTCAGCGCGGCGATCTGCAGACGCGTGACCTGCATTGCGGTCGCGAGTTGCTCCAGTTCGAGGTCGAGGGAGGCTTCGTTCGTTTCCGCGGTCTTGGCTTCCACCTGCGTATCGAGGCCGCTCTTCACGCGCTGCGCGATCAGGTCGCGTACGGCGTGCCGCTGCTGCTTCGTTGCGCGCAGCACTTCCTCCTGGTCGTATTGGGCAGCGAGCTGCGCGTAGGCGCGGCCGACCGACGTGGTCAGGGCGAGGCGCGCGGCATCGCGGTCGTAGTTTGCCGCTTTCAGCTGCGCTTCGGCGGAACGGATGAGCGACGCGTTCTTGCCCCAGAAGTCGAGGTCGTAACCGAAGCTGACGCCGACCTGGCCCTGGCTGACATACTCACCGCCAGGGCCGAGCGGCGGAGGCGGAATCAGCGAGTTGGCCGACTGGCGGCCGTAGGTCGCATCGACTGCGCCATTGACCTGCACGCCGGTCGCAGCGCGATTGAGGTCGGTTGCCGCCTGGGCGCGGGCGATGCGCGCTTGTGCCGCGGCAAGGTTCGGGCTGCCGTCGAGTGCCTTCTGCATCAGGCGGTTGAGCTGCTCGTCGCCGAGCGCCAGCCACCAGTCGTCGGCTGGCCAGGCGTCCTGGGCGCCGCGCACGCCGGCCGGCGCGGAGATGCTGGCGGTTGCGATCGGCTGGGTGGCCGGTGCAATCTCGCGGTAGCTTGCGCAGGACGCCAGCAGTACGGCGGCTGCGCTCGCAGTCAGCGCGCCGGCAAGGACCCGCCGCAGCGGGGAGGAATGGGAGTCGGGTGTGATCATGTTGTTGTGGTCCGAAGCTCAGGTGTTGGCAATCATGCGGCGCAGGAAACCCTTGAATTGCGCCACTTCGTCGGCGTTGAAGCCGCGGAGGTGATGGTTGAGGTTGTCGATGGCGACCCCGATGATGTCGTCGGCCATCTGCCGCCCCTTGGCGGTCAATTCGACCTGGACGACGCGGCGGTCGGCACAGGAGCGGGTGCGCTGCACCAGGCCCTTTTCTTCGAGGCGGTCCAGCATTCGGGTCATGGCGCCGGTGTCGGTCAGCAGCTCGCGCGCCAGGTCGGCGGCGGTGTTGGCCTCGCCGTGGAGCAGCTTGATGAAGATGCCGAGTTGCGCGTGCGTCAGATCGAACCGGGAAAGGTGGCGGTCCATGCTGAGCGTCAAGACTGCGCCGACCCGCTTGAGGAGATAGCCGATGCTTTCCTGCGGCGAGTAGTTGTCGCGGTCGTAGGGCTGGTACGAGGACAGTGGATCGGTTGGCGTGTTCATGGACTGTAGAATAGCTGCCTAGGCAGTAAATGTCAAGGCAGTGGATGATCTGTCAGCAAGTTGCCATAAATCCGTATTTTCAAGCTGCAACACTGGCCGGAAACACAGGAGTCTCCGGTTTTCGTCTCGGACCAGCGGGTATAATGCGCGCCATGAACACCCGCACCGACCCGCAGCTGGAGTCTCTCCGCGTTCCTCCCCATTCCATCGAAGCCGAGCAATCCGTCCTGGGTGGCCTGCTTCTGGACAATTCGGCATGGGACCGGATTGCAGACTTCGTCGGCGAAGACGATTTCTACCGGTACGATCACCGCATCATCTTCCAGCACATCGTCAAGCTCATTAACGCCACCAAGCCGGCCGACGTGATCACGGTGTTCGAAGCGATGAGCACGTCCGGCAAGGCGGAAGAGGTTGGCGGCCTGGCCTACCTGAATGCCCTGGCGCAGAACACGCCGTCGGCAGCCAACATCCGACGCTATGCAGAAATCGTGCGCGACCGCGGGGTGCTGCGCCGGCTCATTACCGTGTCCGACGAAATCGCCACGGCGGCCCTCAACCCGCAAGGCAAGGAAATCAAGCAGCTGCTCGACGAAGCCGAATCCAAGATCTTCGCGATCGCGGAAGAGGGCTCGCGCGGCGCGGCAGGCTTCGTGGCGATCCAGCCGCTGCTGACCCAGGTGGTGGAGCGGATCGACGAGCTCTACAACCGCGACAACAGCAACGACATCACCGGCGTGCCGACCGGCTTCATCGACCTTGACCGAATGACATCCGGCCTCCAGCCCGGCGATCTGGTCATCGTGGCCGGCCGTCCGTCGATGGGTAAGACCGCGTTTTCGCTGAACATTGGTGAGAACGTGGCGATCGACAGCGGCTTGCCGGTCGCCGTGTTTTCCATGGAGATGGGCGGTGCTCAGCTCGCCATGCGTATGCTCGGTTCCGTTGGCCGCCTCGACCAGAGCCGCCTGCGCGTGGGCAAACTCAACGACGACGATTGGCCACGCCTGACGCACGCCATCCAGAAGATGAACGAGGCGCAACTCTACATCGACGAAACGCCGGCGCTCAGCCCCGTGGAATTGCGCGCCCGCGCCCGGCGCCTGGCGCGCCAGTGCGGCCGGCTCGGCCTGATCATCGTCGACTACCTGCAGCTGATGTCCGGCAATGGCTCGGGCGAGAACCGCGCTACCGAGATTTCCGAGATTTCTCGAAGCCTGAAGGGTCTTGCCAAGGAATTGAACTGCCCGCTGATTGCGCTCTCCCAGTTGAACCGTTCGCTGGAACAGCGTCCGAACAAGCGCCCGGTGATGTCCGACTTGCGTGAATCGGGCGCTATCGAGCAGGACGCCGACGTGATTCTGTTCATTTACCGTGACCAAGTGTATAACCCTGACTCGCCGGACAAGGGCACGGCGGAAATCATCATCGGTAAGCAGCGTAACGGTCCGATCGGTACGGTGCGCCTAACGTTCCTGGGCGAATACACCAAGTTCGACAATTACACCGGCGGCAACGCGATCTTCGACAACGAATAACGTGCACGGGCGCCTGCCGGCTGCGATCCGGCCGGCAGGGCGAGTGCTTGGCTGCATCCCGGCTTCAAGCTTTTCATCTGAGAGAGAACACCATGTTTGGACGACTGATGCCCAGCGAGGGCAAATTCTTCGAGATGTTCAACCAGCACGCCGACCTGTGCGTGAAGGGCGCCCGCGAGATGCTGGCGCTCATGACCAACTTCGACGACCTCGAGAATCGGGTGCATGCCATTGAGGGCATTGAAAAACAAGCGGACAAGATCACGCATTCCACGCTCGACTTGCTGCACAAGACCTTCATCACGCCGCTGGACCGCGACGACATCCACCAGCTGATCACCCGCATGGACGACATCCTCGACCTGCTCGAAGATGCGGCCCAGACCATTTCCCTGTACGACATCAAGTCCACGACTGCGGAAGCCAAGCGCCTCGCCGAACTCTGCCTGGCCTGCACGGAAAAGGTCCGGCAAGCTGTCGGACTGCTGCACAGCATGGACAATGCCAAGGAAATCCTCGCGCTGTGCGAGGAAATCGACCGCTTCGAATCCGACGCCGACCATGTGATGCGCGCCGCCATGTCCAAGCTGTTCCGTGACGAGCCGGACGTGCGCACGCTGATCAAGTTGAAGGCGATCTACGAAATCCTCGAAACGGTCACCGACCGTTGCGAAGACGTCGCCAACATTATCGAAGGCATCATCGTCGAGAACGCTTAAGGTTTGCGCGCAGAATCGATCACAAGAACAAGCTCATGCAAACCTTACACATCAGTCTCTATACGCTCGCATTCCTGATCTTCCTGGCATTGCTGTTCGACTTCATGAACGGCTTCCACGACGCGGCCAATGCGATTGCAACGGTCGTCTCCACCGGCGTGCTGAAGCCGCAGACCGCCGTGGCGATGGCGGCGTTCTTCAACGTCGTCGCAATCTTCTTCTTCCATTTGAAAGTGGCATCGACGGTGGGGAAGGGGACGGTGGAGCCCAGCATCGTCGATCACTATGTGGTGTTCGGCGCGCTCGTCGGCGCCATTTTCTGGAACGTGGTGACGTGGTATTACGGCATTCCGTCGTCGTCCTCGCACGCCCTGATCGGCGGCCTCGTCGGCGCCGCAGTCGCGAAGGCCGGTACGGGGTCGCTGGTGTCCAGCGGCCTGATCAAGACCATTTCCTTCATCGTGCTGTCGCCGCTGCTGGGCTTTGTCTTCGGCTCGATCATGATGGTCATCGTTTCATGGCTGTTCGTGCGGTCGACGCCGAGCCGGGTCGATAAATGGTTCCGGCGTGCGCAGTTGGTGTCCGCATCCATGTATAGCCTCGGCCACGGCGGCAACGATGCGCAGAAGACCATGGGCATCATCTGGATGCTCCTGATCGCTGCCGGGCAGACTGGCGCCGATCAATCGCTGCCGATCTGGGTCGTGCTCAGCTGCTATACCGCAATCGGTCTCGGCACGCTGTTCGGCGGCTGGCGCATCGTGAAAACCATGGGCCAGAAGATCACCAAGCTCAAGCCGGTCGGCGGCTTCTGCGCGGAAACCGGCGGGGCGATTACGCTGTTCCTCGCGTCTGCGCTCGGTATTCCGGTGTCGACTACGCATACCATTACCGGCGCCATCGTCGGTGTCGGCTCGTCGCGCAAGATGTCGGCGGTTCGCTGGGGCGTGGCAGGTAACATCGTCTGGGCTTGGGTGCTGACCATTCCCGCGTCGGCGTTCGTGGCGGCGATTGCGTGGTGGATCGGTAAACAAATCTTGTAATACCTCCCCGCTGTCGTTCCCGCGAAGGCGGGAACCCAGGGGATGCTTAAATAGGCGCGTTCAAGCAGTCGACGCATCTCTGGGTTCCCGCCTTCGCGAGAACGACAAAAAAGGTGCCTGCGTTGCACAACAAAAAAGCCTGCATCACTGCAGGCTTTTTTGTTGGTGCGTAGCGAACGACTTACAACACGTCGCTCGCGTGATCCGCCAGACGCGAACGCTCGCCACGCGCCAGCGTGACATGTCCGCTGTGCGACCAGCCCTTGAAGCGATCGACAACGTAAGTCAGGCCGCTCGATCCCTCCGTCAAGTACGGCGTGTCGATCTGCGCGATGTTGCCCAGGCAGACAATCTTCGTCCCCGGACCGGCGCGCGTCACCAGCGTCTTCACCTGCTTCGGCGTGAGGTTCTGCGCTTCGTCGATGATCAGGAATTTGTTGACGAAGGTGCGGCCTCGCATAAAGTTGAGCGACTTGATCTTGATGCGTGAGCGGATCAGATCCTGCGTTGCCGCGCGGCCCCATTCGCCTGCATCGCCGTCGGTCTTGTTGAGCACTTCGAGGTTGTCGTCGAAGGCGCCCATCCACGGCGACATCTTTTCTTCCTCCGTGCCCGGCAGGAAGCCGATGTCCTCGCCGACCGGCACGGTAACGCGCGTGACGATGATCTCGTTGTAGAGCTTGGTCTCGAGCACCTGCGCAAGACCTGCCGCCAGCGCGAGCAGCGTCTTGCCCGTGCCGGCCTGGCCGAGCAGGGTGACGAAGTCGCATTCGGGATTCATCAGCAAATTCAGCGCAAAGTTCTGCTCGCGATTGCGCGCCGTGATGCCCCACACGCTGTTCTTGCCGTGCGTGTAGTCGCGCAGGGTCTGGATCACGGCAGTCTTGCCGTTGATTTGCTTCACCTGGCCGTAGAAGGGCGCTTCGCCGCTGCTCGGTTCCATGAACACGAACTGGTTGACCAGCATGGCAGGCACCAGCGGTCCGGTCACGCGGTAGTAGGTGTAGCCGGTGCCGTGCTTGTTCTCCTGCCACGACTCCATGCCCTTGCCGTGCTTGTTCCAGAAGTCGTCCGGCAGTTGCATGATGCCGGAGTAGAGCAGGTCGGTGTCTTCGAGGACGTGATCGTTGAAATACTCTTCCGCCGGCAGTCCCATTGCGCGCGCCTTGATGCGCATGTTGATGTCCTTCGACACCAGCACGACGGGACGCTCGGGATTCTCGCGTTCGAGTGCGCGCACGACGCCGAGAATCTGATTGTCGGCCTTGCCGCTCGGGAGACCTTCCGGCAGTTCCACATGCTGCAGCTTGGTCTGGAAGAACAGTCGGCCCTTGGCGTCCTTATTGCCCAGCTTGTTGAGCGGGATGCCGTCCTCGATCTGCGATTCATCGATGTCGGCCACCAGCGCATCCAGCGAGCGCGACACCTGGCGGGCATTGCGCGCGACTTCGGACATGCCCTTCTTGTGGTTGTCGAGCTCCTCGAGCGTCATCATCGGGAGATAAACATCGTGCTCCTCGAAGCGGAACAGCGAGGTCGGATCGTGCATCAGGACATTGGTGTCGAGAACGAACATCTTGGTCACGCCCATGCGGTCCGCGACGCGGCTGGCGCCGGACTTCATGAGGCTTTCGACGACCTTGGGTTTGGTAGTGCGGGCGGGCTTGGCTGCGGGCGCCTTCTCGGCGGTCTTGCTGCGGGCTTTCGGTGCTGCAGGGATTTCGGTTTGCGGTGCCGTTTCGACCAGCGTCATCAGCGGTTTGACCGGCTTGCCTTTCTCTGCCTTCGGATAATCTTCCGGGGAAAGCAATGTTGCAGG
>SPQI01000234.1 GCA_004570315.1 Oxalobacteraceae bacterium OM1 | reverse complement strand
CCACCACGCTGGAAATCCTGCTCGAAGGCCGCGTCTTCGACGCCGCCGAAGCACGCGACAAGGGCTTGCTGCATCGCATCGCAGCCGACGTGCCGGCTGAAGCGCTCCGCAGCGCACAACGCATTGCCCAGGGTGCCCCGCTTGCAGCCCGGATGAACAAGCAGCTGGTGCGCCGTCTCGCGCCCGCGCCCGAACCGCTGACAGAGCAGGAGTTGCGCGCCGCCTTCTCCTTCCTCGAATCGGCGGACTACCGCGAAGGCGTGCAAAGTTTCCTGGCCAAGCGGCCTCCCGTTTTTTTCGGAAAATAAGATGAACCTCTACGACCTGTTCGCCTCACGCTTCCCCGAAGACCGCACTACGTGCGCCATCGAAACGCACGACGGTCTCTACTACACCTGGAACGACATCGAGCGTGCCAGCGCGAAGATCGCCAACCTGCTGCACAACCTCGACCTGCCCGACGATGCCCGCATCGCAGTGCAAGTCGAAAAATCGGCCGAGGCCCTGATTCTGTATCTCGCCACGATCCGCGCCGGCTACGTCTACCTGCCGCTCAACACGGCCTACCGTGCGGCCGAGATGGCCTACTTCATCCACGACGCCGAGCCTTCGGTCGTGGTGTGCTCGCCGCAGAACTTCGGCTGGGTGTCGCAGATCGCCTTCATGAGCGGCACGCGCCATGTCTTCACGCTCGGCGATGACCGGACCGGTTCGCTGCTGGTCCGCGCGGCGCTGCAATCGACCTCGTTCCATACCGTCGATCGCAAGCCCGACGACCTCGCCGCCATCCTGTACACCTCCGGCACGACTGGCCGCAGCAAGGGCGCGATGCTCACGCACCGGAACCTCGCATCGAACGCCATGGTGCTGCACGACTACTGGCGCTGGCAGCCGGGCGACGTGCTGCTGCATGCGCTGCCGCTGTTCCACGTGCACGGACTGTTCGTTGCCTCGCACGGCGCGCTGCTCAACGGCAGCAAGATGATCTTCCTGCCCAAGTTCGACGCGAAAGAGATCGTTCGCGATCTGCCGCGCGCGACCGTGTTCATGGGTGTGCCGACCCATTACGTGCGCCTGTTGAGTGAGCCGGGCTTCGATGCGTCGGCATGCGCCAATGTGCGCCTGTTCGTGTCCGGCTCGGCGCCGCTGCTGACCGACACGTTCGACGAATTCAAGGAGCGCACCGGCCATACCATCCTCGAGCGCTACGGCATGAGCGAGACCACCATGCTGGTGTCGAATCCTTATGACGGCGAGCGCGTCGCGGGCACGGTCGGGTTGCCGTTGCCTGACGTCTCGGTGCGTGTGGTACGCGGCGACGGCCTGCCCTGCGACGCCGGCGAAATCGGCGACATCCAGGTCAAGGGACCGAACGTGTTCAAGGGCTACTGGCGCATGCCGGAGAAGACGGCCGAGGAGTTCACGCCGGACGGCTACTTCCGTACGGGCGACGTCGGAAAGTTCGACGAAAAGGGTTACCTGAGCATCGTCGGCCGCAGCAAGGATTTGATCATCTCGGGCGGCTACAACGTCTATCCGAAGGAGATCGAATCGTTCATCGACGAGATGGACGGCGTGGTGGAGTCGGCGGTGGTCGGCGTGCCGCATCCCGACTTCGGCGAAGCGGTGGCAGCGGTCATCGTGAAGAAGCCCGGCGCACCACTGTCCGAGGAACAGGTGATCGCGCAGCTGAAGTCGCGCATCGCCAATTTCAAGGTGCCCAAGCGCGTGATGTTCGTCGACGAACTGCCGCGTAATACCATGGGCAAGGTGCAGAAGAACGTCCTGCGCGAGAAGATGCAGGCGACTGCCGCGGAAACAGCCTGATCAGCGCACGGCCTTGACGACCATGTACGAAGCCAGTGCGAGCAGCACCACGGCAAAGATCTTTTTCAAGGTCTTGACGGGCAAGGCGTGCGCGGCGCGCGCGCCGAGCGGCGCCGTCAGCACGCTCGCGAGAGAAATCACCAGCAAGGCCGGCAGATAAACGAAGCCGAGCGAGTGCTCGGGCAGATCCGGCGTCTGCATGCCGTAGTAGACGTTCGATGCCGTCCCCGCCAGCGCGATCGGAAAGCCCAGTGCCGCACTGGTGGCGACCGCATTGTGAATGCGGACGTTGCACCAGGTCATGAACGGCACCGATGCGAATCCTCCCCCTGCCCCGACCAGACCGGCCAGCGTGCCGATGACGCCACCGGCGGTGAACATGCCGGGTGCGCCCGGCAGGGTACGCGCGGCTGCAGGCTTGCGATCCATGAGCATCTGCGAAGCCGAGAAGGTGATGAACAAGGCGAAGGTCATCGCCAGCACCGCGGGCGGCAGATGGGCGCCGATCCACGGCCCGATCCAGGAACCGATCAGGATCCCGGGCGCGAGCAACCGCACTACCGGCCACAACACCGCACCGCGCGCATGATGGGCGCGCACCGACGAAATCGACGTGAACATGATCGTGGCGAGCGAGGTCGCGATCGCCACGTGGATGATGTGCTCCGGCGGGAAGTGCTTCGCGGTCAGCACCATGGTCATGAAGGGCACCAGCAGCATGCCGCCGCCGATGCCGAGCAGGCCGGCCGCGAAACCGACCGCGGCGCCGAGGACGAGCAGGCTGGCGATGAGTGCGGGGTCCACGGGTCAGTCCGCTTTCAATTGCTTGACGATGAAGCGCCATTCGGTCGGCGTAACCGGCGTGATGGAGAGGCGGTTGCCGCGCTTGAGGATCTGCATGTCGGCCAGCTCCGGATAGGACCGCAGTTCGGGCAACGGCATCAGGCGCGTCTTCTGCGTGGCGCGCACGTCGACCAGCAGCCAGCGCGGGTTCTCCTGCGTGGCTTTGGGGTCGTGGTACTTGCTGCGCGGGTCGTACTGCGTGGGATCGGGGTAGGCCGTGCTCGCGACCTCAGCGAGGCCGGCAATGCCGGGCTCGGCGCAGCTGGAGTGATAGAACAGGACGCCGTCGCCGATGCGCATCTGGTCGCGCATGAAATTGCGCGCCTGGTAGTTGCGCACACCGGTCCACGGCACGGTGCTGTCGTGAGCCGCGAGCGCGTCGTCGATGCTGACCTCGTCGGGTTCGGATTTCATCAGCCAGTATGGCATCTCGTTCTCCCTGCGCGGCTCGTCGCGGCCGCGTTCTCGCTACGTTCCTGCTACGTTTGCGCTACGTCCTTGCCGCAATATTCCGCACTCTACCGCAATTAAAGCACGCAAAAAAAAGCGGCTGCATTTGCATGCAGCCGCCTGGTATAAGTCCCGCCTGTGCCGTCTTTGCCGGCATCCTGAACCTTACGGTTCAAGTCGGTCACAGTAGTTCAATTTCGGGTTCATCGGACTAGCGACGCTCACGCCCATCAAACGCTCCCGTAACCATGCACATATAATGGTTCAAGGAATATATGGCAATCGCGAACACGGCAGGAGCACTTAATATACCCGAATGCACTTGCGATTCAAAGACCTTCGGGCAAAATTAAAGCCGGAACTTAGCGCTTAAAAAAGCGTCTCCTGCGGCGCGAGCGCGGCGTCCAGCACGGTGTGCATCGCTGCGATCTGCTGCTTGACTTCAGCGAGCGTCATGTCCGCAAACGGCCCTTCCGCGGTCTTGGTCGCGAGTAATTCGGCGGCGATGCCGAGCGCAGCCATCACGGCGATGCGATCCGTACCCTTGACCCTGCCGGCGTCGCGGATTGCGCACATCTTTTCATCGAGATAGGCGACGGCGGCGCGCAGCTGGTCTTCCTCGCCTTCCTTGCATGCGAGCTTGTAGCCCTGTCCCATGATGGTGACGTCAAGCTGAATCATGCCGTCTCCTCATTGGGGTCGGACGCGGGAATCCGTTCGAGCAGCGCCGATACCCGTTCATACGCCTGTTCGATCCGGCGCGACATCTCGACGTTTTCGGCGGTCAGCGAAGCAATGCTGACGCGCAGCTCAGCGTTTTCACGCTTGAGCGCAGCGGCCAGCTCTGCCAGCTTGGCGACCTTTTCGGAAAGTTGATGAAATTCGGAAACCATCCCAGCACTATAGTTGGCCGGGGGAATTTGCGTCAATAGATTCAACCACTTGGGGCACTTTTTTGAAGGCAACTGTGAAATTGCGTCACGCCGCCGCGACGCGAGAGGCTTGGCTGCTCTTGCATCCGGACACGCCCCGCCCTAGAATTTGGCGCATGGGGCGGTAGCTCAGCTGGGAGAGCGTCGCGTTCGCAATGCGAAGGTCGGGAGTTCGATCCTCCTCCGCTCCACCAGATTCGGCTTGTGAACTGGCAGGCCATTGATTTTAAACGGCCTGCCGCCAATCAGTTGGCGCGAGTTCGACAAATGCCACAGATTGGCGCCCCGAGCTGCGAACTCCTTTACTCTTCTTGGCGCACATGCTGCGTAACGCCTGGGCGCGCTTCCGCACCATCTACACAAGCGTTATTCCACCTTATCGCACGAAATCCAGTGCAGTCTTGCCAAACGCAATCCGCGCCAGGTCAAACATTCCGCGATCCAGTTTGCCAAGCCTATGCCTCTCCGCGCTCTTTCCGTCGGCCCGGCTGGCCGCTAGCGCTGTGCTCTCGGGGCATTCCGTAAAGCGGTCCCGAACCCGGCAGCGAATGCCGATTTACGGGCGCATCCGCGCCAGCGTGGTGACGATCTGTCGTTTCACCCAAATCCTTAAGCGTCTGTTTGCGCGACGTCGCCATGTGTCGGACTCGAGAGGCGCGTGGGATTCGTCGTGCAGATGCAAGTCGCGCGCAACTTCCGATTGCCTGCCCTTTGCGTTCAGCGGTTTATGCTCCTTACGAGGCACGAACGCCGATTCTTGCACCATGATCATTCGATGCACGTAGCGAGTGCAGTTCGGGAAGACAGCGTCAAGATGGACCCGCACAATCAATTGCGCCCCGACAAAGTCGGAAAGCAATGGGTCGTCTGCATGCAGGGTAGCGCGTCCGTTGACCCGCAATCGTATTGCCAGTTCGAAGTCGATGAACAGCAGGCCGACATGCGGATTCGTGACAACATTGCCGAGACTCCTGAACATGCCGTTACCGTCATAGTTCGGAAATGCCAAGGTGCACGCATCCACAACCCGCACGAAGCCGGGCGATCCGCCTTTGTAAGAACAATCGGGGCAGCCGTCCGCGTCAGCTGTCGCCAGAAAGAAGAATGAGCGGCTCTCGATAAATGCGCGATCGTCGTCATTCAACTTGTCACGCACCAGATTTTTCAGGACCCGGTCAGCGAGGCTGCAAGTGCCGAACTGCTCTTGCACTTGTCGACTGCCCTGATGGTAAAACGCAGCGTCATTCATTCATTCATACCTCCAGCGCGACCAATGCGAATTGGCGTCAGCCTGGACAAAGGTCTCGGATTTCACGGTTTCGGATACAAAGGCGACGACATCTGCGCTCGGGTCGGAATTCGCTATCAGTACCGTCATGGCTCTCACGATGTTCACGCCGACAAATTCTGATGCATGCCAAGTTAGAAACCATCAGTTACATTGTCCAATTCAATTTCTTGATCGGTTCGCCGAGATGCGGCGCTCTCACGCCACTTATCTGCGCCAATGGCCTTGACTTTGAGACTCAATGCTTGAGCGCTACGCCGAACAAGCCCCCTTGTCTGCGCTTGCCCGGGTCTGGACGAATGGGTTCCGCTTTCGCGATCAGAGCCTTGCAGCGAACCCGCTTGCAAAAGACATCGAATGCCTCATTCAGGTCGATATCGTCCACTACCATTGCACCGCCGGGGCGAAGCGATTTCCAGGCGACGGACATCTCGAACAGCATGTTGCGTGTGGTGTGTTCGCTGTCGTGTATGAAAAGGTCGATCTGTCCAATGTCGTTCAAGAGCCGACGAAGGCACCGCCGGCTTGGACCGAGAATCAAAGACCAGTTCGAGCGGTCCGCAACCGCCGCACCAATTTCGTCATGAACTTCCGGCGCCCAGCGCGGCGGAAGATCAATGCTCCACAGATGGCCGTCACGCTCGCCAAGCGCTTCGAGAATGAATCTGCTCGTGACGCCATGCGCGACACCGGTTTCGACTACCTTTGCTGCGCGAAGCCGGCGCGCGAGGCACCAGATCGCCTGTACCAATGCAGGATCTGCGTCGTTCCAGAACAGGTAGCTCGCTGGCCCCGGACGTATGCCCCGGCTCTCCAGCGTGCCAAGAATCTCCGGCCATAACCGCTCCGTCCGGATCCGATCATCTTCGGACACGCCGAGAAGTGAACGCCAATCATGATCGACTGGGTATTCATGCGGCGGCTTGTTCCGCCGGTTGAAGCGAATGACACGATCGGCGAAGTAGCCGTACGATCCAATCGGGTCGTGGACTACGCGGCGCATCACCTGCATCCAAGGATTCATCATTGCGCTCCGCAGACCCATCGCCGATGAACAGGCGGGCGTCGTTTCGGTTGGCCTTGCCGACGCGTTTCGTCGAGAGGCTAATGGCCGGAAACGCAGATCCAGGCAACGACGGGGAGCAACTCCCCCGCTGTCATCCGCATCGTTTCTCGCATATCAGCATGAGCAGTCACCGATCAGCCTCGGCTGACGAGACGTTACGCATTCCCGTCACATTGTCCCGCTGTCAAGAGAATCAACCGATTCAGGTATAGCTGTAGCCCTCGTAAAGCATCCCGTAGCCGTAACGGGACAGGCGCGGCTTGTAGTCATTGAAGACCACGCCCGTAACCGCATAGCCGGCGACATTGAATCGCCTCACTGCTTCCTCGATCTCGTGCTTGGTGCTGACACCGCCGCGCACGACGTTGAAGATCGATCCGGCGTGCTCGGCAACCGTGAGAGCGTCGGCCACGGACAGCACCGGCGCAGTATCCACCAGCACATAGTCGTAGTGTTCCGACGCCTCGCGCAGAAGCCTGCCGAATCCCGCATGGCCGAGCAGTTCGGCCGCGCGGGTGTCCGCGCTTCCTGCCGAGAGGAAGTCCACGTTTTCCGCCGCACTGTGTTGAATAACCTGATGCAGCGGCAGCTTGCCCGATACAACCTCCGCCAATCCGACGGCACCTTTTTGACCGTAGTAACGATCAAGATGACCGGCACGCAAATCGGCGTCGATGAGCAACACGCGCTTGCCGATCGAAGCCAGCACGGTGGCAAAGTTCGCCGAGAGGAAGGTCTTGCCGACACCAGGAGTTGGGCCGGTAATCAAGATGATGTTGTTGCGTGAGTCACGGGTGGCATACTGCAACGCGGCGCGGAAACCGCGGAGGCTTTCGATGACTTGAGGCGCATGCGCTTCCGTGGCCAACAGCTTGGCGCCGTCCTTCCTCCTTTGCAATTGCGCAAGGTCTTTGCTGTGCGGGATGGTGGCCGATACCGGCAGACCGACCAAGCTTTCGATTTGGTCTGGATCCTCGACCCGTGCCGACCAGTTGCGGCGGAACAGCGCAGCGCCGATACCCAGCAGCAGGCCGCCCAGCGCGGCGGCTCCCAGGATCAGCGCAGGCCTCGGCTTCACCGGTTTGACCGGGACGACGGCATGGTCGAGCATGCGCACGCTGGCGACCTTGTTCGCGCCGGCAATGCGCAGCTGCTGTGCGCTCGCGAGCAATGATGTATAGAGTTCGGTGTTCACCTTCAGGTCGCGCGAAGCAGTAAACACATCCTGTTCGATCGCGGGCAGCGCCTTGAGCTTGGCATGCACGTTGGCGACCTCGGCTTCGAGAGATCGGATCTGGCGGTCGGCAGAGAGCATTTCCGGATGTTCGCTCTGATATTTTTCCTGCAGCGTTTCGCGCTTCTGCCGCATCTGGCTCAAGCGCGTCTCCAGTTCAACGGAGCGCTGCAGCAGGCTTTTGGTTTCCTCGGCAAGATCCACCGTGCCGTGCCCTCGGCGCAACGCGTTGTAGCGGCTTTCCGATTGCTCCATCTGCGCCTTGAGCTCGGGCAGCTTCTGATTTAAAAACGCGAGCGACTCCTCCGCCTCCGCAGCCTTGCGCTCCACGTTCTGGCGCAGATATTCATCGCCCAGTGCATTCAGCACGGCGCTGGCATGCCTGGGGTCGCTATGCTCATACGACACCCCAATCACGTCAGACTGCTTGCCCCTCTCCGAGATGACCAGGGCCTTGCGCAACTTGTCGACCGTCTCCACCGCATTGTCGCGCTTGAGCATGAACTGCGTTCCGGGACGGGCCGCGAGGCGATCGACCATGATGTCGATGACTCCGTCCGGCGCCTTGACGTGCAACGGCACTCCGACCTGTCCGACCGCATCGATGCCATCGTCGTCCTGATACAGGCGATATTGATTTGAATCGATCGCCGTCACCACGAAACGCTTGCCTTGCAGGCGGTCCGGTACATCGAAGGCTCCAATCTTGATCTGCTCCTTGCCCCACGCATAACCGCCGAACTCTGGAAGCTTCGCAGCCAGCTCGTCAGGCATATGGCGCGCGACCCAGTCGCCAATCAGGGGGAAGCGCTTGGGTTGCGCTTCGATGAACAGCTGCATGCGATCCACGGTGCGCGCCAACACCCGCCTCGACTTGATCACTTCAATTTCGGATTGGATGGCCGCCTTCAAATCAAACGTCCTGCCGGGTACGGTATTTGGATTTACCAGCGTATTGGCGTCTTCCACTTGCACCAGTATATTCGCCTCGAAAACCGGCTTGGTCACGATCAGCACGGCCGCACCGACCAGCATTACCGCGAGCATGGTCGCCACTATGCGCAGGCGGTTCGCTCGCAACGTATCCCACAGCGAGGCGGCGTCGACCGTATCGTTATCGGGCTGCAAAATGCTTGGGGTATGCGCGATCAGGTTGTTCATGTCGGGAGCCTGATAGTAATGTTGGCAAGCGGATTTTTTACCAGAACGTTCAATGCACTTTATCGGACCGCTACTCGAAAGTTAAGCGCGAAATTTCGATTAGCTTGGAGATTCAATGTGCCTGTAGAGCGATATTTTCGATGAATGGATCTATGCCGCATTTCACTTCCGCATCTTCCAGACGACGCATTCATTGCGACCTCGTCGCACAGTAATCTGGCACCGTCTCCGGGTGGGACGTGAAGGACTCATCTGCACTGGACGCCGCTGACAGCACCTGGCGCAGCACAGCACAGCTCAATGCGATTTCCGCTTCGCTGAGCGTCGGATGGACAAGTAACATGAGGCTCGTTTCGCCGAGCTCGCGTGCCGCAGGGAGGGGCCGCGCTGGCCGCAGCCCGGTGCCGTCAAAAGCTTGCTCCAGATAGATCTCAGGGCAGGAGCCTTGCTGACACGGCACGCCGTGCGCATTGATCTCCTCAAGAATGCGGTCGCGTGTCCAGCCGGCCGCGAGTTTTTCGGGGCGCACGAACGCATAGAACTTGTAGTACGCATGCGTGATGCCTTGCGGCACCGCAGGTATGCGCACGACATCGAAGGGGGCGCAGCTTGCGGCCAGTCGTCGTGCATGCGCCGTGCGGCTCGCCGTCCAGTCCGCAACCTGCCGCAGTTGATACCGTCCAAGCGCCGCCTGCAATTCCAGCATGCGCCAGTTCGTTCCGAAGCTGTCGTGCACCCAGGAGAAGACACCCTTGCGCTGACGGACGCTGTGCATCGCATCCCAGGACTTGCCGTGATCTTTCCGGGACCAGATCCGGTCCCACCACCGGTCGTCGTTGCAGGTCACCATCCCGCCCTCGCCGCCGGTCGTCATGATCTTGTCCTGGCAGAATGACCAGGCGCCGATGTGGCCGATCGATCCGACACTGCGGCCCTTGTAGCGCGCGCCATGCGCCTGCGCGCAATCTTCGATCACGGAAAAGTTGTGCTTGCGAGCCAGCTCCATAATGGGATCCATGTCGCAGGGCATCCCGGCCAAGTGTACGCAAATGACCGCCTTGGTCCGCTCGGTCAGCACGGCGGCGATGGTTGCGGCATTGATGTTTTGCGTTTCACGGTCGACATCGGCGAAAACCGGCTTCGCGCCCGCATTGACGACGCAGCTGGCTGAAGCGATAAAGCTGCGCGGAGTAACGATCACCTCGTCGCCGCAGCCGACACCTAACGCGTGCAGCGCCGCATCGAGCGCCAGCGTTCCATTGGCGAGCGCGACCGCATGCTTCGTACCAGCCCAGTCGGCAAATTCACGTTCGAATTCGCGACATTCGCTTCCGGTCCAGTAGTTGACCTTGTTGGACAGCAGCACCGCCTTCACAAGCTCGCCCTCCGCCTCGGAGAAGGACGGCCAGGGTGAGAACGAGGTATTCAGCATATTCACCTCAAGATGATGGGATGCGCAGGATTGCCGACCACGACCGCATGATCCGGCACGGGACGTATGACAACGGCACCGGCGCCGACGATCGCGTGGCGTCCGACGACGATCCCTTCGCGGATGCATGACCCGATGCCGATCCAGCTTCCGTCGCCTACGATGACGTTGCCGGCGAGGTTGGCACCGGGACTCACGTGCACGGCTTCGCCAAGACAACAATCATGGTCGACCGTCGCGCCGGTATTGACGATGCAGCCGCGGCCAATGGCGGCGGCGATGTTGATGGCGGCACGCGCGAACACTACGCTGCCCTGGCCCAGCGTTGCATAGCAGCTGACCGAGGCGTCCGGATGCACGACATTCGCCAGGCGAAAGCCGGCACCGGAGACTTCATGGAGCAACTCATGCCGACGGCGATTTTCGCCGATTGCGACGATCACATCGATGTCGCGTGAGGCTGTTCTCAGGAGGTCCCCAATGGTGCCCGCGATCGTCCATGGCCCGCGCGGGTGCGAAGCCCCGGGTTCGTCATCGTAAAAGACGAGGCGCTCCCAGCGTCCGCTGCATTTTGCGGCATCGGCGACAACACTGGCATGGCCGCCCGCTCCAATAATGGCAAGCGTTCCGCCCGCCGCCGGTCGTTCCGGCGAAGGTGATGGTGCGCTCATAACGTCTCCGCAATATTGATATTTGTGTTGCCTGCCGGGTAGGCACGGTAGGGCGGAAAAAAACCGGACATCGACGCAGGATCGACATTTCTCTCACGGCACAAGGCATCGTAGAGATCATCGTCGAGCACGCGCTTGATCAAATAGAAATCGACAATGTTCTTGGAAAAGCCGACCTTAAAGTGGAACAACTGGTCATCCGGCTTGTGGCTGCCGCCGAGTACCAAAGAGGAATAGTGCTCGTCTGCGGCTGCACGCCTGACGGCGTCTAGCAACAGCTTCATGGAGCCCAATTGCAAATGCTCGGTGTCGGAACCGCCGAGGTGGTATTGCACGATGTCGCCGCAATACAGAAAGAGGCCGGCCGCGACGATGCGTTCGCCTAGTCGGCACAGATATAGGCGCGTCTCGAACTCCGACGCCTGCATGAGCGCGCGAATGTAGCTTTCGCTGAAGTAGTATTCGCTGCTCGCACCGACACGATCCATGGTGGCGTAATACAAGCGCAGGAAGTCGCCAATGTGGCGCAAGGCGCCGCGCTCAATCGTCAGCCCCGCGCCGGAAGCGCGCTTGATGCCCCTGATATGGTTGTCGCGGTAACGACGCCGCTGCTCTTCTTCCGACAGCTTGAGATCCACAACCACAATGCCGTGGGTGCGCTGAAATTCCGGCATGGGTTGCAGGTGCCGGGTGAACACCGGACTGCAGCGCGAGAACAGCGAGACATATCCCATTTGCCGCAACTGCTGCATGGCGGCCTGCCAGAGCGGTGCGAAGCCGGCCGTCTCCCCCCGGTATAGCGGGCCGGGGTAGCCGTAGGCAGAAGTCAGATCCTTCAAGTCGTGCCCGGGAATGCCGCGCTCGATCACCGGAAGGAACAACGCCCGACTGCCCTCTTGCATATGAAAGGCAAATCCCCTCCCGCGATAACGGCCGGCCTCCAGCATGGTGTATTCCCACGTATGAAAGCACTCGAATCGGTCGAAGGACGCCAGGACACGGTGCCAGCGTTGCTCGCTCTCGATAATTTCCGGCATCGTCCTGGCATCCATCAGGCAACGGCCTGCTCGCGGCGCTCCGTACCCGGCACAGCGGACGGGGCGGTCGATTCGGGAAGCAAGCCCATGTGGAGCAGCATTTCGGCGTTCACCTTGTCGACATCGTATTTTTCTTCGGCGATGCGGCGGCTCCGTAACCCCATGTGCGCGGCGAGTTCCGGCTGCAGGAGGAAGCGCTCCATGGCATGCGCCAGCGCAGCGGCATCGCCTACCGGAACCAGAAAGCCGTTATGGCCGTCGATCACCGTCTCCCTGCAGCCTGGCGCATCGGTGGTGATGACGGCGCGGCCGGTCGCCATCGCTTCGAGGACGCTACGCGGCGTACCTTCGCCGCGGTGCGACGGCAGCACAAAGACATGAGACTCGGTCAGGATTCCGGTGACGTCGGCAAGCTGGCCGTGATAGCGCACCAGTCCTTTTGCCAACCACTCGTCGAGGTCTGCGCGGCGAATCGCAGTCGGATTCGAATCGATCCAGCCGACAAGATGGAACACCGCCTGCGGATAGCGTTCCTTAATGCGGCGCGCAGCTTCGACATAGTCGTACACGCCCTTGTCGCGAATCAGGCGGCCGATCAGGAGAAAGTGAATCTGATCTTGCTTCGGTAACGGCTGTTGCGCGTACTCGTCCAGCGGCACGCCGGACCCGTTGACGAGTGCAGTCCGCTCGACGCCTACCAGACCGAGGTGCACGAAGACTTCACGATCATCCGGATTCTGGAATACCACGCACGTCGCATTGCGCAGCGCGAACCGGTACAGCGAGCGCACAATGTACTGCAGCACGCGAGCCTTGGCGCTGCCGGCGCCGGTGAAAGCAGATCCCAGTCCGGTGATCAGCGCAGTACGGTTCTGCACACGTGCCCAGCGTGCGGCAAGCAGACCGTAAATTACGGGCTTGATGGTGTAGCCAAGGAAGTGCGTCGGACGCACGCGCCACATAAGCCAGGTCAGCCGCACCAGCGTGCCGATATCGCGCACGGGGTTGAGACCGTTGCGGGAAAGTTCGATTTCATGACAGGTGCATTGCATGCCGCGCAGCGCGGCGCATATCCCTTCGTCATGCAGCAGGCCGGCCGCGGTCGCGTGCACCTGGGAACCGCTGCTCACCAGCCGCTTCAGCAGGTGGCCGCGGAAATACAGTAGCGACCCGGGTACGCCGCCAACCACCATCACCCTTTTGTGCTGTCGCTCCTCGACTGCCTGACGTGCCGGCGGCATTCGCCCGGCTGCCTGCTGTCGTGCGATGCCCCGCGGCCGAACCGGGCTGAACTGAAGCGCGCCGACGTAGCCGCTTGCCATGCGATGCCGCCGATAGCGGAAGACGGGCTCGCTGACCGCTTTGTGCGCGGCAGGCGTTTCCTCGGTCCGTATCTGGTATTCGCTAACGATGGATTTGACCGCCATTTTTATCCTCTGCAGGTCGTTGCTTGCACAGACGGCGATCAGACGTCTGACCATGTGGTCGAGCAGCATGTAGTGAATGCAGTTCTCCCGCGCGCCCAGAATGCGGGGGTGGCTGGTCGGGAAGGTGTTCTCACCGATCAGCAGCTCTTCATAAAGCTTTTCGCCTGGACGCAAGCCGATGAAACGGATCTCGATGTCACCGTCCGGATTCTGTTGGTCCTTTTCACGCAGACCGGCCATCTGCAGCATCGTGCGGGCAAGGTCGAGAATGCGGACGGGATCGCCCATGTCGAGCACAAAGAGATCGCCGCCTTTAGCCATCGCGCCGGCCTGAATAACCAGCTGCGCAGCTTCGGGAATGAGCATGAAGTAGCGAATGATGTCGGGATGCGTGATGGTCAACGGCCCGCCGCTTTCGATTTGCCGCTGAAATGCCGGGATCACCGAACCGGACGACGCCAGCACGTTACCGAGCCGGACCATACTGAAGCGTGTGCGTCCGCCCGCGCACTGCGCGGCTGCCTGGAAGATCAACTCCGAGATGCGCTTGCTCGCGCCCATGATGTTGGTCGGCCGTACCGCCTTGTCCGTGGAGATGAGGACGCAAGTCCCGACACCGTATTTGATCGAGGCGTCGGCAATCACGCGGGTGCCGATCACATTATTGCGGATGCCCTCGATCGCATTTCCCTCGACGATGGGCACATGCTTGTACGCAGCCGCGTGGTAGACGGTATCGACTCGCTCCGCGCCGAGAGTGCTGGCGACCACCGGCTCCACGCAGACCGAGCCAAGGTGCACGCGGATATCGGCACGCGGATAGCTGGCCCGCAACTCCTGCTCGATGCTGTAAAGCGCGAACTCCGAGTGCTCGAGCAAGTGCAGGCGCCGCGGGCCTACCGACATGATCTGGCGGCACAGCTCGCTGCCGATAGAACCGCCGGCGCCGGTGACGAGTACGGTCTTGCCGCGTATGCATTGCCCAAACAGGCTGGGCACCGGCGGCACGGGACGGCGGCCCAGCAGATCTTCGATACGAAGGTCGCGTACCAGACCGGCAGGCGCCTTTTCATCGGTCAGATCCACCAGCGCGCCAAGTGTCTTGGCTGCCACGCCGGCTTCGCGAATGGACTGGATGATGCACAGCCGGCGGCGCGTCGGCGCATCGGGCAAGGCCAGGATCACGAGACCGATGTCCAGCTGGCGAACCGTCTCCCGCAGTTTGCTGCTGTGGAAGACGCGCAGGCCGGCAATGCTGCGATTGTTCAGTTCGTGCTTGTCGTCGAAGAAGCAGACCGGCCGGTACTTGCCTTCAGTGCGCAACGCTGCCGCCAGCTGCGCGCCGGCTTCACCGGCCCCGAAGATGCCGACCGGCTGGGGGCCGCCGTTCCGGCGCATCATGTCCGGACGCAGGAAGGAGCGCACCGCCATCCGTGAACTGACGATGTACGAGAAGGCGACGAACCAGTACACCACCGGCACATTGCGGGCGAAGGTGCCGTTGCCGGCCGCATGGGCGGCGATCGAGAAAAACGCGGCCAGCAGCGCCAGCGCTCCTCCAGAACGCAGCAGCAGATGCTTATCGATGAAGCGCAGGACTGCCTTGTACAGGCCGCACAAGGCAAACACGCCGATTGTGGCCAGCGGGACCAGCAGGTACATCGCATCGCGTGCTTGCAAGGCCCTGCGGGCATCCGGCACGAGAATCCACATGGTGGCAAAGAACGCAAGTGGCAGGCCGATGCAGTCGGCCAGAACCATCAGGGTTACCTTCTGCCAGCGACTCAAGGTCACGAGGCGTCGTTGCAGTCGAGGCAGGTCGTAAGTCATCTTGGAGCAGTCTTTGCCGACATCGTCCAATGTACTCTTGCGGTCGCCCGAGAATGAGTAGAAAGAATCGATCACGCCGGGGAACTCCACCGGCTTCGTATCCAGTTTTTCGCTATGACGAAATGGCGTGCCGGCATCCATAAGAAAATTCGATAGAACCGACGCCGCAACGCTTTAATCCATTGAAAAATTGCCTGGATCCATCAGTGTCGTCCACAGTCAATATGGAGGTGCCGAACCGGCATGGCCGCAAGTGCAAGGACACAGAGCATGAACATCACAATTTTCGGCACCGGCTATGTCGGCCTGGTGACGGCAGCGTGCTTTGCCGATGTCGGCAATACCGTTCTCTGCGTGGATGTCGATGAAGACAAGATACGGCTGCTCAATGCCGGCACGGTCCCCATCCACGAGCCCGGACTGGCGGCCGTGGTGGAGAGCAATGCAGGCGCCGGCCGCCTTGCCTTCACAACCGACGTCAAACGCGGCGTGGCGCATGCGGATATCGTCTTCCTGGCAGTTGGTACGCCGCCCGACGAAGACGGCGGTGCCGATCTCTCTCATGTGCTGGCCGTCGCCCACACTGTGGGACGCTACCTGGGGCGGCCGACGGTCGTCGTGAAC
>SPQI01000150.1 GCA_004570315.1 Oxalobacteraceae bacterium OM1 | reverse complement strand
ACCACTGGCAGATGCGCCACAACGACGAACGCATTGCCGCCATCCGCGCCGAACTCGGCCGTTCCGACGTGCCCGGCGACCGCCGCGGCAGCCTGCTCAACGAATACAACCGCCTGGTCGACCAGAAGAACCTCATCGGCCGCGACAACGGCTTCCTCTATCGCGACGTCGATCGCCTGCAGCTTGAACTGCAAGCGAAGCTGCGCGAATTCGGCCGCTGAGCCGATGCCTTCACTTCTATTTCCGCTCGGAACCGGACGGGAACCATTCGCCTGCATGGCGGGTCTTGTGAAATAGACCAAAACCTCCGCCGTGCGCATGCCGGGCAGCGCACTTCAGCCCATCAACTTCGATCAGTTTCGATTGGCGCAAACACTTCGTTTGCGGCACGTGAACATCGGCTCCCGGCAGTGCAGCGACTATTCGGGATGTCGATACTGATCACGATTCCCGCGCGACATGAACCTCCTGACCTCGAAAAGCACGCACACTCACTCCACAGTCTCCCGACCTCAACCGCTCGAACTCTGGGGCGGCATCGAATGCACCGTCGTCCGGCTTCAGGACGAATTCCGAAACCAATGCGATGAAACCGGCCACACCGACCGGCTCGACGACCTCGACCGCATCGCAGCGCTCGGCATCCGCACGCTGCGTTATCCGGTGCTCTGGGAAACCATCTCGCCCGACCATCCCGATCAATGCCGCTGGGACTGGCATGACGAGCGGCTGAACCGGCTGCGCGAGCTCGGCATCGCGCCCATCGCCGGCCTGGTGCACCATGGCAGCGGGCCGCGCTATACCAACCTGCTCGACCCGGCGTTCCCCGAGATGCTGGCGCGGCATGCGGAACGGGTCGCGCAGCGCTATCCGTGGATCGAGATGTACACGCCGGTGAACGAGCCGCTCACCACCGCGCGCTTCTCGGGCATGTACGGTCACTGGTATCCGCACGGGCGCAGCGAAGCCACGATGCTGCAGGCGCTCTACATCGAGTGCCGCGGCGTGCAGCTCGCGATGGAAGCGATCCGCCGCGTCAACCCGAATGCGAAGCTGGTGCAGACCGACGACCTGGGCAAGACCTTTGCCTTCCCGAACCTGAAGGAGGAGGTGGAATACCAGAACTCGCGCCGCTGGCTCAGCTTCGACCTGCTGTGCGGCCGCATCGACCGCAAGCATTCGTGGTACCGGCGCTTCCTTGACGCCGGCATCACCGAGGCGCAGCTCGCTGAATTTGTCGAGCGCCCGCCGACACCGGACGTCATCGGCATCAACCACTACGTGACGAGCGAACGCTGGCTGGACCGCCGCCTGCGCGACTACCCCAAGGCCTTCAACGCGCCCGACCATCCGCACTACGTCGACGTGCACGCGACCCGCGTGCCCTACGTGGCCGATCAGCTCGGTCCGGAAGCGCGGCTGCGCGAGGTGTGGGAACGCTATCGCCTGCCGATCGTGGTGACCGAAGCCCACCACGGCGGCGCACGCGACGACCAGCTGCGCTGGCTGCATCAATTCTGGAAAGCCGCCGAGACGCTGCGCGCCGAAGGGGCCGACATCCGCGCGGTGACGGTGTGGTCGATCTTCGGTTGCGTGGACTGGAACACGCTGCTCATGGTGAAGAGCGGGTTCTACGAGAGCGGCCTGTTCGACGCGCGCTGCAATCCGCCGCGTCCGACTGCGCTCGCTGAAGCCGCGAAATCACTTGCCGCAGAGGGCGATTTCGACCATCCGGTGCTCGATGGCGTGGGCTGGTGGCATCGCTCCGACCGCTTCTTCACGCCGGCGCCCGAAGTCACGGCGCCGCAGGTCATCGTCAAGCAACCTCGCAAGCTGGCCATCACCGGCGGCACCGGCACGCTGGGCAGCGCCTTCTCGCGCATCTGCGGACATCGCGGCCTCGCGCACGACCTGCTCACGCGCGCGGAGATGGACATTGCCGACCAGGGGGCGGTGGAGTCGGCGCTGAAGCGCCACCAGCCGTGGGCGGTGATCAATGCCGCCGGCTACGTACGGGTGAAGGACGCGCATGCCGAACAAGAGCGCTGCTTCCGCGAGAATGCGCATGGTGCCGAAGTGCTTGCCCGCGCCTGCGCGCATCTCGGCATTCCTTACGTGACCTTCTCCTCCGACCTCGTGTTCGACGGCAGCCTCGGCCGCGCCTACGTGGAGAGCGACACCGTCTCGCCGCTCTGCGTCTACGGCAATAGCAAGGCCGAAGCGGAGCGCCGCGTCATGCAGGCGTTCCCCGAGGCGCTGGTCATCCGCAGCGCCGCTTTCTTCGGTCCATGGGACCGCTACAACTTCGTGCATGCGGTGCTGCGCGACCTCGCGGCCGGAAAGCAGGTGGAAGTCAGCGACGAGATCCACGTGTCGCCCACCTACGTGCCGGACCTCGCGCACGCCACGCTGGACCTGCTGATCGACCGCGCCAACGGCATCTGGCACCTCGCCAATCAAGGCGCGCTGACCTGGTACGAGTTCGCCGCGCAGGCCGCGCGGCAAGCCGGACTCGATACTTCCGCGCTCGTCAGGACGGGCGGCGGCGGCGGTCGCGGCATGACGGCACTTTCGAGCGAGCGCGGGTTGCTGCTGCCGAGCTTCGACAGTGCCATCCAGCGTTATCTGCACGAGAACACGGTGGCCTGGGACGATCCGCCGCAACGCGCCGCGGCCTGAACGCCTGCATTTCGGCAAAGGACGGACGCCTGGACGGCACGCTGTTGGCGCGGTTCAACGGGCGTCGCCGCGCGGGAACGGCCGAGCAAGAAATTGCTCCAATAACCAATTTCGCACCGAGGAATAACAATGGCTGACACCGCATACCCGCGCCCGCAACTCGTGCGCGAGCATTGGCAATCGCTCGACGGTCCGTGGCAATTCACCTTCGATAACGAAAAGAAATACCGCCATCCCTCCGACGCCATCGAGTGGGACCACACCATCCAGGTCCCTTACCCGCCGGAATCCAAGGCGAGCGGCATCGGCGACCGGGGCTTTCATCGCTCCTGCTGGTACCAGCGGGAATTCGAGATCCAGCCCGAAGGCGGCAGGGTGATCCTGCACTTCGGGGCCGTCGATTACCAGGCGCGCGTCTTCGTCAACGGCCACAAGGTGACCGAGCACGAAGGCGGGCACATCTCCTTCAACGTGGACATCACCCGGGCGCTCGGCGACCAGACGCGCCACGTGCTGACGCTGCATGTGGAAGACGATCCGCTCGATCTCTCCAAGCCGCGCGGCAAGCAGGACTGGCAGCTGGAACCGCACTCGATCTGGTATCCGCGCACCACCGGCATCTGGCAGACCGTCTGGCTGGAACGCGTGCCGCTCACCTACATCGACAAGCTGCGCTGGACGCCGAACTTCGAAGGCTTCGAGATCGGCTGCGAGACCTTCATCGTCGGCGAGCAGGAGGAAGACCTCACCGTGCAGGTGAAGATCCGGCACGGTGACAAGATGCTGGCGGACGATCATTACCACATCATCGCGGGCGAGACGCACCGCAAGATCGCGCTCTCCGACCCGGGCATCGACGATTCGCGCAACGAACTGCTGTGGAGTCCGGAGCGGCCGACGCTGCTCGATGCGGAGATCACTCTGCGCCATGGCGACGTCGTGCTCGACAAGGTGAAGTCCTACACCGCGTTGCGCTCGGTAGCGATCAACCGCGACCGCTTCATGCTCAACGGCCGGCCGTACCATCTGAAGCTCGTGCTCGACCAGGGCTACTGGCCCGACACGCTGCTCGCCGCGCCGGACGACGAAGCCTTGCGACGCGACGTGGAATTGGCCAAGGCCATGGGCTTCAACGGCGTGCGCAAGCACCAGAAGATCGAGTCGCCGCGCTACCTGTACTGGGCCGACCGGCTTGGCCTGCTGGTGTGGGAAGAGATGCCGTCGTCGTACCGCTTCACGCCGCTGGCGATCAACCGCATGGTGCGCGAGTGGACGGAAGTGATCGAACGCGACTACAGCCATCCCTGCATCATCGTCTGGGTGCCGTTCAATGAATCCTGGGGCGTGCCCAACCTGACGTCTACGCAGGCCCACCGCAATGCGGTCGAAGCGCTGTACCACCTGACGCGCACGCTCGATGGCACGCGGCCGGTGATCGGCAACGACGGTTGGGAAGCATCCGCCACCGACCTGCTCGGCATCCACGATTACGACGGCGATCCCGAGCGCCTGCACGCGCGCTACGCCTCGAACACGCAGGAACTGTTCGATCGACGGCGTCCCGGCGGCCGCATCCTGACGCTGGACGGCTATCCGCATCGAGGGCAGCCCATCATCCTCACCGAATTCGGCGGCATCACCTACCGCAAGAAACCGGAAGAGGGCGTCAAGGACGTGTGGGGATATTCGCTCGCGGACAGCGACAAGGAATTCGGCGACACCTACCGGCGCTTGCTCGAGGTGGTGAACGAGATCCCGATCTTCAGCGGCTTCTGCTACACGCAGTTTGCGGATACCTTCCAGGAAGCGAACGGCTTGCTGCATGCCGACCGTTCGCCGAAATTGCCGCTCGAGCAGATCTACAACAGTACGCGCAACGTGAAGCCGAACGCGAAGGTCCAGTACGGTATTTGACGCCCGAGGCTTCCCTCAGTCTGCGGCGTTCGCGCCGCAGCACTTCTTGAACTTCTTGCCGCTGCCGCACGGGCAGGGATCGTTGCGGCCGGTCTTCGGCGCGTCATGCTTGACCTGCGTGACCGCCGACTTGCGAAGCGGCAGCCAGAAGCGATGGATATGCGGAATGGCCGCTTCCATTTCGATGGCGAGCTTGTGGCGCTGCTGTGCGTTGTCCACCAGCGCTTCCTCCTCTTCCTCGATCTCGTCGGCGCCGAGCAGATAGATCGGGCGCAGCAGCTCCCCGATATTCGATTCCCAGGCCGCCTCCCACGCCTCGGCGCGCAGCTGCATGCCTTCCCAGAAGCCCCAAGCCCACGCATCGCCGTCGAGCAGCGTGCGTCCGTCCACTTCCTGCTCGCAGAACAGCGGTTCGAACTCCTTGGGCGCCACCTCGAAAGTCATCGCGATCTCGTTGGAGAAGCGCGCAATCAGACCGATGATGCGCTCGGCCTCTTTCTGGTTCTTGAATTCCGGGCCCGTGTCGGCCGCCGAACCCCAAATCCTGGGCAGCCATTCCGACATCATCACCTGCTCGGGGCCGATAGCCAATGCAGTGAGATAACCGTGCAAGGAATCCATGGTCATGCCGTCGTCGGCGCAGCGGTCGGAGAGGAGGAACTGGTCGAGTTCCTTGAATTCCTTGTCGGAGAGGGGATCGTCGAGGTGCATGGGGATCGTGCGGCAAGGCGCCGGGATGTGCCGGCGAAAGCAGTTGAACAGAAAGGAAGTTATTTTGCCGGTGCAGTCGGGAGGCTCTCGCTCACGACAACCGCGTGCAATGCGGATTTTACAGGTACGCCATCGATCTCGCCCGGTGCGAAGCGCGCTTCGCGGAAGCGGGCCGCCACGCGGTCGGCGAACGCGTTCACGCTATCCGTTTCCGACGCGATCAACACATCGAGCACCCGTCCATCCGTGTCGATCAGAACGGTGAGGTCCGCGCGTCCGGTGTATTGCAAGCCGTTGATTGCAGGAATGTTCAGATCGATATCCGTTATCGGTGCCGGCAATTTGGTCAGCTTGCCTTCGGTGTAATGACCGAAGATCTGCTCTGGGACGGGCGGTGTCACTGAAGCAGCCGGCGGCGTAGTTTCAGCCGCGGGCGATGGTTGCGGAGCCGGCGCAGCGACGCTACGCCGCGGTGGCCTCGGAGAGCGGTAAGTAGCCAGCGACGCGGCGGCAAATTGCGGCGCGGCGGCGGGAGACTGGACTGGCTCCGCCATGCTCACACGCATGATGCGCGCAGTCATTTCCGGTGTCCCGGTCGCCGCAACCGCGAGGCCGGAATCGAAATGAGCCGCATACGCCAGGAGGGCAAAGACGACCGCATGCAGGCCTACGGAAAATCCGGTGGCCCGCAATGTGCGTCGCGTGAGTGCCGGTGTCTGCATCTTCAAACGCCGTGTCTCAGGCACAACTTCCCGTCGTGGTCTTGGCGATGGAGGCACGACCGGTCGCACTGACAGTGACTACTCTTTCATGCGGTCCCACCGGGGTCGCACGGCACACCGTCAGCGTCGCCTGCGTCGCGCCGACGCCGGTAGGCTGGAAGGTGATCGTCGAGACATCGCCATTGATGTGGAATCCGCTGGTCGCGGCGGCCTGCCGTTGGAGAACGGTGGTCGTGTTTGTCGTCCCGTCGGTGTACGCGACGATCCAGCCCTGTTCCCATCCGCCGGTGGCGCATTGCTGGCCGTCGGTCGACACGCACATCTTGACCGTGGCATTGCGCTTGATCGCCTCGCTGCGGGCAAGGAAGCTGCTCGCAACGAGACTGTTGGCGTAGCCGCCGAGTGAAGTGCTCAACGTTGCGTCCTTGAATGAGGGCACGGCAACCGCGAGAAGGATGGCCATGATTGCCATCGTGACTACCAGCTCCACCAGCGTGAAGCCATGCGGTCTGTACCCTCGCGCATGCCGCTTGCCTGCCTTGTCGTCAAACTCAACCATGGATTCGAACCTGCCTTATTTCGCGTACCAGTACACCCGCGTCTTCGGCTGGTCGGCCACATCGCTGGTTCCCGGGTTGCCTTGCTTAGCCTGCAGTGCGGACTGCTCGCTACCGCCGATGACGAAGGGGACGGTGGTGCCGTTGTCCAGCGTCACGCGGCCGGCAACCGGTGAAGGCGGCAAGCCGTCGCCTGCGATGTGCTTGAAGCGGGTGTCGCCGCTCGCCGACGATGCATCGGTGTAGTGAATGTTGTATACGTTTGCGATGCCGAGATTGGAGCCGCAGGTGCCGGCAGTGGCGACAGCCGGTTGATGCGTGCTGAACGTCACGATGCCGTACAAGGTGACCGACGAGGTGACCACTTGCTCGTGTGCCGTCAGGGCGAGATACCAGCCTTTCTTGCCGTTCAGCTGTGCAGTCGTCGGGTTGGCGCTGGAAGTGATGCCAAGCAGGGAAGCCTTGCAGATGAGCTGGTTGCTTTCGCAATTGCCCGATTCCGACGCCAGCCAGGAAGCGTCCGACGGCTTGTCTTTCACCATGAAGAAGTAGTTGGTGACGCCATAAGCATGGGTGTAGCTGCTGAGCGGCTTCTCGCGATCGCCCGAGCCGACCATCACGATGTAGGTGCCGTTCTCTTCGACCACGTCCGGCGCAAACATGAATTTGCGATTGTCGGCGCAGGCCACCGTGGTATCGCAGCCGAGCGACGCGATCTTGGTGATGGTCCAGTTGGCCGGATCGTCGGTGCCCATGGTGATGCGGTAGAGGTTGCCGCCGAGGTCGGCTGCATAGCCGTACTTGGCCATGCCGGTGGTGACGTCGCGGACAAGGGTGACGTCGCCCACTACGCTGCGGGTCGTATCCAGCGCCTTGAGCAGGCTGCCGGTGCTGGCATCGATGACGTAGATCTTGTTGCCCTTGGTCGAGGCCGTGCAGGTATTGGAATCGCTATCCTCGCAGGTGTCGTAGCCGCCTCCCATGATGACCATGGGCGAGGCGCCCGAACCGTAGCCGGCGGCCTTGAACGGTTTGGCCGAAGACCAGGTCTGGCCGATGCCTGTGAAGCCGCTCGTGCAACCGGTGTCGCTTACCGTGCCGGACGCGGGGAAATTGCTTGGGCAACCGATCTTCCATTTCAACGACGGCGAATCAGCCGTACTGACGTCGAAGGCGTACAGGGCGCGACCGCCGCGACGCATGGTGGCAAACAGCCATGTCGTACTGCCATTGCGGTAGGCCGTGACCGGGCCGTCGAAGCCGTAGGGCTTGGGCGAGCCCGCAATCGTCGGTGTGGTGACCTTGATGGAGTTGTCGCGGATGCGCTTGAAGTTGGAAAACGCTTCCGGAGCGGCGAAAGCCCACATTTCCATGCCCGCCGCATAGCCGTTGATGGCGGTATCGCGATTGCCGTTGACAGCGCGGAGGAAGCCGTCGTTGCCGCCATAGAAGACAACCACCTGCTTGTTGGTATCGGTGCCGTAGTTGATGGCAACCGGGCGCGAGTGCACCACGTCGCCATGGACGGAAGGACGCATCTCGTTGGTGGTCGTACCGTTGATGTTTTCATCGTCGATGTCCCGACCGCTGGCCCAGTTGATGATGGCATCGCGCTCAGTGGTGCTGGCGGCTCCGAGATCGGCCGCGCTGACGTTCGAGCTGCTGAAGTCGATCATCGAGGTGCACGAGCTGAACGACGACGCACAGGTCTTCACGGTGCGCGAGGTGGTGCTCCGGAGCTTGTAGGCCTGCGCTCCTTTCTCGACGATGTTCCCGTCCGGGAAGTTCGAATTGGCGTAGGCGAGGTCGGTGGAAGAACCGGACGGCGGAATGCAGGTCCCCTGGGGTTTGAAGCTCCAGTAGCTGTCAGTCGTGGTCGGCGTCCAGAAGCTGCGTGCGCACTCGGCGATGAATCCGGTCTGGCCGTTGATAGCGCTGTTGCCGTCGGCATCCTGCAGCGAGAGGGTGCTGTTGGTGTAACCCATCTTGTACTGCTTCAGGTTACCCATCCAGCGCGGCAGATCGTTCGAGTCGGGGCGGAACATGCCGACATAGACCTGGTTCAGGTAGGTGCCCTGGGTGTTGACGCTCACCGGAAGGCTGACCGCGGCGAACACGCTGTTGACGGCCTGGATTTCGGAGAAGGTCCGGTTGAGCGCATCGGAGATCTGCGTGCTGCCGCCACCGGACGATACGGAAAAATATTTACCGTTGCTGACGCCCGACATGCTCTTGAGCAGGGCAGTCCAGCCCGGGCCTTGGCCATTGGTCACCGGATCGACGTCAATCGTGTAGGTCACCACGCCAAGACTGCTCTTGTTCATGAAGCGCGCCCATTCGTCGCTCACGTTGGATTGCGAGCCGCTCGGCGAGATCGGGATTTGCGTCGTGCTGCCGCCCGCAGTCGTCAACATGGACTCGGCTTGCGAGATGACCGAGGTATTGTCCTGCGACGGACCGTTGCTGATGTAAATGATGTAGTTCTTCTGGCAGCCGCCCGAAGTTACCGGAGAGGCGTAGGTCGTCGCGGTCTTCGAGGCGAGTGCGTTGCCGGTCAGCGCGTAGACCGCATTGGACTGCGTCGTGCCGGAGGTGTTGCCGCTATAGTCGGTCTTCACCTTGCCGTTGCCGGAATAGGGCGCGCCGCCTGCGAAGTAACGATAGGCTTCTGCCATGACCAAGCTGGACTTGCCGCCGTTGCCTTTATCGCTGATCTTGTCGAAGCTGTTGACGAGCGCTTGGTACTTCGTCTTGTTGGTTGCGGTCATCTGGCGGATCGCTGCGCGCACGTAGCCGCCGTCCGTGTTGCTGTTGCCGCCGCCCGTTTCGGTGGCGAGCATGATGCCGACCCGGAATTTGTCCACCGGCAGATTGGCCAGCGTGGAACTCAATGCCGCCATCTCGTTGGTGAACGCCTGGTTCCAGTTTGCCGTGTTGTCCACGATGATCAACACGTTGGGAAGATCGCCTGCGGTAGGATCGCCGGCATTGACGAAGAGGTCGATGTCCTCCGCCGACGTCAGGAGAGGCGTCCCCAGCAACGTGGCGATGGCGAGGCCCTTGCAGAATTGTTTTTTCATGTTGGTCTCCCTATTCTTGGCGGATCAAGGACATACGAGGTTGCGTTGAGTGTCGTCCATCGGGGAAGCGCGCACGCCTTGGTGCACGACGACCGAGGTCCCGCTGCTCGGGTCCTTGACGGTCGCTGTAATGTCCCAGATGGTGTACCAGTAAGTCGGCGTGGCGGCGATGCCGAGTTCGGTGCTGCTGCCGTTGCCGCCCGATGACGTTGTGGAAATGGCGGACGCGCGGACGCAGGCCGGCCTGTCCACTGCGACGGTGTAGTCGTAGGTGCCGTCATTGTTGATGTCGACGCTGATTTCGTCCGTGCTCGCGGTCGTAGTGAACGGCGAACTCAAGACCTGCTCGATCGCCATGTTCGCCGCCGCGACCGCCTCGTTGCGGAACTGCATGTTGCCGACCGATTTGAGGTTGGTGCCGCTCATGGTGAACGCAGCGGTCACCGTCAATGTGATGACTGCGAGCAGAATGAGGCCGACTACGAGAGTGGCGCCGCGCTGGGTATGGCGGAAAGCGGGATGCATCATGGTGTCTCCCTGCGGCCGGCTACGTTGACCAGCCGCACGGTCGTGGAAAAGACGTGGCGCTTGTAGCTGTCGTTGAAGGGGCCCACGGTCGAGGTGCCAAGCGCATAGGTCTTGCTGTCCGTGTAGCCGGGCGTCGTTTCCTTGCTGCGGGCAAGCACGTAAATCTTTACCGAGACGGCATTGCTGAGCTGGGCGGCCGTGCACGGCGCAGCCGTCGTGCAGCGGACATACGCACCGTCGGGAATGCCATCGCCGCGGTTGGTCGGCAAGGTATTCTTGGACGTGTCCGCGTCAATCGCGCAGCTCGACGGGTTGATCCGCGTGATCGCGGTTGTGTAGTCGACCGACGTATTGCAGCGCGTCTTGTCATCGATGCCGTATTCCACCTTGAGGTGTTCGATGCCCTCGATCAGCGGCACGGCGGTCTGATGTGCCAGCGACGTGCCTGCCAGATCGAATTGCGAGCGCACGAGCGTCGGAATGCCGTCGCCGGCGGTGGTGGCATAGTCGCGGATGTAATAGATGTTGGAGATGAAGCGGCGCTTTTCGGCGAGCGTGCCGGTGCAGCCTTTGATCTGCAACGTGAAACCGGTCGTGTCCAGCACGTAGGGCGTGCCGCCCGTGATATCGCTTTCGCACAGTGACGCCTGGAAGTAGAGGCGGCCTGTGGTATCGGCATCGCAGTTCGCCGCTCCAGGGACGCAGCCCTCGGCATGGCGCACCACGAGAACGTCGGTATCGGCCTTCTTGCTGGCGACGACACTCGAGCAACCCGACGGTGCAGCGTCGTAGCCTTGCACCGGAATACCCATGAGGTTCTTCTTGTAGGCAGCGTCCCAGTTTGCCGCAGAATAGGCGAGGCAGGGAGCCGGGACGGCGTCCGGCGCGTCGGTCGGCGCGCCGGCAGCGCTCAGGTCATCGAAGGAAGGAACATAAGCGCCCCAGAAACCGGCTTGAGCGACATCACCTTGCAGCAGCTGAATCGCAAATCGCCCGTTTTCGATCTGACTGTTCGTGCGCGCCAATTCGCCGTTGTTGCGGTTGGTACTGACCAGCAGCGAAACCAGAGCGATCAGGACCACCATGCTGATGACAATGGAAATCATCAGCTCGATGAGCGTGAAACCCGTGGCGCGGGCCGCGTGGGCACAGCGCGAGGCCGGGGTCGGGAAGAGGGATGGCTGGCTCATGACAGGGTGCCGATGCGGACGACGGTGGTGACGGCGCGGCGGCAACGGTCGCTGGTGCAGGAACCGCTGCTGCTGTTGTAAAGGTTCTGGCCGCAGGCCACGCTGGATGGGGGCGCGGACGTGGCGTTCATGCCTTGCCAGACGACTGAAATGAGGTACTGGTTGTTGCCGAGGCTTTCGACGCAACCACGACCGCCGACCATGGCGCCCAGCTTGTTGGTGCCCGACACTTCGGCCGCGCCCTTGAGCGCTTCACTCCACTCGCAGGTATCGCGAACCTGCGTGTTCGACGACGAGGTGACGGTGCAGGTATAGCCGGTTCCCAAGGGCGTCGACGTTCCTGTCACGTAGCTCGCAGCCTGCGAGCGATTGCTGTTGAGGCGGTTCGCCATGTCGTCCAGCAGGACAAGCGCCTGCGAGCGCTGGTAGGCCTCCATTTCGGACGCCTGGAGCCGGGTTTGCAGGCCGACGAGGCCGAGCAATCCAAGGGCCAGGATGACGACCGTGACCAGCACTTCGACCATTGAAGTGCCTCGTTGCGGGAATGAAGAGACGGGCATGCGCATGATTACCACTTGCTGGCAGGAGTCTTGGTGCCGTTGTTGTCGAGCGTGAGATTGCCGTCGCTCGATTGCGCGCCGATGGCGGTAAACGTGATGGTGAAAGTCGGCACCGTTCCGGATCCGAGCGTGACGTCGTAGCTGTAGGCATTGCT
Source organism: Oxalobacteraceae bacterium OM1 (assembly GCA_004570315.1). Classification (GTDB taxonomy): domain Bacteria; phylum Pseudomonadota; class Gammaproteobacteria; order Burkholderiales; family Burkholderiaceae_D; genus Noviherbaspirillum. The sequence goes on along the minus strand of SPQI01000150.1, from coordinate 3,932 downwards.
CAGGCCGGAGGGCAGGGCGTAGCCGTTGCTTTCGACCGTCGTCTTGTCGGCGTAAGCGCGGTTGGCGAGGAAGTACTGTTGTTCGCGATTTGCGATGTCCATCATTTGCGCCTGCGCGGCGGCGCGGTTTCCGCGGATGACGTAGCTGCGATAGCTCGGCAAGGCGACGGCGGCCAAAATGCCGACGATTACGACGGCAATGACAAGCTCGATCAAGGTAAAGCCTGAATGGCGGCGGGAGACGCGGTGCATGTCGATGGATCCTTCATGGGTACTCACATTAGTGTGCAATATAGAAACGCCTATCCCAAGCGGCAACATTTCTCCGACGACAGGTGAATTTCCAAAGACAAACGGTAATTGATGAAATGACAATAAAGTTGTGGTTGGCCGCAAACCGGGCGGCAGTAGAATGAGTCGATGAGTGAACTTCATCCTTTTGCCGCGTTGGGACCATTGCAGGTCTTCGACGCGCTCGCCGACTTGGGCCTGCACGGCGACGGCCGCCTACTGGCGTTGAACAGTTATGAAAACCGTGTGTATCAGGTCGGACTGGAAGACGGGCCTCCGGTCGTCGTGAAGTTCTACCGCCCGCAGCGCTGGACCACTGATCAAATCCTTGAAGAGCATCGCTTCGTGCGAGAGCTGGCTGACCGTGAGATTCCAGTCGTGCCCGCACGCAGCGACGCCAATGACGTGTCGCTGCATCAGCACGGTCAATTCCTGTTCGCGGTGTTCGACCGCCACGGCGGCAGGGCCCCAGAACTTGACGATCCGTCCACGCTGGAGCGGCTAGGACGCTTTATCGGCCGCATTCATGCGGTTGGCGCGGACGAATCCTATCGTGCGCGTCCCACCCTTGACGTCCGGACCTTTGGGGAAGAACCCCTGGCCTACCTGCTGGCGAACGACTTCCTGCCCCTAGATCTGCGGCAGCCGTACGAAAGCGTCGTTCGCCAAGCCCTCGACGCCGTCCGCCGCTGCTACGACCGCGCCGGCGACATCCGCACCCTGCGCCTGCACGGCGATTGCCACATCGGCAACGTGCTCTGGACCGATGCCGGTCCGCATTTCGTGGATTTCGACGACAGCCGCACGGGGCCGGCCGTCCAAGACCTGTGGATGCTGCTGTCGGGAGAGCGCGCCGAGATGGCGCGCCAGCTGGCCGACCTGCTGGCCGGGTATGAGGATTTCTGCGAATTCAATCCGCGCGAGCTGCATCTGATCGAGGCGCTGCGCACGCTGCGCCTCATCCATTACGCGGCCTGGCTGGCGAGCCGCTGGGAAGATCCGGCGTTTCCCGCCGCCTTCCCGTGGTTCGGCACCCAGCGCTACTGGCAGGACCGCATTCTCGAACTGCGCGAGCAGATCGCGCTGATGGACGAGCCGCCGCTCTGGCCAGCGTGATCAGACGCGCTGCGCGCTCGCCGTGAGGCGGTCGATGGCAACGATGGCCTTGTGGGGATCGGGATCGCTGTTGGCGATGAGGACGGCGCGCTCGATCGCCTCGTCGCGCGCGGTGCGGGCATAGAAGCTCAGCAGGTAATCGGCATTCTCCACGTCCGGCGCCCCGATGCTGCCGTCCTTGGGCAGCTTGCGCACATACCAGACCGCATAGCCGTTGGCCTCTTCGCAGCAATACACCTCGGCCGAGTGGAAGGGGCCGAGCGGATGCTCTTCCGGGTCGGTATGCCAGACGATCTTGCGCCACAGATGGCTTTTCTTGGTCTCGGGGATGGAATGCATGGTTTCTCCTGGATCGCTGCCTTGCCGGCTGTCGCCGGCGCTGTGGCTGCAGTGTAACCCTGCCGGCTCAGCCGATGGGGCTGCGGTCGATGCGCTTGGTGAGAATGATGGAGGTGCTGGTCTGCCGCACACCGTCGATGGCACCGATCTGGTCGAGCAGGTGGTCGAGCTGCGAGGTCGACTGGCAGCGCAGCGTGAGCATGTAGTCCACCGGTCCGCTGACCGCGCACAGCGTCTCCACTTCCGGCATCTTCTGCAGCAGCTTGACTAAGCCCGCCGCCTTGCGCGGATCGACCGCCACGCCGACATAGGCGCGCACCGCCGGCTGATACAGCTCCTGGTTCAGCCGAACCCCATACCCTGCGATGACCCCGCGCTTTTCCAGCCCCGCAATGCGCGCGATCGCCGTGGTGCGCGCAATGTCCACTTTCTTGGCAATGGTGGAGACCGGCATGCGGGCGTCGTCCATGAGCAGGGCGAGGATCTGGTTATCGATATCGTCGAGCACGGGTTTCATGTGGGCTTGAACATCTTGTCTCGTTTATTCGTCGGATTGTAGCGAAATTCGACGATCTGACGACGCTTTGCCCTCTGTTTCCTGACAAGAATCGGCCATACGCTCTTGTCATACCAACCACAACAGAGGGCGCACAATGAAAACCAGACTGATCCTCCTCGGCGCCGGCAAGATCGGCGACGCTATCCTGAACCTGCTGTCCCACACCGGCGATTACCAGATCACCGTCGCCGACCGCGACCCGGAGCGCCTGGCACATGTGCAGGCGATGCGCTTTCCCGATGTCGTTGCGATCCAGGCCGACATCGCCGACAGCCAGACCGTGCTCGACCTGATCGAGGGCCACGACGTCACGCTGTCCGCCTGCCCGTACTTCCTCACGCCGGTGATCGCCGGCGCCGCGAAGAAAGCCGGCTCGCATTACTTCGACCTCACGGAAGACGTGGAAAGCACCCGTGTGGTAAAGCAGCTCGCGGAAGACGCCATCACGGCCTTCGTGCCGCAGTGCGGTCTCGCGCCTGGCTTCATCTCCATCGCCGCCAACGACGTGGCCCGCCGCTTCGACAGCCTGCGCGACGTCAACATGCGCGTCGGCGCCTTGCCCACCTTCCCGAGCAATGCGCTGAAGTACAACCTCACCTGGAGCACCGACGGGCTCATCAACGAATACTGCAATCCTTGCGAGGCGATCGTCGACGGCGTACTGCGCGAAGTGATGCCGCTGGAGGAGGTCGAGCATTTCTCGCTGGACGGCATCGACTACGAAGCCTTCAACACGTCCGGCGGCCTCGGCACGCTGTGCGAGAGCCTGCGCGGCAAGGTGCAGAACCTCAACTACAAGACGGTACGCTATCCGGGGCACCGGGATATCATCAAGATGCTCGTGCGCGACCTGCAGCTCGGCCTCCTCGACCGGCGTCATATCCTGAAGGAAGTGATGGAAGCCTCGATTCCGATCACCAAGCAGGACGTAGTGCTGGTCTTCGCCAGCGTCTGCGGCATGCGCGCCGGCCGCCTCGAGCAGGAGACGTACGCCAAGAAGATCTACAGCCAGAAGGTGAACGGCGAACTGCTCTCCGCGATCCAGATCACCACAGCCGCGGGCATCTGCACGATGGTCGATCTGGTGGTGCAGGGCAAGCTGCCGAACAAGGGACTGATCCGCCAGGAACAGGCGAAGCTCGACGACTTTCTCGCCAACCGCTTCGGCCGGTTCTACGCGGCGTAACCACATCGAACACGGAGGAGACACATGGAAGCTGCCACCAGCCTGCTTACCCGACTCGGCGTGCAACTGGCGCGCCTGGACGGCAACGACCTACACAGCATCAGCCCGGTCAACGGCGAAGTGCTCGCCAGCCTGCGCGCCGACCGGCCGCAGGACGTCGCGGACAAGATCGGCCGTGCGCATGCCGCGTATCTGAAGTGGCGAGCCGTGCCTGCGCCGCGTCGCGGCGAACTGATCCGCCTGTTCGGCAACGAGCTGCGCGCCAACAAGGAGACGCTCGGCGAGCTGGTCACCCTGGAGGCCGGCAAGATTCTGCAGGAGGGCTTGGGCGAAGTGCAGGAGATGATCGACATCTGCGACTTCGCGGTCGGCCTGTCGCGGCAGCTCTACGGCCTCACCATCGCGTCCGAGCGGCCGGGGCACCGCATGATGGAGACCTGG
>SPQI01000445.1 GCA_004570315.1 Oxalobacteraceae bacterium OM1 | reverse complement strand
GGGACAGCAATGCCGGTTCGGTAATGAGGCAGTTGCGGCGCACGCAATCGACTTCAACTTCGAACGTGATGCCGCCAGCGCTTGCCCGCGGCGCGGGATGATGACCGTCCATGGAATCTCCTCGACATAAAAGAGAACGAGGCAGGATGCGATCGGCCTACCTGTACAAAAAGCGAAAGGCACGTCCACGCAATGCCATGGCGCGCTAGGCGACACAGCGAATTGGCCTTGAGGTGGGAAACACGGAGCCGGTATGGTCCGTTGAAGACAGGTACTCAGCCCTTGCAACTTAGATCGCAATCTTGCCACTTCGTTCGAAACAAGCGGCAAGCTGCGGCATGCCGAGGCCAAGGGTGCTCAACGATAATTCGCTCCGTGCCACATAACTTGGTATGCTCTATGGTTGGAATTTTATCAAGGCCATCAGAGGGGCCGTTCCTTTATGGACGAAAACGAGCGCAAAGTCCTCGAGTTTCCGCCTCCTTCCCCGGGCTTCATTCCTAGCACGCTGCCTTTCTTCGTCGTCGGAATCGGCGCGTCCGCAGGCGGAATCGAGGCACTTGGACGCTTTCTCGAAGCCATGCCGACCAAGAATGGCATGGCCTTCGTCGTCGTGATGCATCTTTCGCCGAAGCATGAGAGCAACGTCGACAAGATCCTGCAGGCGAAGACCAGGATGCCGGTTAAGCAAGTGACGGAAACGTTAGCGATTGAGCCCGATCACGTCTACGTCATTCCGCCGACCAAGGACCTACTGATGAATGACGGGACGTTGCAAGTCGTGTCGGCCGCGCGCCCGCCCGGGCGTCACGTCGCCATCGACTTGTTCTTCCGCACGTTGGCTGAGGTGCACCGTGAGCGGTCAGTCGGCGTCATTCTGTCCGGCGCCGGTTCCGATGGGGCGGTCGGCATTGCGCGCATCAAGGAAAAGGGCGGGATGACATTCGTCCAAGCGCCGGGCGATGCTGAATATGAGAGCATGCCACGCAGCGCCATCGAGACCGGATCGGTGGATCTCGTCATGCCGGTAGCCGAGATGCCGCAACGTCTAATTGACTTGTTTCGCAATGCTACTCTGCTGCAGCTGCCACCGGCAGGGCAGACCGATCGCAGCATTCACACTGACAGCTCAGAAGCGCACGTTCAGGAAACGGAATCTGCGCTACGCGAAATCATGCAGCTGCTGCGTTTGCGTACTGGTCACGACTTTAAGTATTACAAGCGCGCCACAGTTCTGCGCCGCATCGAGCGCCGCTTGCAGGTCAACGGACTTCCAAACGTACTAGCCTATTGCAAGTTTCTGGAACAGCATGAGGACGAGGCGCAGGCATTGCTTCAAGATATGCTCATCAGCGTCACTAATTTCTTCCGCGACCGCTCCGCGTTCGAAGCGTTCGAGCGCGACATCATTCCGAAGATCTTTGAAGAAGCGCCGGAAGGCGAACAGATCCGGGCTTGGTCCGTCGGTTGTGCCACAGGGGAAGAAGCCTATTCAATCGCAATGCTCTTGTCCGAGCAAAATGGACTGATACCCATTCCACGGCCGATCCAAGTGTTTGGCTCGGACATCGATGAGCGCGCGATCAACATTGCCCGGCGCGGCGTGTATCCTGCTTCCATCGTCACCGACGTCAGCCCGACACGGCTGCGCCAGTATTTCGATCGCGAGGAGCAGCACTACGGCGTCAAGCGGGAAATCCGAGAAAAGGTCTTGTTTGCGGCCCACAATATTTTGCGTGATCCTCCGTTTTCACGTTTGCACCTGATCACGTGCAGAAATCTCCTCATCTACCTGGATCGCGACATCCAGACCAGGGTCATGGAGATTTTGCACTATGCGCTGCATCCCAACGGTTACCTGTTCCTTGGCTCTGCTGAATCGGCCGACAGTGTGGACCGATTCTTTACGCCCGTCGACAAAAAGCACCGGATCTACAAGGCGCTCAATCTGCGGGCGTCGGCCGTGTTCCATGCGCCCTCGCTGATCACCACCGGAGCGGAGCATGTGCCAGCGTCAAAGGTGCGTAAGGGAGCGCCGCAGCCGCGACACGTGGCTCCGCGCGACGTTTTCCTACAGCTGATGGAGGACCGGGGCCCGGCGGGCATCCTTATCGACCAACACCATCAAATCGTTTACGCGACCAAGCGGGCCGGGCGCTTCCTTCACTACCCGGGTGGCGAGCCGTCGCATGACATATTGACCGCACTGCATCCGGACCTCCAGCTAGAACTGCGTGCCGCCTTGTTCAGGGCGAAGCAACAGCATATCGAGGTGCAGACCCGCGCGTTGCCGCTGCGCGAAGGCGAAAAGACCGCGTTCATTCGCATCCTCATCCGTCCCGCACAGGACCGTCATGCCGCAACCGGCGCCACGCTTCTGCTATTCGAAGAGATTCGCGAGGCGTCCGCTCCTCCAACTGTGGAGCAAGCTGACGAAGAAAAGGTCGTTGCCTTGCACCTAGAACGTGAGCTGGTGCAAACCAAGGAACAGTTGCGTTCCGCCATTGAGCAGTACGAGAGCACGCTCGAGGACCTGAAAGGCGCAAACGAGGAGCTTCAGGCGAGCAATGAGGAGTTGCGCTCGACGGCGGAAGAGCTTGAGACCAGCAAGGAAGAACTGCAATCAATCAATGAAGAGCTCAGCACTGTCAACCAGGAATTGAAGATGAAGGTCGACGAGACGGCGAAGGCCAACGACGACCTGCACAATTTCCTCTCTGCGACTGAGATCGCGACCATCTTCATCGACCGCAACCTGCGGATCAAGCGGTATTCGAAGCCGTGCACTCGGCTCTTCAATCTCATTGCCTCCGATCTCAATCGGTCCATCCTCGATATTACGTACCGGCTTGATTACCCGGATCTTAGCCAAGATATTGACCTAGTGTTCGATAAGCTTCAACCGTTCGAGCGCGAAGTGCGCGGCACGGACGATGGGCAGTGGTATATCGCTAGGCTTCTGCCATACCGGACCGCGGAGGACCGCATCGAAGGCTTAGTGTTGTCCTTCATCGATATCTCACGTCGCAAGGGTGCGGAAGAAAAGCTTGCCGCCAGCGAAAAACGGACGCGACTGATTACCGCCAGTACCCGCGACTATGCGATCGCGACCATGGACGCCGCCGGTATTGTTACCAGCTGGAACGGCGGCGCCGAGCGGCTGTTTGGTTATGCCGAATCCGAGATCATTGGCCAGAGCGGCGCGCTGCTGTACACCCCGGAAGATTTGGCAAAGGGGGCGTTCCAGGAAGAGCTGCAACGCGCCACGGAAGACGGCCGCGCCGAAGACGATCGCTGGCACGTCCGCAAGAACGGCTCCCGCGTGTTCTGCAGCGGCATTACCTCGCCGTTCATCGACGGCGAGATGCCGGGCTTCGTCAAAATTGCGCGCGACCTGACCAATTCCAAATGGCAGCGCGATCAGCAGGACGCCAAGCTGGAATGGGAGCGGCAGGAACGGATTCGGGCGGAGGAAGCGGCGCGGGTGCGGGATGAGTTCTTCGCGGTGCTGTCGCACGAGCTCAAGCAACCGCTCAACCTTATACTGCTCACCGCCGAAATGCTGAGTCGGATGCCGGAGACTGCCGGACTTCCCAATGTCGTTCGAGGCACGACGACAATCAAGCGGATGGTAGAGGGGCAGGCCAGGATCATCGACGACCTGATGGACTTGTCGCGGCTGCATACCGGAAAGCTGACGCTCACGCATACGCAGCTCAACCTGACTGAGCGGGTCAGCCATGTCACGCGCCTGATGCAGGAAGAGGCGAAGCAAAAGAAAGTCGATCTCACGCTGGAGGCCACGTCCGGCGACCTCATCGTCCATGGCGATGTCGTCCGCATCGAACAGATCGTCTGGAACCTCTTGAGCAATGCATTAAAGTTCACCCCGGCGGGCGGGCGCGTGCAAGTCAGGGTGCGCGCCGAGCAAGACATGGCGTGCGTCGAGGTCGCGGATTCGGGGAAAGGGATCGCTACGGAATTCCTGCCCCATATCTTCGAGATGTTCAGCCAAGGCAACAGCGGCACGGCACGGCAATATGGCGGCATGGGCATCGGCTTGGCGCTGGTGAAGGAATTGGTTCACAGCCACGGCGGGACAGTGGAGGCCAAGTCGGAAGGGGAAGGGCGGGGATCGCTGTTCCAGGTGGTCCTTCCGATCGCGGCCCTGCATACTGCGGCTCCACAAGACGATACGCCGCTTTCCGGCGGTCTCGCCGGCAAGCGCGTACTGCTAGTGGACGATGCGGTCGAAACAGTTGAAGCTCTGTCTGCGCTATTGGCATCGGAGGGGGCTGAGGTGAAGAGCGCGTCGAGCGGGACACAGGCGATCAGAATAGTGGAACGCACGTCCGAGGCGTTCCAGCTGATCATCTCGGATATCGGCATGCCAGGAATGGACGGTTACGAGTTGCTTGCGGCGCTGCGCAAACTGCCCGCCACGGCGACGACACCTGCCATCGCATTGAGCGGCTTTACCCGGGACAGGGACGTCGAGCGGGCATTGCAGGCTGGCTTCGAGACACACGTGCGCAAACCGGTGACGTTCGCCCTACTCATTCCTGTCGTCGCGAGGATCAGCAAGTAGGGATCAGCACACCAGCTGGCCTCTGCCGTTCGTGTCCGTTTTTAGCTGAGGTTCGCCGAACTATCCCGACGAACGCGTTCATGTCGCTTCTTAAACCTACAAGCCTGGCCGACGGCGTGCAAGTCTTTCGTTCGGGAACCAACGCACTGGGTTGCATCTCGCAGCCTGCTCTATCGGGTGGTTTGCAGGGCCGGAGGCGTGGAGATGTAGCGCGGCATGCTTCCTATCTTTGCGCCTTATCGTTACCTGGCCAAGAATTAGCAGTCGGTAAGCCATCCGCGCGGACGACTATTCTGTTATGGGGTCGATATCTCCAATTGGCGTCGGTAGCGCAGGCGACAGCCAGGCGGTATTGAACACACGTACGGCAAATCGAATCAAGCTTCCCCAACTGGTCGAGAGTGGCCGTTCATCGGGTGACATCCTCACGCGTTCACATGCTGCTTCCATTTTTGGAAACAACAAAGGTGCGCCGATACGACATCCGAACGACGCAGGAACTGCTTGGCCATGCCGACTCGGGAACGACCATGATTTACTTTCACGTGTTGAACGAGGAAGGCCGTAGTGTCATGTCGCCGATGGACCACCTTGCGTCCCGACGGGCTTGCTTGATTAAATCCTCTTTAGGTCTGTCGCATTAACTCTGACATCCAGTTGCACAACTCTAGCACCAGGGGCACTTACTTTGGCGCCCTACGCCAGCCGTAAGGCGCTACAGGAGATGCGACTGACGTCTTAAGCGAATCAATGACTTACCGACGTCCGCGCCAAAGCGCGGTCGTGCCCTCGGCCGTAGTTGCTACGACTGACCTACATCGCGCCAAAGTTCTGGCGACTGGCTTTTTGATTCTTACACCGCCCTCCATTGCATACCCATGCAATGGAGGGCGGTTTTGTCTGCAATGTGGAGTTGAACGGACATTGGACCGGGCCGCCGAATGGTCTGCGTCCGGCCAAGAACGGCCATTCGACTGCTCAAGGCGCAAGCTGATCCATTGGCGAGATGACGCCACGGCCTCCCTTGTTCAGCACATGTGAGTAAATCATCGTTGTGCTGACATCGGCATGGCCAAGCAGCTCTTGCACCGTCCGGATGTCGTAGCCGGCTTCTAACAAATGCGTGGCAAAGGAATGGCGCAAGGTATGGGTCGACGCCGGCTTGGTGAGTCTTGCCGCCAGCACCGCTCGCTTGACCGCGCGCTGGATCGTCTGAGGATAGATGTGATGCCGGCGGATGATGTCGGAACGTGGATCGGTGGACTCATGGTCGGACGGGAAGACCCAAAACCATCCCAGCTGCGTGCCAGCCTGCAGATATTTGCGCTCCAGGGCATGTGGCAGCATCACCCCGGGCCGCCGGCACAACCGATCTCCCTCGTACAGGCGACGCGCCGTAGCGACCTGTGCCTGCAGCGGCTGCACCAGTGACAGCGGCAGCATGGTGATGCGGTCCTTGCCTCCTTTGCCGTCCCTGACCATGATTTCGCGGCGCTGGAAATCCACATCCTTAATGCGCAACTGCGCGCATTCCATCAGACGCATACCGGTGCCGTATAGCAAGCGCCCGATCAACTGATACACGCCTTCCAGTTGCGCCAGGACTAGGCCGACCTCAGTCTGGGTCAGCACCGTCGGTCGCTTCGCCACTCGCTTGGGCGGTTCCACGCCGTCGATCCACGGCAGTTCGATGCCCAGTACTTCCTTGTACAGGAACAACAATGCGCAGAGCGCCTGACGGAATGTGGCGCCGGCGACTTGCCGCTCGTTGTTCAGGTAGGACAGGAAGGCGCGGATCTCCTCCGGTCCCATATCGGCGGGATGGCGCAGGCCATGAAAGCGGATATACCATCGTGCCCAGTAGACATACGTGCGCTCGGTGCTGAGGGTGTAATGCTTGTCGCGCACCCGCCGTCGGAGCTGGTCAAGCAGCTTGGGCGGGCGCTCTGGTAGCGTAGAAGACATGCCGCTTTTCCCGTTTATTTAATACTGTATATTTAGACAGTATCGCGGCAAGGCAAGCGCCGGCGCGGCTTGCGGGCGATCAAAGCGCCGTGCATAACGGCAGGCCGCCGTGCATAACGGACGGCATTGTCCATTCAATAAACAGTTAGGTGTGCCAATGAGTGATTGGAAACCGGTAGGAGTCGTGGCTGAGGGCGAGGCGATTGACCTGTTGGGTGTCAATCCTTGGAGCCACAATTGGAAGAAGAAAGACGACTCAGGTCTTCGTCTGCCGCACCCAAGCTATCCGCAGCAGCTACACGCATTGGACATCTACGAGATCGAAATGGGCGGCCGGCGCATATGCTTTGCAGCCGGTGAATTATCAGCCAATGTCTGGGGATTCTATGTGCCCGCCTAACATGGCGTTGCACACTCACGCCTTTGGCGTCGGTGAACTTTCACGTTAGAGGCCCGATGACACTTGCCAAGATCTTCCTGCGATTGTTCGTACGATGGTGGGCGGTACTCGGCCTGCTTGGGACTGCTTACTACGCGTACCTCGCAATTCATTTGAGCCTTGCCTTGGGTAGCCAACAGGGAAATGAGGACACAATGATGGCGCTATGTTTTGGTGCCGCAATGGGCGCGGCGATCAGTGCCGTACCGGCGGCAGCTGTCACAGCCATACACATCCTGTTGCGCAATCGGGTCGAGGCATGAATGCATCTTTCTCTAACTTGCAGTTGGACGCGGTCGCTCTGCGCTGTTCAGCTTAGGTGTTAAATGGCTCGGCACATGGAAATAGAGGCGATTGCAAAGATCGTCGCCAATGCTGGCTATGTAAGTCTGGTTCTACGGAGCGGCGGTAAGCCGTCCTACCAGCACGTATATCGTGGGGCGAAAGGTGTTCGCTGGAATCCTGCGGACGGTTCGTTTGAATTTCAAGGTGGAGCACAGTGGAGCGCCGAACGGTCAGTGCGCCACGTGATGGGAGTGCTTCGCGATGAAATAGGAATTGAAGGTGTCTTGGATGCGGAGAAAATCTGGATTTGTGTTCCGACCGCCGAGTAAGAGGCGCTTCGTCATGCCGCCATTTCAATCGCCGGTGAACACTGACGCCGTGCGTCCATTACCTTAATCGTTAAACGATATGCAGATTCACCCTTTCCCTTGGAAATCGATCGCCCTAGCCCCTTTTGCAAGCGTCCCTGCGTTGACGCTAGCCGGACTAGGAAGCTCGGACGCTGGCGCAGCGTCAGATTTCGAATGGGGGATTATTTTTGGTTTTCTGCTTGCCGTCCCAGCTTCATTTCTTGGAATGCTGCTTATCGGCGTGCCGGTATTCTTGATTTTGCGACCCTATAAGTACGTATTGCTGTTCGCTGCGTGTGTCCTGGGCTTTGCTGTACCGTTTCTAATCTTTTTTGGCGACGCCCCCGTTAGAACAACCCTTGGAGCAGTTGCTTCAGGTGGTGCCGTGGCTCTTTCCGCATATCTCCTCCGGCCAGGGCCGCCTAACTCGCAGTTCGACGCCGACGCTTCGCGCCGGTCAACGTAGTCGTTAAATGCTTACTTCGCTATGACTGCTGACCGTCTTGCTGGGATGACCGTCAATGAGCGCCTATTCGAACTTGGCCTTATCGATGAATTTGGTCGAGCCGCCAAGCAGCGGAATAAGAAGAAAATGACGGATATTTTGTTGGCAGCCAATTTGACTGATGAGCAGGCAAATCAGACAGCGGACGCTATCTTGGCCAACCCGGCACGGTATGGATATTAAGCTGGCGTGCCGGCATTTAACATTCCATTGCACACCGACGCTTCGCGCCGGTGAACTCATACGTTAAGCGGCATATGACAGACGCGGATTGGAAGCTGTTCTTTCTGATATGCGCCAAGGTACTTGGCGCAGGTCGTCCCGCACCGGGGCAGACTAAGTCCTGGTGTGCCTGGACGACCTTCAGGCGACTATCCGAGGATGCTGGCTATTGGGGAGCTGAGCTACCTAAGGAGAGCGATATCTGCAGCACGCACATCGCGGATGGTGGACCATGGGGCCAGCCTTTCGAATACGCGGAAATCGCGCATGTCCTGGTCCCCGCTCGGTTCAGCCTCGAAGTCGGGGCCGGTACGCCGAACTGGCGGGTCGATGACGGCAAGCAGGACCTTGATAGACTTTCCGCTGCCTTGCACGATGCGGGCATCCCGCATAGGAAAACGGAGATGGTGCTTGAAATCAAATGCTATTAGCTTAACTTGCCACTGGACCGTGGCACGCGAAAGTGCACGTCAGCTTAAACGTTAGACGAAATGAGCAAACTAGCAGTAGTGTTCTTCACCGTGTTTGCCACTTTCTTCGCTTACGCTACTTGGGACCCGTTTACTCCACGGCTTTCTGAGCTGACGAAAGATGCGGCGCAAGTTAAAGAGATTATTGGATCCGGTCATAACATTAAGGTGATATTCGCAACCGGCGGAGGGGCAATAGTTGCGTGTTCGAACGGCTGGAGGCTAAAAATGTGCGAGCCGAATGACTTCCGCGAATACGAAAAGAGGCCCACGCAAGTTACGGTCTGGCACGACGGTAAACAGGTCTATCAGGTAGATACTCCCAGAGGGAGAGTTTTTTCATATGCCAAGAGATATGAAAGTTCGCGCTGGATTGGAGCTACTCTCGTCCTGCTCTTTAGCTTTCCATTGCTCGTGGCAGTTGGCCGACGAATTGGAATAGTGCAGTACGGCGACAGAGCGAAATGAAGAATACGCAACTCTCTAACTTGTCGCTCGACGCCCACGCTATGCGCGGGTCAGCTCAACGTTAGACACCAAGAATAATTCATACTGCCATGCGAATTGAAATTGACGATCCTGCCCGCGCTGACGTGTACGCCCTGCTCGAAGAACACCTGCGCAACATGCACGAACTCTCGCCGCCTGAGAGCGTCCACGCGCTCGACGTGACCAGCCTGAAAAGGCCCGAGATTACGTTCTGGTCTGTCCGAGAGGGCAGCGTGCTTCTCGGGTGCGGCGCTCTTAAAGAACTCGGTCCTGAGCACGGCGAAATCAAATCAATGAGAACGCCAAGCGCTCTGCGGGGCCGAGGCGCAGGACGCGCAGTGTTGAACCACATTTTGGCTGAAGCACGCCGCCGCGGCTACAAGCGTCTGAGCTTGGAAACCGGTCCGGCCCAAACATTTCAGGCCGCGCACCATCTATACGAAAGCGTTGGCTTTCAGCATTGCGGTCCATTTGGAGACTACAACCTCGATCCCTACAGCGTCTTCATGACTCTTGAGCTAGAGAACCATTCGCCGCTTGCCTAACATGCTGATCAACACAGGCGGCTTCGCCGCTGGTTATCCACCACGTTAGGCTGCAATATGCACTTTCGCGTTACGTCAATCACCTGGGAAGACGATGCACAGATGCTTCTCCCGGCATTGGCAAGGGTCGAAGATTGGCTAAACAAGGCGTTAAGCGACGGCGACTTCGGCGGCGACCTGGATCGGTTGATGATTGTGCTCATGTCACTCGACGTTGCTGACACTAATGATCAGCGTTCGGCACCGAAGCCCAGCAAACTGAGTAGCTATAAGGATCCCTTCACCGGCAAGACTCGGCGAGTGCTTGCACTGCACATTTCGATCAACGCCGGAACGTTTGCATTGGTCGATTACGATGTAGTTCTGCCTGTGGTTTCCAGTAGCATTGTCGAGAACCTACCGGAAAGGCCTGCGCGTGTGCCGAAAGGACTTGATTATGAGCGGCTTCGGAAGGCAATCATTACCTGCCTTAGTGTCTTCATCGGCACGCCGCCACCTAACTTGGCGCTCGGCTCCGCCGCCCCGTGCCAGTCAGCTTAACCGTTACGTTCCATGACAATCCTTCCTAAAATGAATAAACGGCTATTAACCTTTTTTGCGTTGCTGGCTATATCAGCAGTTTGTTTTGCAGGAATGCCCAGCAAGGTCGTCGGAGTTTGGGCAACCAACGATACCGTTTTCGATGGAGAATTTTTGCAAACCGGGTTTGCGATCTATCTTAGAGAAGATGGCAGCGCAATCATTCTAGGTGGCGAAAGGACGTCGAAGAACTGCAGCCAAGACGAATGTCATAAAGTTTCGGGGGGACGATTTCTTGCGACCTTCGACGATCGTAAACAAGATATTCATTTGAGCGGACGAGATATGACTGGAGCGACGATTTCCGGTCGGGCTTTTGTATATGAGGATAAAGCTCAAACCTTGACGGGAGTAACTACGTCCTTTTCAGATAAGGTTCTGTATCGAAAATTTGCCTCTGCCCCGCCTATAGCGTTTCAGGCATACACCGAAGCAATCGCAAAACTTGAGCACGATATTCCGACTGGGTTTGCCACCTATGTAGTCCATGCGGCCAATATGGAACCCACTCTCAAAAGAAAGCAAATTGTCCTGGCCGATTTGAAGATTTACGGTGACGCATTGCCGACGCGCGGCGACATTGTCGCGTTCAGATCGGTCAAGCACGATAACAATGTATTTATCGAACGAGTCGTAGCTCTTCCCGGTGATCGTTTGGAAATCAGGGAGGGAAACCTGTTCATTAACAACCAGCAGTTTGTTGAAACTTATGTTTTGCCCGCCAACCGCCAAACGCCGTACTCAAAGAAATTTGAGCCAATAGTTTTGCAAGAAGGTAGCATTTTCGTGCTTGGAGACAACCGTGATCGGAGCATGGACAGTCGCTTATTAGGTCCGATTTCAATCAAGGATGTGGTTGGCAAAGCCTTTATGGTCAAGCCCTCGGAGCATGAAGGTGAATTCGTGCCTATCAGGTAGGCGTGTATTTAATGTCCAGCGCCGAATGAACGCGGACGCTTTGCGGTGGTTACTCCAGCGCCAGGCAGACAATGCTTAAAGTACACGAAACGGAACTCGTCGGACAGTGGTTCATGAGCGGTCGTCAGGTCGTAGCAGACGCCATTTGCCGCAGGATTGAAAATCTGACCACTACTGTCCTCGAGCATGTTGCAAATGGCGACTGGAGCGTTCTGTACCGAGATCCAACTGACGGGCGACTTTGGGAGAAGACGTCTCCGCAGTCCCATCTGCACGGTGGTGGGCCGGCCGCATTAACGTGCATATCGTCCGAGGAAGCCCGCGTCCGCTATGGCAGCTCGTCTAACGTCGTGTTGGACTCTGACGCCAACCGGCGCCGGTCAACTTAAGTGTTAGCTCTCAAATGCCTACGCAGAACTACCCCTTCATTCCAAAGTCGACGCGGCATCTTAAGCGGGGGCAGTTTTGGGCCATTCCGCTCGATGGCGGGCGATTCGGCGCGGGTTGTGTGGTGGGAGTACATGCGATCGAAGGCAAATCCAGTACGCGAATGTTTATTGCCGGGGTTGTGTCTTGGTCTGACGTAACGCCTCCTACATCAGAGAAGCTCGCAGGTCGCTTTGTCGTAGATTTTGCCTTCGCTCATTTGAAGGCGGTTACGGAGACTGGTGGAATGATCCTTGGTGAGGCCGCCATAGACTTGTCGAACACGCCTCTAAGCGCTGAATCGCTCTCAATAAAAACTTGGGGCTTCGGCGTTCCCAAACTTCTTGCGCAGCGAGTCGCCGACAATGGTAGCTAACTTAATGTTGAAGCCGGCCGCGCAGGCGCGCCGTTTAACTTGGCGTTAGCCGCAATGACACTACAAGAAATTATCACCGGAATAGCAGCGGCGCCCGATGAGGCGACGATCTTTGCGCATCGCACCAATGGTGAATTTCGTCCACTTTCGGCGGCTGTGCTGGTGAACTTTTCTGACGTCGATCGACAGCGTCCAGTGCGAGAGGTCGCGGCAGAACAATGCCCCGGCATGGAATATTTTCTTGAAGTAGAACTCGTCCGTGAGCTACTAGATGCCTGGCGCGAAAACCACAATGGCCAAGTCCCGCCCATCGACCAGGCGCTGGAAAGCGTAATCTTTTACGCCGAAAACGATGCGTATCCTGATTCTTTCTTTGGCTAACCTGGTGTTGGACGCAGACGCGCTTACGCGCCGGTCAACGTAGACGTTCGGAGCAAGGTGACAGGCGGTTGTGGGTCGATTTGTGTCTGACACCCAAGCGTCACCAACGGCAGGTTGTGGGTGGTCATCGGCCGTGACTGCGCACAATCGAAAAGGCACCTCCATTAATGACCATGGGCCGATCCAATGGATTGGCCCATTCACTTTTCTGGCCCCTATCGCTTCGGTAGGTCAGTTGCAGCAACTGTGGCATCCAGTTGCCTAACTGTGGCGCCAGTTGCACTTACTTTGGCGCCCTGCGACGTCACTCCCGACAGCTAACGGGATGTAAGCGTATTTCTTTTCACGGGCAAAACGGAATACTACGGAGAGAGGCGCGTCACGTTGAAAGTATATGAATAAACCTGCGTAACCTTAACTTCGTTCCCTGACTCATCTAGGGAATAGCCGTAGTACGTAACCGTGAAGGGGTTCACGAATGTTTCGGAGATCTCCGGTGAGCTGAGCGTGACCGGTGCATCCTGCTCTGGACTGTGATAACACGTCTGCGTTGATGACCGGAAGGTCACCCTGACCACACCGCTGGCGTCGGTGATGACGGCAAACATGTAAGGAATACACGTGCCATCACTGCCGGATCGGGTTCCTCCCAAGTTGTACGTGAAAGAGAAACGCCCCATCCCCGTTCCGTCATTGAACGGAGTGAATGTCGCATTAGTTATAGCGTAGTTCAGCAGCGGCGGTGTCACCGGTAGCGGCACCGTTGTGTTGATGTAATCCAGCAAGGCTTGCTTCTCTGGATCGGACAGGCTGGCTAGCCCCGGCGTTTTATTAATTAAAGCAAGACGTTGTTCACTGGTGAGCGTGGCGAAGTTGCTGAGCAGTGCTTGTTTTTGTTTCGCCGGTAGCTTGTCCCAGGCGGCCAGAGCGCTCAACCTTATCCGATCATTGGCTTTTGCGGCCCTGATTTCCTCTGAAGTCGCAACGCCGAACGGCGACGTTGTTTGTGCAAAACCGCCCAGCGCTACGGCGGCTAAGGATGCGGTGATGAAAAGTTTCTTCATAGGAGTCTCCGGTGGTTGGACCGCATCCGCGGTGGCTCTAGCGAGGAGCCTTCAGAATAAGTTTCAAACCGGAGTTGCGTATCCCCCATATGGGGGAGTATGCAAGGCGAGGGCTAATTTACAGAATGCTCCGGCAGAGCGGAGCCAAGAGGTAGCACAAGCTTGCACAGCTCGGCTTGGCGGCGAACACCCGTTTTCAAGAATATTGCTTTGAGATGGCTTTTCACGGTCAATACGCTTACGCAAAGCGCATCTGCTACCTCTGCAGGCTTTGATCCGTCGGCCAGTAATCGCGCAATGCGTGCCTCTGTCGAAGTCAGTCCATACAGCTCATGCAGCAGTTGATCAAGCGAGGGCCACGAGAACCCGTGACGATGAGCCACAACCAGCGCTAATGGCCGTCTCCACTGATTTACCTGAACTCCAGCATTCATCGGCATGACCACGAGGTCGAGCGACTGGGTTTCGGCTTCAGCAGTAAGCCGTAATGCTCGCGCCCTTCCTCCTCGTGCGTGCGCAGCTGCAAACAATGCCGATTCAAGTTCAAGGGTTCGCGTTCGAGAACAAAGCTTCCCGTTGCTTATAGAGATTACCCCCCCCACGCCGCAAAGTTTGTCGGCAGCGCGGTTAGCGAACAGCACCTTGCCGCTACCTTCGACAATGAAGATAGGTGCAAATAGATGGTCTAAAGCTGCATTTGCTGCCTCTGACTGAATGCCGATTTGGTGCACTCTTTGATAAATGCGCATCGCACGTTGCATGTGAGGAAAGACCAGTTCGGCCAGGGCTTGATCTCCTTTGGAAAATGGTTCTTGACCAATGGGACGCTGAACCGAAATTGACGCAACGGTCGATCCAGATCGGAGGAGCAACGACGCCATTGCGGCATTCGTGTCGTAACGACGCATGAAATCGTTATAAAACTCGCTTTTTAAAAGTCGTTCGGCCGGTGTATCTCTCCAGTCATTCATCCATACGCCCGGACTGCTTTGCACCGCAATCTCAACGAGGGGGTCAAGCGCGAAATAGTAGTCGTTGTACGCTTTGACCGACTCGGGCGAGTGGCCGAGAAAGAACGCAATATTTGCGGTAGGTTCTTGCGTGTCGCCGAACAACAGACATGCCCCTACCGCGTTCGTCAGTGCTGCAAAATGCCGTAGCCCGGTCTCCCACTGAGTCGGGTCCAACGCTGCTTCGTAGAACGAGCTAATCAAGTCATTGATGGCTGTAGAGTTGACTTCCATTCGTGGACTCGCACTAGAACTACAGGTAGAAAGCTCAAGTCTGGACGGGGCTTACCATCATTCTCTTGACTGCCATGCCGGCTTTGACGAACGTCAGAGTCCAAGCAATCGTTGCCTCAATTTGGGGAGTGAAATTCAATCGCGCAACGTGCGCGGCCGACTGCTGTCCTTTGGAATGTTTGCTTGTCGTCTGAAACGCTGCCCGATGCTGGCTGCGGGAACAAGGGTACGATCTACGCCTTTTACTTTTCATCAGACATCACGAGATGCCATGCAATTGTGCATCGGCTATTACAGAAGAAAGTGATGATAGACACCTGCGACCTCAAGGTTCTTTTCGAGGCCCTTTGCAAGGATGTCGACCAGGCGTTCGAGGCGCTAGCCAAGAAGCGCGGCCTCAGTTCGCTTGCCATGGGCAAGCTAACCTACAACGACAGCAATTTCAGCTTTAAATCTAACAGGGTTTTAATGGCGGTCAGTCGAAAGAAGCCCGCCTGTACGAACTGGTGGCCAGTGATCCGAATTCTGGTTTGCGGCGGTTAAATAGCGAGTCCATGTATTCCGATAAGAAGTACGAAGTGCGCGGCATGACGGCAAGCCGCACCGAAGTGGTTGTGTTGCTGATTGTAACGGACAAGGAATACCTCATTCCGGCTCGACAGCTCATCGCGCTCGCCAAGCCCGGCATCACCGCCCCTGCGGTGCCGGCCGAAGAGACCAAACTGGTCAACGCGCCACGGTCGTCACAATCCCGCTGTAACGCCATGAACACCATTGTGACCTGTATCGATGGGACCGACTTGGTTGCAATGCATGGCTCAACCCCGGGCCGACGTTTGAACGCCAATGAGTTGTTCGACCTGGCAGATAAACTGCGGCGTGCCGGCGATCGTCAGCACGAAGCGGATCAGCTCGCCAAGATCGTACTGGGCCGCCTTTACTATTTCCGCGGTGGGAATCCCCGGCACTTCCTCGCCGTCGCCGGCGCGCGCGGCACCGAACTGAAGCTCGCGGACAAGGCCGGCAACGTCTTGCATAACGAATCCGTGGTGGTCTACCCCGTGGAAAACCTGATGGAGGTGAGCAGCCGCCCTGCGGCCCTAATCGCCTGATCGCACAATACATTTGCCCTACGCTGCCCGTCGTAGGGCGCCACAGCAATTCTATGGTCACCCTCCTATTTGCAACCTTGATGTTGGATAGCGTGGGTGGCTCGC
>SPQI01000014.1 GCA_004570315.1 Oxalobacteraceae bacterium OM1 | reverse complement strand
GCATCATCATCGAGATCAACGAAGGCGTGCTGCTCGATGGCGTCGACCAGGTCATCGAGCGCCTGCGCCGGTACAAGGCGATGGGGCTGCAGGTGGCGCTCGACCACTTCGGCACGGGTTACTCGTCGCTGTCGCACCTGAAGCGGTTTGACATCGACTACGTGAAGATCGACCAGACGTTCGCCACGACCCTGGAGGACGATGTGGGGGACCTTGCGCTGTGCGAGGCGATCATCGTGATGGCCCACAAGCTGGGGCTCAAGGTGGTGGCGGAAGGCGTGGAGACGCGGGTGCAGCGCGCGCTCCTGCAGGACGCCGGCTGCGATTACGCGCAGGGCTTCATGTTCGCGCGGCCGATGCAGCCAGAAGAATTCGAGGCGATGGCCAAGGCGTCGCGGGAATAAACCGTCGGGCCTGCGGCGCGAAAATATCGTAACGTGAATCACCAGCGCACGAAAGATGGCACGTCGTTCCCGGGCTCGGCGCCCCCCCATAGGCAGCGTGATATGGACGTTCAGCATGGGTCCCCGCCTGCGCGGGGACGAGGGCCAACTACTGGGCTTACATGTTGGGATAGTTCGGCCCGCCGCCGCCTTCCGGCGTCACCCAGACGATGTTCTGCGTCGGGTCCTTGATGTCGCAGGTCTTGCAATGAACGCAGTTCTGCGCATTGATCTGCAGACGCTCGCCGCCACCTTCCGCCTGCACGAACTCGTACACGCCGGCCGGGCAGTAGCGCTGCTCGGGGCCGGCATATTTCGGCAGGTTGATCTTCACCGGCACGCTTGGGTCCTTGAGGGTCAGGTGCACCGGCTGGTCCTCGCCGTGATTCGTGTTCGAGATGAATACCGACGACAGCCGGTCAAAGGTCAGCTTGCCGTCCGGCTTCGGATAGGCGATCGGCTTGAACTCGGACGCCGGACGCAGGCATTCATGATCGGCGTGCTGGTGACGCAACGTCCACGGCGCCTTGCCGCCAAAGACGATCTGATCGATGCCGACCATGAGCGTGCCGGTGTACAAACCCTTGCTCATGAACGGCTTGAAGTTGCGTGCCTTGTAGAGCTCTTCGTGCAGCCAGGAAGTCTTGAATGCCTCCGGGTAGCTCGTCAGCTCGTCATGCTGGCGGTTGCCGGCGAGCGCGGCGAATGCGGCTTCAGCGGCCAGCATGCCGGTCTTCATCGCGGCATGGCTGCCCTTGATGCGCGAAGCGTTCAGAAAGCCGGCGTCGCAGCCGATCAGCACACCGCCCGGGAACGTCAGCTTCGGCAGCGACTGAAGGCCGCCGGCCGTGATGGCGCGAGCGCCGTACGAGATGCGCTTGCCGCCTTCGAAGAACTTCCGGATTTCCGGATGCGTCTTGTAGCGCTGGAACTCCTCGTAGGGCGACAGATAGGGGTTCTGATAGGCGAGGCCGACCACGTAGCCGACCGCAACCTGGTTGTTCTCAAGGTGATAGAGGAAGGAGCCGCCGTAGGTGTCGGCATCGAGCGGCCAGCCGGCGGTGTGGACCACGAGGCCGGGCTGGTGCATCTTCGGATCGATTTCCCACAGTTCCTTGATGCCGATGGCGTAGGTCTGCGGATCCTTGTCCTTGTTGAGGTCGAACTTCGACATCAGCTGCTTGCCCAGGTGGCCGCGCGAGCCTTCGGCGAAGAAGGTGTATTTCGCGTGCAGCTCCATGCCGAGCTGGAACGCATCGGTCGGATTGCCGTGGCGGTCCACGCCCATGTTGCCGGTCGCGACGCCCTTGACCGAGCCGTCGTCGTTGTACAGCACTTCGGCCGCCGGGAAGCCCGGGAAAATTTCGACGCCGAGAGCTTCCGCCTGCTGGCCCAGCCAGCGTACGACATTGGCCAGCGAAATGACGTAGTTCCCATGATTCTGGAAGCAGCCGGGCAGCATCCAGTTCGGCGTCTTGTATGCCTTGGTTTCGGAGAGGAACAGGAAGCGGTCTTCGGTGACTTCCGCGTTCAGCGGCGCGCCGAGTTCCTTCCAGTTCGGGAACAGCTCGTTCATCGCGATCGGGTCCATCACGGCGCCGGAGAGAATGTGCGCGCCGACCTCGCTGCCTTTCTCGAGCACGCAGACCGATACCTCGCTGCCTTTTTCGGCGGCAAGTTGCTTGAGCCGGATCGCCGCAGCCAGGCCTGCCGGGCCGCCGCCGACGATCACGACGTCGTATTCCATGGATTCGCGCGGGCCGTATTGTTCTACGAGGTTCTGGGTCTGCGTCATGTGTAGTCTCGGTGATTGGAAAATTTTCGAACGAACGTGCTAATTGTTACGGATTTTGCGTCAGAATGCTAGACGACAGGCTCTAAACAACGGCCATTCGTATAATCATAACGGCTTGCATCAACCCCCGGCCGCCCGGATAGACACACAAGGAGAAAACGTGGGAATCGAAATGAATCTCGAAGGAAAGATCGCGATGGTGACGGGCGCCTCGAGCGGCCTCGGCGCCCGTTTCGCGAAGGTGCTGGCGCAGGCGGGCGCGCAAGTCGTGCTGGCTTCGCGACGCGTGGAGCGTCTCAAGGAATTGCGTGCGGAGATCGAGGCCAACGGCGGCGCTGCGCATGTGGTGGCGCTCGACGTGACGGACTACGGCAGCATCAAATCGGCCATCGCCCATGCTGAGACCGAGGCCGGCCCGCTCGACATCCTGATCAATAACTCCGGCGTCTCGACGACGCAGCGCCTGGTCGACGTCACGCCAGAGGACTACGCCTTCGTGATGGACACCAACCAGCGCGGCGCCTTCTTCGTCGCGCAGGAAGCGGCCAAGCGCATGATTGCCCGCGCCAAGGGCGATCCGAAGAAGCAGCATCGCATCGTGAACATCGCTTCCGTCGCCGGCCTGCGCGTGCTGCCGCAGATCGGCATCTACTGCATGAGCAAGGCGGCGGTCGTGCACATGACGAAGTCCATGGCGGTGGAGTGGGGGCGCTATAACATCAATGTCAATGCGATCTGTCCTGGCTATATCACCACCGAGATCAACGCCGAGCACTTCGCCAGCGAGCAGGGGCAGCAGCTGATCAACCTGCTGCCGCGCAAGCGCGTCGGCAATCCGGAAGACCTCGACGGTTTGCTGCTGCTGCTCGCTTCCGACGAATCCCGCTTCATCAACGGCGCCATCATGACCGCCGACGACGGGATGAGCGCCCAATGAGCGAGGGACCGCGCAAGCTGGTGCACTCCATGCGCATGCCGATCCGCTGGGGCGACATGGACGCGATGGGACACGTGAACAACACCGTTTATTTTCGTTATCTCGAAAGCGCCCGCATCGAGTGGTTTCGTGTGGCAGGCTGCGAACCCGATCCGCAAGGCGAGGGGCCGGTTATCATCAACGCGCGCTGCAGCTTCCTGAAGCAGCTGAAGTATCCGGGCGAGATCGAGGTGCTGACCTTCGTGGGCACGTCGGGGCGCTCAAGCTTCGAGACTTACCACGAAATCCGGCGCGTCGATCAGCCGGATGTCCTGTCCGCCGAAGGCGGGGCGAAAGTGGTGTGGGTGAATTTTCCCGAAGAGAAGTCGCGACCCTTGCCGGACCGCATCCGGGCCTTGCTGGCCGACGCCTAGCCGGCCACGCCCATCAGGCGATGGACCAGTTCGCTGGACGTCGCGGCGGCGAACTTGCGCATCAGCTTGGCGCGGTGCATCTCCACCGTGCGCGGGCTGAGGCCGACCTGGCGGGCGATCAGCTTGCTCGTCTTGCCTTCCACCAGCAAGGCCGCGATCTCGCGTTCGCGCGGCGTCAGCTCAGCCGTCACCGGGCGCTTTGCGCTCAAGTCCTCGAAGGTCCAGATGCCTGCCGCATGCGGGTCGTCATGCGTCAAGGAGCGGCCCGTCACATGGCACCAGAATAGCTCCTGGTTCGCGCGCTTCATGATGCGCTCGTCGGAGTAGTGGCCCTTGGCGCTCATGATCGGAATGATGCGCGCGCCGGTACGTTCGAACTCGTCGAGCGTGGGGTAGAGTACCCGGAATGACTGCCCGACCAGTTCTTCAGGCCGATAGCCGAACATGACGGCGAGCGCGTCGTTGCAGGCGTGGATGACGCGGTGCTGCGAGACGCACATGCCGACCGGCGCGTGCTTGAATATCGTCTCGAAATCGATCGGCAGGGGGGCGTTCATCGGCTGTCTCGGGCCTCCGCTTCGACGCGGATTCTTGTAGGAAATAATTCGTATTTTTACGGTATTGCGGGCAACAGTCCACCAACTTATGCTGGCGGCACGCAAGGAGACCCGGCAGGGCCTTACTTTACACAACAAGAGGGGTTGGTATGAACAAAGTGTATCCCGACGCCGCCAGCGCATTGGCCGGCGTGATCCAGGATGGCCACATGATCGCCGTCGGCGGTTTCGGCTTGTGCGGCATTCCCGAGGCGCTGATCGCCGCGCTCCGCGATTCCGGCGTCAAGAACCTGACCGCCATCTCGAATAACGCCGGCGTCGACGGCTTCGGCCTCGGCCAGTTGCTGAACACACGCCAGATCAAGAAGATGATCGCGTCCTACGTCGGCGAGAACAAGGAATTCGAGCGCCAGTACCTGGCCGGCGAACTCGAGCTCGAGTTCACGCCGCAGGGCACGCTGGCCGAGAAGCTGCGCGCGGGCGGCGCCGGCATTCCGGCCTTCTTCACCAAGACCGGCGTGGGCACCATCGTCGCCGACGGCAAGGAAGTCCGCGAGTTCGACGGCGAGAAATACGTGATGGAGCGCTCGCTCGTCGCCGACGTGTCGCTGGTCAAGGCCTACATGGCTGACAAGTCCGGCAACCTGGTCTTCCGCAAGACCTCCCGCAACTTCAACCCGAACGTCGCCATGGCCGGCAAGGTCACCATCGTCGAGGTCGAGAAACTGGTCGAGACCGGCGAGATCGATCCGGACGACGTCCATACGCCCGGCATCTTCGTGCATCGCATCGTCGTGAATGCGAACCCGGAGAAGCGCATCGAACAACGCACCACGCGTGCAAAGTAAGCGGAGAACGAACATGGCATGGACTCGTGATGAAATGGCCGCCCGTGCGGCGAAAGAACTGCAGGACGGCTTCTATGTGAACCTGGGCATCGGCCTGCCGACCCTGGTCGCCAATTACGTGCCGACCGACATCGAGGTCTGGCTGCAGTCGGAAAACGGCTTGCTGGGCATCGGCCCGTTCCCGACCGAAGACGAAGTGGATGCCGACCTGATCAACGCCGGCAAGCAGACCGTCACCGCGTTGAAGGGCTCGTCCTTCTTCAGCTCGGCCGACTCGTTCGCCATGATCCGCGGCGGCAAGATCAACATCGCCATCCTCGGCGCCATGCAGGTCAGCCAGAACGGCGACCTGGCCAACTGGATGATCCCTGGGAAGATGGTCAAGGGCATGGGCGGCGCGATGGACCTCGTTGCCGGCGTGAAGCGCGTCGTGGTGCTGATGGAGCACGTCGCGAAGGCGAAGGACGGCACGACATCGCCCAAGATTCTCAAGCAGTGCAATTTGCCGCTGACCGGTGTCGGCGTGGTGAACCGCATCATCACCGATCTCGGCGTGATCGACGTGACGCCGCAGGGCCTGAAGCTGGTTGAGCTGGCCCCGGGCGTGACGAAGGAAGAACTTGTCGAGAAGACGGAAGCCGAGCTGGATACGAGCGCGGTCTGAACCGACTCCCCGTCCCGAAAGAACGGCGCCTGCGTGGCGCCGTTTTTCTTTTCAGCGAGACGACGAAAGGCGGTAGATCGCGCCGGCGTAGTCGTCCGAAATATAGAGATTGCCTTTCCCGTCAGGCACGGCGGTGACCGGACGTCCCCAGCGGTCCTTCGCCTTCGCGTCCGTGACCCATCCAGTCACGAGATCGACTGCGTCGCCCACGCTGCCATCCTCGCGCAGCGGATAGAGCTGCACCTTGTGGCCATTGAAAGCGCTGCAGTTCCAGCAGCCGTGGAGGGCCGTCACCAATGCGTTGCGATAGGGCGGCGGCAGGCCGGAGTCCTGCAGAAAATTCATCCCGAGCGGCGCGGAGTGGGGCGGCAGTCCCTTGGTGGCGCGATCGATCTTGCTGCAGTCGAGCTTGTCGCCTTCCGGATTGAGTTGCGCGTCGCGGTCGTACGGCATGTTGTCGAGGCCGTTGTCCGGATTCGAATTGCAGAAGGGCCAGCCGTAATTGCCGCCGTCGCGCACCTTCACCAGCAGGTCCGGCGGATGGCCGTCGACATAGCTTTGCATGACGCGGCCGAAGTCGTCCTTGCTATCGCCGTCCCAGTCCTTGTGAAAAGGGTAGGCGATATTGTCGCGGTTGTTCACGACGGCCCAGAGCTCGTTGGTGCCGGGCCGGAAGCGGACCCCCTCTGCGTTGCGCAGGCCGCGCGCGTACAGGCGGCGATTCTTGCCGTCGGCGTCGTACTCGTAGATCGCATTGCGGATCGGGTCCGAGGTGGTGTCGGCGACGCAGGCGTTGCAGGTCGAGGCGATCGAGACGTAGAGCTTGTTGCCGTTGAGCGCAATGTTCTTCAGCTGATGGCCGTAACTGCCGCGCAGCACGAAGCTGGATGCGTCGGGCAGGTCGGACACGACGACTTCAGGCTTGCCTAGCGTGGCTTGGCCTTCGGTATAGCGGGCGCGAATGATGCGATTCGATTCCGCGATGTACACGTAAGTCGCGTCCCCCAGTCGGTGGAACACGATGTCGTGCGGGCGGGTCAGGTCGGAGGCGAAGGTGGAGGCGCGCGGCGGCTTGCCACTCTCGGCGTGCAGCAGTACGACGGTGCCTGCACCGGGATTCGAGACCAGCAGATCGCCGTTCGGCGCGACCGCCATGAAGCGGGCGCCCTTTACGCGGGCATAGACGGAAATCGAGAAGCCCGGCGGGACTTGCAAGGTCCTCGGCTCGTCGAAGGGCGAGGCGTCCATGCCGGCCGGCACGCCGACATGAACGGCTTGGCTGGCGCCGAGAATCGGCTCACCGGCCGCAGCAAACACGTTGCTCGCCCTCCATGCCGAAACGGCGGCCAAAAGAAAAACGCTCCAGCGAATGGCCGGAGCGCGAGATGAATTCCACATCCGCCGCTCCCGATGAACATCGGCCTCGGTACGACCAAGGCCCGCGTTGCACAACAGCGGCTACATGATGCTTGGGAGGCTTACTGCGCCACCCAACCGCCGTCCATGTTCCATGCCACGCCGCGCACCTGGCTGGCGGCGTCGCTGCAAAGGAAGACCGCGAGATCGCCCAATTGTTCGGGCGTCACGAATTCGCCGGACGGTTGTTTCTCGGCCAGCAGGCTCTTCTTCGCATCGTCGTTCGACATGCCTTGCTGCGCGGCACGCGCATCGACCTGCTTCTGCACCAGCGGCGTGAGCACCCAGCCCGGGCAGATAGCGTTGCAGGTGACGCCGGTGTGCGCGTTCTCCAGCGCGGTCACCTTGGTCAGGCCGACGATGCCGTGCTTGGCGGCGACGTACGCCGATTTCT
The DNA here is from genome assembly GCA_004570315.1 of Oxalobacteraceae bacterium OM1. Classification (GTDB taxonomy): domain Bacteria; phylum Pseudomonadota; class Gammaproteobacteria; order Burkholderiales; family Burkholderiaceae_D; genus Noviherbaspirillum. The sequence goes on along the minus strand of SPQI01000014.1, from coordinate 8,816 downwards.
GCGCCGAACCGACGAGACCGTGCACCGAGGCGATGTTGATGATGCGGCCCCAATTGCGCGCCTTCATGGCGGGCAGGGCAAGGCGGGTGGTGTGGAAGGCGGACGAGAGATTGATCGCCAGGATCGCGTCCCATTTCTCGACCGGGAAGTCCTCGACGTTCGCGACGTGCTGGATGCCGGCGTTGTTCACCATCACGTCCACGGCGCCGAAGCGTTCGGCGGCAAACTTCATCATGGCCTCGATTTCCGCTGGCTTGGACATATCTGCGTTGTGATACGCCGTCTGCACGCCGAACTCGTCGCGCACGCCGGCCTGCAGTGCCTCGATTTCCTTCAGGTCGCCAAAGCCGTTGAACACGATGTTGCTGCCCTGGGCCGCGAGCTTGCGCGCGATCCCCAGGCCAATGCCCGACGTCGAGCCGGTGACGAGCGACGTCTTACCCTTGAGCGAATTGCCTTGCATGATTTCCTCTGACTGAGTTGGTGGCCCCTGAAGCCACTTGGGATTTTAAGCGGAACGCCCAGTAAAATGTGCGAATGACAAGCGGACACGGATCAAAATGACGCAATTCCGGATCGATTCAGTGCAGTGCATTTCCCCGGCCGGGCTGCATCGCATGGCCTACAAGGAGTGGGGCGACCCGCAGAACCCGAAAGTGTTGCTATGTGTGCATGGCGTGACGCGGGTCTCTGATGATTTCGACAACCTGGCGCAGGCTTTGTGCGATGAATACCGGGTCGTCTGCCCGGACGTCGTCGGCCGAGGCCGCTCCGCCTGGCTGCGCGACCCGCAGCATTACCAACTGCCGCAATACGTGGCCGACATGGTGACGCTACTGGCCCGGGTCAATGCCGAGACCGTGCACTGGTTCGGCACGTCGATGGGCGGCCTCGTCGGCATGTTGGTTGCCGCGCAGCAGGAATCGCCGATCAGCAAGCTCGTGCTCAATGACGTCGGGCCGGCGCTTAACAAGGCCGCGCTCGGCCGCATCGGCGAATACCTCGGGCAGGCAGTGCGCTTTGCCAGCTTCGACGAGGCGGCCGCTTATATCCGCCAGATCTCGCAGCCGTTCGGACCGCATAGCGACGAGGAATGGCGCAAGCTGGCGGCCGACGTACTGCGCCAGGACGAGAGCGGCCAATGGACCCGCAACTACGATCTTGGCATCGCGGTGCCCATCAAGGCGTCGAAACCCGAGAATGCCGAGCAGGCTGAAAAATTGCTTTGGTTGACGTACGATGCGATCCGCTGTCCGACGCTGCTGGTGCGCGGCGCGGAGTCCGACCTTGTGTCGCCGGAAACGGCGCAGGCCATGACCGAGCGCGGACCGAAAGCGAAACTGGTCGAGATTGCCGGCGTAGGCCATGCGCCCACGTTCCTGCACGCTGACCAGATCGCCATCGCCAAGGAATTCCTGCTAGCCTGAATTGAAGAACATGGATATCAAACGTTTGCACGTCGGTAAGACGCTCTCCGAAGCGGCCATTCATAACGGCACGGTTTACCTTGCCGGCCAGATTGCCGAGGACCTGACGCAGGACATCGCCGGTCAAACCCGCGAGGTGCTTGGCCACATCGATCGCTTGCTGGCCGAAGCCGGCAGCGACAAGTCGCGCATCCTCATGTGCCAGATCTACATCGCCGACATGAAATTGTTCCCGGCGATGAACGAGGCATGGAACGACTGGGTCGCGGAGGGCAACTCGCCGCCGCGCGCGACCGTCGAAGCGAAGCTGGCCAAGCCGGAATGGCTGGTCGAAATGGTGGTGACGGCCGCCCAGAAGTAAAGCATCCCCATGGTTTCCATCGTCGCCAAGCCGAGCGAAGCGCCGGTTCAATTGTCGTCGGGCCTCACCCCCGAGGACAGCGCGCGCGTGCTCGATGCCCTGGCGTACGTGCAGCCGCACTACGAGGGCCGGACGGTCATTACCGGCCAGGACGCATTTGCGTTCGCCCAGGGCGTGTCGGCCACGCTGGCGTCGCTCAACACCGACGCCGACACCCGCATCGCCGGTCTGCTGTTCGAACTGGCGCGCGTCGATTCTGCCGAGGCCGACAAGATGGAGGCCCACTTCGGAAAGGAAGTGGCCGACCTCGTCAGCGGGATCCGGCAGCTGATGCGGCTGCATGAGCAGGCATTCAGCCAGGCGGAAGTTGGCCGCGGCAAGAATGCCTCGCAACAGGCGGCGGAGCAGCTCGAGACCTTGCGCAAGATGCTGTTGTCGATGGCGTCCGACATGCGGGTCGTGCTCGTGCGTCTCGCTTCGCGGGTCACCACGCTGCGCTACTTCGCCGAACTCAAGCAGGAAGACGCCACGACGCATCGCTATGCGCGCGAGACGCTGGACCTGTACGCGCCGCTCGCGAACCGCCTCGGCATCTGGCAGTTGAAATGGGAGCTGGAGGATCTGGCGTTCCGCTTCCTCGAGCCTGACGTCTACAAACGCATCGCGCGCATGCTCGAGGAAAAACGGCTGGAGCGCGAAAGCTTCGTGGAAGGCGCGATCGGCCGGCTGAAATCCGAGCTTGCCGCAGCCGGCATCAAGGCCGATGTCTTTGGACGGCCGAAGCACATATACAGCATCTGGAACAAGATGCGTGGCAAGTCGCTGGACTTTTCCGAGCTCTACGACGTGCGGGCGTTCCGCGTGATCGTGGATGACGTGAAGACCTGCTACGCCGTGCTGAGCATCGTCCACAACATCTGGACGCCGATCCCCGAGGAATTCGACGACTACATCGCGCGGCCTAAACAGAACGGCTACCAGTCGCTGCATACGGTCGTGCGCGCCGAGGACGGACGCGCGCTCGAAGTGCAGGTACGCACCCAGGAAATGCACCGCTTCGCCGAGTACGGCGTGGCGGCGCACTGGCGCTACAAGGAGGCGGGCGGTTCCAATTTCGCCGCGCAAAAATACGACGAGAAAATCGCCTGGCTGCGGCAGCTGCTCGCCTGGAAGACCGAAGTGGCCGACGTAGTCGTCAACCAGGAAGACATCCAGCGCGAATGGGTCGCCAAGCTCAAGTCTGCTGCGCTGGATGACCGCATCTACGTCATGACGCCGCAGGCGCGCGTCATCGAACTGCCGAGCGGCGCGACGCCCATCGACTTCGCCTATCACCTGCATACCGATATCGGCCATCGCTGCCGCGGCGCGCGTATCGACGGCGCGATGGTGCCGCTCAATACGCCGCTGAAGAGCGGGCAGACGGTCGAGATCATCACCGCCCGCGGTGCCGCTGCCGCAACTGGTCCGTCGCGCGACTGGCTGAGCCCGGGCTATGTCGTCAGTTCCCGCACACGCACCAAGGTCCGCGCCTGGTTCAATGCGATCGAACAGGCTGAAACGCTCGCACATGGTCGCGCGCTGGTGGAAAAGACGCTGCAGCGGGAAGGCAAGACCGCCATCAATCTGGAAGAGCTGGCGCACAAACTGAGCTTCGCCAAAGTCGATGAGCTGTTCCTGGCTGTGGGCAAGGAGGAGTTCAGCCTGCGGCACATCGAACAGGTGTTGCACGCGGACGAGGCGCCGAAAGCACCGCTGAGCGAAGAGGCGGTCGTCACCAACAAGAGCAAGGCGTCGAGCGTGGCGCAGGGCGCGCGCAGCGGCGTGCTGGTGGTTGGCACCGACGGGCTCATGACCCAGCTGGCGAAATGCTGCAAGCCGGCGCCGCCGGATGACATCGTGGGCTTCATCACGCGTGGCAAGGGCGTGTCGATTCATCGCGCCAATTGCAAGAATCTGGCGCAGATGCGCGCGAAAGCCCTTGAGCGCGTGATTCAGACCGATTGGGGCGATGCGGGCCGGGACACGGTTTACCCGGTTGACATCTTCGTCCTGGCAATGGACCGCCAGGGACTGCTGCGCGACATTTCCGAGGTGTTCTCGCGCGAGAAAATCAACGTGATCGGCGTCAGCACGCAGAGCGCCAAAGGACAGGCGCGAATGTCGTTCACTGCGGAGATTTCATCGACAGCGCAACTGCAGAAGGCGCTCGGCATCATCCGCGAGGTTGGCGGCGTGCTCGAGGTGCAACGGCACTAGCCGTCAAAGCATCGACGAGACTTCTGCCTGCAGGGTGACGTGGTCGATGCCGTGCTTCTCCAGCAGCATGGTCTTGATCCGGCGTAGCACCTCGGGCCATGCCAGCAGATCATCGATTTCGATATGCCCGATCAACGCCGGCTCGCCCGGCGTCATTTCCCACACGTGCAAATCATGCACGGACAGCACGCCGTCTACCGCCGCGAGATCGGTGCCGACCTGGATATAGTCAATGTGATGCGGCACACCTTCCATCAGGAAGTGATAGGACTCACGCAGCACGCCGATGGTTGACTTGAGGATCAGCAGGGACACCAGAATCGAAAGCAGCGGGTCGATCTGCAGCCAGTTCGTGTAATGAATCACGACACCGGCAACGATCGCCGCCACCGAGCCGAGCAGATCGCCCATCACGTGCACCAGCGCCGCCCTGGTGTTGACGCTGCTCCTGTCGTGCGACAGTACCCAGGCCACGGCGATGTTGACGATGAGGCCGATGAGCGCCACGAAGAACACCGCGTCCCCTTTGACTGGTTCGGGATGCGCGAAGCGCTGGACGGCTTCGAAGGCGATCCACCCGACCACGGCGAGCATCGCCAGCGCATTGATGAACGCAGCCAGCGCCTCGGCGCGGCCGAAACCGAAGGAGTGCTTTGCCGAAGGCGGACGCCGGGCGATATGCTGCGCCAGCAGCGCGAGGCCGAGCGCAGTCGAATCGGTCACCATGTGGCCGGCATCGGAGATCAGCGCAAGGGAATGTGACCAGAATCCGGCAGCGACTTCGACGAACGCGAAGCCGAGCGTCAAGGCCACCGCCCAGCCGAGTACCTTCTGGTTGCGCCCCTCCGCGACATGGTGATGCCGAGCGTCGCCCGCGCGGTGGGCATGCAAGTGGTCGGACCGTGCATGGGTGTGGCCGGCGTGGTGCGCGTGATGGTGGGATGTCATTGCGTTCGAAAGCGTCGGGCAGGGCAGGTAAAGGGATGGCGGGAGTGTACATGTGACAGGCGCGCAATCCGGGAAATTCCCCTGTCGGCAACATGGCAATCATCCGCGGCAGATGCGATTTTCCCATTTGCATGAGAAGCACTAGCGCAAAGAAAAAAAGGCAGCTATAATTTCGCTTCTTTAGGCTCGTAGCTCAGCTGGTTAGAGCACTACCTTGACATGGTAGGGGTCGTTGGTTCGAGTCCAATCGAGCCTACCAACGAATAAGCAGTATCAAGCAGTATCCTTTTTTGTAAGAGAGAGAAAGGCGCCCCGGTTATGACACCGCGAACGACAACCGCAGAGGTTTCGGTTCGACGCTAGTCGGGGTTCTTTTTCGTCCTTGCAAAGTGAAAAAGCGCGGCTAGTCCGCGTTTTTTTTCGTCCGCAGTTTTTGATACCACTTCTTCTACCGTCCCTGACATGACGGTTCGACATGGAGCGCAACATGGTCTCGGTTCGACTTCCTGATGGTTCGCAACGCCAATTCGAGGGGCCTGTCACGGTGGCGCAAATCGCTGCCAACATCGGTGCCGGTCTCGCCAAAGCAGCCATCGCCGGCAAGGTGGATGGCAAACTGGTCGACACCTCCTTCCTGATCGACCGCGACGCCGAACTGGCCATCGTGACCGACAAGGATCCAGAAGGCCTCGACGTCATCCGTCACTCCACGGCGCACCTGCTGGCATATGCCGTCAAGGAGCTGTTCCCGGAGGCGCAGGTCACCATCGGTCCGGTGATCGACAACGGCTTCTACTACGACTTTTCGTACAAGCGTCCCTTCACGCCGGACGATCTGCAGGCGATCGAGAAGAAGATGGCCGAACTGGCCAAGAAGGACGAGCCGGTTACTCGCAAGGTGCTGCCGCGCGACGAAGCCGTTGCGTATTTCAAGTCGATTGGCGAGAACTACAAGGCGGAAATCATTTCCTCGATTCCGCAGAACGAAGACGTGTCGCTCTACACCGAAGGCGGCTTCACCGATTTGTGCCGCGGTCCGCACGTGCCATCGACGGGCAAGCTCAAGGTCTTCAAACTGATGAAGCTGGCCGGTGCGTACTGGCGCGGCGACGCGAAGAATGAAATGCTGCAGCGTGTTTACGGCACCGCCTGGGCGAAGAAGGAAGAGCAGGAAGCCTATCTCCACATGCTGGAAGAGGCCGAGAAGCGAGATCATCGCAAGCTGGGCAAGCTGCTTGACCTTTTCCACTTCCAGGACGAGGCACCTGGCCTCGTGTTCTGGCATCCCAAGGGCTGGACCGTATGGCAGCAGGTCGAGCAGTACATGCGCAATGTGTACCGTGAAAGCGGCTACCAGGAAGTGAAGGCGCCGCAGATCCTCGACCGCACGCTCTGGGAAAAGACCGGCCACTGGCAGAACTATCGCGAAAACATGTTCGTGACCGAGTCGGAGAACCGCAACTACGCGCTGAAGCCGATGAACTGCCCGGGCCACGTGCAAATCTACAACTCCGACTTGCGCAGCTATCGCGACCTGCCGCTGCGTTACGGCGAGTTCGGCCAGTGCCATCGCAACGAATCCTCCGGCGCGCTGCACGGCATCATGCGCGTGCGTGGCTTTACTCAGGACGACGGCCACATCTTCTGCACGGAAGAGCAGATCCAGGGCGAGGTGACGGCATTCCACCAGCAGGCGATGGCGGTGTACACGGATTTCGGCTTCAGCGAAATTTCGATCAAGCTTGCGCTGCGTCCGGAAAATCGCATCGGCTCCGACGAGACTTGGGACCATGCCGAGGACACGCTGCGCAATGCGCTGCGTGCCTGCGGTGTCACTTGGGAGGAATTGCCGGGCGAGGGCGCGTTCTACGGTCCGAAGATCGAATACCACCTGAAGGATTCGCTCGGCCGTCCATGGCAAGTGGGTACGATGCAGGTCGACTTCTCGATGCCGGGTCGTCTCGGCGCCGAGTACGTTGCCGATGACAACACCCGCAAGGTGCCGGTCATGCTGCACCGTGCGATCGTCGGTTCGATGGAGCGATTCGTAGGCATCCTGATCGAAAACCACGCCGGTGCGCTGCCGCTCTGGCTGGCGCCGGTCCAGATTGCCGTGCTGAACATCTCCGACGCTCAGGCTGATTACGCGCAGAACGTTGCACAAGCCCTGAAAAAACAAGGGTTTAGGGCAATCGTCGATTTGCGTAATGAGAAAATAACCTATAAAATACGCGAGCATTCCGTCCAAAAGCTGCCTTACATCGTCGTCATCGGCGACAAGGAGCGCGACGCGAATACGGTGGCCGTGCGTGCGCGGGGCAACGTCGATCTGGGTGTCATGTCGGTCGACGCACTGGTTGAGCGCCTCAATAACGAGGTTGCAACCAAAGCCTGATCGGAAAATCCGAAGCGCTGGAGCACGGCTTAATTATTTGATTTTTAAAGGAAACTGCAATAGCTACTGACAAGTCGCATCGCATCAACGGCGAAATCAATGCGCCCGAAGTGCGTTTATCCGGAGTCAATAACGAAGCCATTGGCATCGTCAGCCTGGCCGAAGCCTTCCGCATGGCGGAAGAGGCCAACGTGGATCTGGTCGAGATTGCGCCGACCGCGCAACCTCCTGTTTGCCGTTTGATGGATTACGGCAAATTCAAGTACCAGGAGCAGAAGAAGGCGCACGAAGCCAAGCTGAAGCAGAAGATCATCCAGGTCAAGGAAGTGAAATTCCGCCCGGGTACGGATGATGGTGATTACAACATCAAGCTGCGCAACCTGACCCGGTTCCTCGAAGAGGGCGACAAAACTAAGATCACGCTGCGTTTCCGCGGCCGTGAGATGGCGCACCAGGATATCGGCATGCGCATGTTGGAGCGATTGAAGGCTGATCTTGAGCCGTACGGCCAGGTCGAGCAGTTTCCCAAGATGGAAGGTCGCCAGATGGTGATGGTGCTGGCGCCGAAGAAGAAGAAGTAAGCTGGGTCGAAACGCTGCACGACAGCGGCCCACAGTGTTCGAAGCGGTACAAAAGAATCTGCAGGCAGCGCCCGTTAAACGGTGCTGCCGCCGATGCAGCGGAGCGATCCGCTGCCTAACAAGTGAGAGCAGGCATCCAAGTGCAATGAAGTATTGCCACCTGCAATCATGTTAAAAACTGGAGCTGTCCGCAAGGGCAGATATTGCTATGCCGAAAATGAAGACCAAGAGCAGCGCGAAGAAGCGTTTTCGCGTGCGTCCGGGCGGTACCGTCAAGCGCGGTCAAGCCTTCAAGCGTCACATCCTGACGAAGAAAACCACCAAGAACAAACGCCAGCTGCGCGGTGCCGTGGACGTTCATGACACGAACATGAACTCCATTCGCGCGATGATGCCGTTCGCCTAACCTCACACATAAGAAGGAGCAACCATGCCTCGAGTTAAACGTGGGGTTACCGCACGGGCCCGTCACAAGAAAGTCCTTGATCAAGCCAAAGGCTACCGCGGCCGCCGCGGTAATGTCTATCGCATCGCCAAGCAGGCGGTCATGCGCGCAGGCCAGTACGCCTACCGCGACCGTCGCAACAAGAAGCGCGTGTTCCGCGCCCTGTGGATCTCCCGTATCAACGCCGCTTCGCGCGAGCATGGCGTGACCTACAGCGTGTTCATGAACGGCCTCAAGAAAGCCAACATCGAGCTGGACCGCAAGGTTCTGGCCGACATGGCTGTGATGGACAAGCCGGCGTTTGCCGCGATTGTCAACCAGGTGAAGGCCAACATCGCTGCTTGATTGTCGTAAGTGCGGGCCGCCGAATGGCGGCCACACAACTTAAGCGGGGCAAAGG
>SPQI01000003.1 GCA_004570315.1 Oxalobacteraceae bacterium OM1 | reverse complement strand
CGGGCGCGCATGTTCGTTCACCCTGACTTTTTAATGAGGATCATATGGTTCGCAAATCGATGTTGAGCTTGCTGTTCGTGACGGCGCTGGGCCTTTCCGCATGCATGTCGCCGCCCACCGGTCTGGACGTCACGCTGAAGCACCCGACCGTGCAAAAGCATTACCAGGCCGAGATCAAACCGCTGGAGGAGCCGATTGCGCTCAACAAGCTGCACGCGTGGGAAATCAAGCTGACCCAGCCGTCCGGCGTGCCCGTCACTGGCGCCAAGATCAGCGTCGACGGCGGCATGCCCCAGCACCACCATGGCTTCCCGACGCAACCCCGCGTGACGAAGGAACTTGGTGACGGCCGCTATCTGATCGAGGGCATGAAATTCAGCATGACCGGCTGGTGGGAAATCAAGCTGAAGATTGAAGGTACCCAAGGTACCGACAACGTCACCTTTAACGTGGTGCTGCCCAACAAGGCTTGATCCTGGACTGACACGCCTGCCCCTGACCCCTCATCGCCGCTGCCATGAAACTGACCATGAGACTCGCTCTGACTACGCTCTGCCTGAGCGGTGCCCTACTCACGGGAATCGTCCTCGCGACCACCTATGCGCGCGACGGCTGGAGCAAGGACGAGCGGGAGACGCTCGCCTCGCTGCGCCTGAGCCAGCTGCCGCCGACGCCGGCGGACCCGTCCAATCGCGTGGAGACGATGCCGCAAGCCATTGCGCTCGGCAAGCGGCTCTTCTTCGATTCGCGCTTGAGCAGCAACGGCAAGGTCTCGTGTGCGAGCTGCCATGACCCCAAGCAGCAGTTCCAGGATGGGAAACCGGTGGGCCAGGGTGTGGGCACGGGCATCCGGCGCACCATGCAAGTCGTGGGCGCCGGCCACAGTCCCTTCCTGTTCTGGGATGGCCGCAAAGACAGCCTCTGGGCGCAGGCCGTCGGCCCGCTGGAGGACGCTGCCGAGCATGGCGGCAATCGGTTGGCCTACGCCCGCCTGATGCAGCAGCAGTACCGTAGCGACTATGAGGCCATCTTTGGTGCGCTGCCCGATCTCAAGCGCCTGCCGGCCGATGCCAGCCCGGTCGGCACGCCGGCCCAGCAGGCGGCCTGGCAGGCGTTGGATAAGGCGACCCAGGACGACGTGTCACGCGTCCTCGCCAACATCGGCAAGGCGATCGCTGCCTACGAAAAGACGCTGCACTTTGGCGAAGCGCGGCTGGACCGGTACATCGACGGCGTGCTGGCCAACGACCGCCAGGCGGACCAACTGCTGACGCCCGCCGAGAAGAACGGCCTGCGCCTATTCATCGGGGCCGGCCGCTGCGTAACCTGCCATAACGGCCCGTTGCTGACCGACCAGCATTTCCACAATACCGGCATTGCCCCGCACGGCCCCCTGCCGCAGCGCCTCGGGCGCCGGTCCGGCGTGGCGAAGGTCATCGTCGACGAATTCAGTTGCCTGGGGCGCTTTAGCGACGCCAAGCCCGAAGACTGCGGCGAGCTGCGCTTCCTCGCAACCGACGGGCCGACGCTGGACGGCGCCTTCAAAACGCCCAGCCTGCGCAACGTGGCCCTGCGTCCGCCGTACATGCATGCCGGTCAGATCGCCACGCTGACGGATGTGGTGCGCCACTACCGCGCGGCGCCAGCGGCACAGGTCGGCAAGTCCGAACTCGAACCGGCCAAATTGAGCGAGCAAGACATCCAGGACATTGCGGCGTTCCTCGGCACGCTGTCCGGCCCGATCGTCGAGCGCGCCGCGCGCCAACCGGGCCTGTAGGCAACGTGCGGCACAGTTTTACGTGATGCGGCACGGCAGGCCGGCCCGGTGGGCTGTCCGCACGTGCCCCCTTGGAACCGACCCGGGGCCGTGAAGGCTGCGGTCGTCAACGGAAAAAGAACAACTACCATGACACACCTGAACGAATCGGAACTTGACGTCCTCATTATCGGGGCCGGCCAGGCGGGGCTGGCGGCGGCATACGCCTTGCGCCAAAGCGGGCACACCGTGGCCCTGGTTGACCACCATGCGCGCGTCGGCGACAGCTGGCGCCAGCGCTACGACTCGCTGGTTTTGTTCACGCCGCGCCGGTATAGCAGCCTGCCGGGCCTGGCCCTCGAAGGCGACCCGGACGGCTTGCCGACAAAGGATGAGATTGCCGACTATCTCGAGCGGTACTGTGTCACCCATGGCTTCCGCGTGATGTCCGCGACCCGCATCGTCAAGCTTGCACGGCGTGCCGGCAGCTTCGTCGCCGCAACCAGCACTGGCCAGACACTGCATGCCCGCGCGGTCGTGGTCGCGACCGGCCCGTTCCAGGAGCCTATCGTACCGGCCGCCGCCTATTTCCTGCCCGAGCAGGTGGAACAGTGGACCGTCGCGTCCTACCGCAATCCCGCGCCCTTTGCCGGGAAGCGTGTCCTGGTGGTTGGCGACGGCGCCAGCGGTCGGCAGATTGCGCACGAACTCGTCGGCACCGCGTTTGTGACGCTGGCCACCGGCAAGCCACGCCGGCTGATGCGCGATCGCCTGCTCGGCAAAAGCATTTTCTGGTGGCTCGAGACGTTGCGTTTGACCCGCCTGTCCGACCAGACGCGCATTGGTCGGCGCTTGCAGGAAGCCGATGCCTTCCCCGCGGGCAAGCACTTGGAACTGCCCGCGTTGCAACGCCATGGCGTGCTCGTCACGGGCCGCCTCAGTTCCTTTGCCGGGAATGAAGCCGCTTTTTCCGATGGCGTCACGGTGCGGGTGGACGCGGTGATCTGGGCCGTCGGCTATCGCGAGAATAGCAACTGGATCACCATTCCCGAGGCCAAGGGGCGCGATGGCGCAATCGTCTCGGACCGCGGGCACAGCCCGGTCCCGGGCCTCTACTACGTCGGCCGCAACTGGCAGACATCGCGTGGCTCGTCCTTGCTGCTGGGGGTCGCACGGGACGCGTCCCAGATGGCCTTGGCCGTGCAGCGGCACTTGGGGTGTGCCGCCCATACCGCGGAGTCGCTTGCAAGCGCGGCGCCCGGTATACCGGCGGCAAGCCATCCGGGTTCGTTCGAGCCGCAATTGTAAGCCCGGCCAGGTCGGAGCACTTGCCCGCCCGCGTCGCGCCATTGCGTCATCTTGCCGGGCGGCGCCGCACGCGCGCCGTCTGGTGTCGTACGGCAAACGCCAGTGCGGCCGCGAGATCCGTCGCCCGTGGCCGCGCGGCCAGAGTGGCGACCGGTCACTAAGCAGTCACTAATTGTTGATGACGCGGGCACCGCGTTGCGTAGCATGGGTGGCTGCACATAGACGACCGGTCCACCATACCAAGCCTGAACAGGCGGCCTGTCCGCACCAATTTTTATCAACGTCGACTAAGGGAGTACTACCATGAACACCAAACATTTGATCCTTGCCATTACAGCTGTCGCCGCTGCCAGCGCCGCTTGCGCGGACGCACCCGAGCAGTATGTCGACCATAGCCACTTCGTCGGCACGAAGACCCGCGCCGAAGTGCGGGCCGAAGTGACGGCGGCCGCGCCGACCGAAACGCTGGCGCGCGGTAACCAGGTCGTCGATTTCAGCAGCGTGGCGGCTGCCGACAAGACCCGCGCCGAAATCCGCGCCGAGCTGACTCACGCCGCACCGAGCGAAACGCTGGCGCGCGGCAACCAGGTCGTCGATTTCAGCACCTTTGCCTCCACCCGTTCCCGTGACGAGGTACGCGCCGAAGCGCGGCGCGCGCGTGCCGACCATGCCATTGGCGGCTAAGGCAGTAAGCTACGCGTCCGGTACAGACGCGTAGTGGCACGGAGAGCCGCCCGCGAGCGGCTTCTTCGTTGCGGGACGCACCACTGTCACCTGCGGTAATGGAATACCGTGGATATGGGATGCACGGCAATCCCGGACTAGCGTCTAATCGTCGTTGCTCGTTGCCACCAGGCGAATCAGCCGAGGCCAGCTCATGGTTCAAATCCCACACCGGAAACACCGGCCGAGTCGCCACCGTTTTCTCGGCGAATTATGGCCCGCGGTGGCGGCGCTGCTGATTGCGCTCTACATCATGCGCGCGGAATCGGCCGCCTGCGCTTTCGCCGGCCCAAACAATGCGTCGTGCGCATTTGATCTGCCGCGCTTCTACTGGTGGCTGATTTGGACGACCGGGGCCTACAGTGTTCTCGCGGCCGCGTATCGGTTCTATCGCGATGTCTACCGGGGCGATTACCGGGCGGATTGCACTGACCTCTGAGGCAACCACGCTCGTGGTGCCCACCCGGTCCGCCCCGCTGCGCGCGGCATCTGGTTGCGGCAGAGCCGCTTGTGTAACGACCGCCGTCCTCCCTGCCGCACCCATGGTTGTCGGACCGCGATGCCGTCCGTACGCCACGCCGGTTCGAGGCACCTCGGCTCGGCAATGCTGTTCGCGCACGCGCGCCCGTGGCACTGGCCACCGCGCAGCATTACGGCATGCGAGGCGTTCAACGCCCCGGCTGTTGCGCACGCCGGGCATCGCACACGCGTGCCGGCACAACAACCAACGGTGCCGACCTCATCGGCGCCATGGACTCCGTGTTGTTTGGAGAGCAGCTGCTCCATTCGTTGGCTGGCAAACGCCCGGCCGCACGGCATCCGCATGCGCGCTGCCAAAAAAAAAGCCCGCGACCGTAGCGGCCGCGGGCCCAACCCTTGTCTTGAGAGAGACAGTGAACGCCAGCAGCGTTACACCGAGATTGTGGCCATCGCTTCGCCTCAGGGAAACAAACATTAGCAGGCGCCCGCTACGGTTAAGTTTATCCGTGCCGCCTGTGTGCGCCATGTCGATACCGGCGGGCAGGACGCACGAGGCGGCACCGCGCCAGAAGACCCATCGGGTCGCTGGCAAGCGGACAAGCGCACGCCAGTTTCGAGAGCACGATGCGCGGGCACTGGCCTGCCACGCAGGAACTGCGTCGGGTGGCGCCCGAATGGCATGGACATGGGCATGGTGTGCCAGCCTGCACCGCTTTCCACATGACGGTGGGCTCAATGACGCCTGGCGCAGCGAGGGTGCCGTGAGCGCCCTTCTCCGCGCGCCGTCTTGGGAGCGGAGCCGACACGTGAATTCAGTACGACGTGAAGGTGCGGATGTGTCGCGCCGGTGTGCGAGGTCACGCAGCACAGCTGGACGCCGTATCGCCGCGTGAGCCATGCCACACAGGCGTCGCGGAAGGCAGGCCAGTACGCATCTGGCGTATCGCAGATCGCACCACGCGCGATGGCGGGGCCATCTTGGGAACCACGTTGACCACGCGGTGTACCCGCAGTCATGCTGCCCATGCCGTGTGCGATGGGTGACATGCCACGCGGCCGGCGGGCCGACGGTGACCCGGTGCACCAGAAATTGGGCGTGCTGAACGGCACGTGCGCATGCGATTCGGTGGGCCGGGCTACCTTGACCAAAACGGAGGTAATCCCTGACCCGGCCGGGCGCCATGTGCCGTGTACGGCCTCAGCGCAGCGGCGACGTGCCGGCGTGTGCACACGCCGGCGTTTGACGCCGGCGCCATGGAGAAATCGCTTTGTCATATGCCCCCGTGCTGCGTCCGCAGCGTGACGTCAATAAATCCCATACCAACGCGTGGCCACCAGCCGCCCGTCCTACGACCGCTGTCGGCAACGAACGCATGGGTATACGCTCGGGCCGGTTCATGGTGTTGCCCATTGCGGATCAGCCTGCATGCGTGCGCACAGCGACTCGGCATACTCGCGGGCGCGTCGTTCGACATCGGCGTCGACGCGACTGAGATGGATGACAAACTTGTGAGTGGGCACGTCGCGCAACAGCACCACGAAGGAGACCACCGGCGGCAGCTTGTGCAGCCGCTCCTCAAACGCCTTGGCAAAGTCGATTTGCTTCGCCAACGGCATGTCACCCAGTGCTGCGTGCGACAAGATGTACATGCCTTCCAGTACCGGGACAGTTGCGTCTGTGCTGTGCACGCCCGGACGAAGCAACGCCAGTGGACCAGTGCGCCGGTCTGCCTGCACGCAGCGAAACAGTGCATCAAAATGCCGGTTGAGTACCGCATACACGTGCTGCTGCAGTGGCTGCTCGCATGGCGCAACGGTGCGGGCGATGCGGTCCATGCATTGCTGCGGTGGCCAATAACGCGGCAACCCGTTTGCAGCAACGATCCGGTCGCAGTCCACGAAGTCGTCAAGCAGCAGCCAGAGTGCCCGCCGCACGAGATACGCCAGCTCCGGTGCCGGCGGCAGCGCTATCGTCGCGAGGTAGGCATGCGTATGGAACATGTTCCCCTCATCAGTCGAGTCGTCCCATGATGCACCCGGCCGGCACCGCCGTGCATGGACAGGGGATGGCCATTCGCTCGCACTGCCGCTAAAAACCCTTGCGTCTGGTTCCCGGCAGGTACCGCCCGCTCGGGACGCCGGACGCCATGCCGCATTAGTGGCGGCAGCAGGCGCCGCGGCACCGGTTACCCTAATCCGATCGCACCAGGGACGGCGTAGCAACGGCGTGGCGGGCACCGGCTGCCCACGCGTGGCGGATCGCTGCGTCCAGTGCGTGTGCCGACGCCGGTGTAAGGCCCTGACTGCCGTCCAGCAACACCACCACTTCATCGGGCAACACGGTATCGTCCAGCGCCCGCTGGGCGCCCTCTTCCCGGTAAAACGGCACCACTTCATCTTCTGGAAAGTGGCCGGCCTGATCATCAAGGGCAACCCATTGCCGTTGATAGCCACCCCGTGCCAGCGCCTGTGCCGCGGTGCGGATCTGGTCCAATCGCGTGCCTTCCCACGGCGTGTGGCCGATCACCCGGTGCGCCAACTCGGGCAGGAATAGTCGCTTTAGCCAATCTAGGCTTTGCACGTGGCGTGCCTCGAACAGGTCGTCCGGTTGGCTGTGTGGGTCCTGGTAGTGAAATCCCTCCCATCCTCTCCAGGCTGAGCTCACAACTATGTCCACGTAGCTGTGTTGCGCGAGTACCTGTGCCAGCAGAAACTGGCGCGTGCGGCAGAGCAGTCCCAGCGGAGCGGGATCGAGCATGCCGCGCACCAGGCCAACGCGCACGGCTTCCGTGATGTAGTCCATACCTTCTAATTGGCGCTCCCGAGGGTGCAGCACGCCATCGATGTCAAGATATAGCGCCAGCCTGCGGGGCAAGGTACTTACCGTCATCCGATCCTCCATCGAACATTTGTTAGACCGCATGCTCATGTTTTAGCACCTTGACGAATCAATTCAACTGAATAAGCTGGGTCTACGACAAACTTGCCTCAATGCGCTTTCTGCCATGACTAAACCGACTGACGAGGGCCGTCACGCGTCTGCCCACGGCGGCAGTACCGTAACTCCGTCTTTCACCCCCTGGTGGATTGCCACACAAACGGGAACACGAGACAGTGCCAAGGAGCACTCCGCTCACGATGATGGGCCGTACGATGCCGGCAGCGATGAGAATGGGGACGATGAATATGGTCCCGACCCGGATGACCGGCAGGTGGCCGGGGCGCAGCACGAGGAGGTGATGGAACCCCGGCCTCCATTGGGCAAGCGCAGCGACAGCCGTGATCTGGATCCGGAATGGGACTGGCCGGAGCCCCCCCTGGAGTGCCGTCATCGCTTCAAAAAGATCGTCGACCGTGATGCCGTTGAAGACGTGGCCGCAATCTATCGACAGTACGTGTCCGATGCCGAGCGCCGCGACGCGATCGCCAAGATCATCAACCACCTGCGCCAGACCGGCGCCTGGCGCGAGCTGCCGATGCTGCCGTACGACTGGCATGCACGCCTGGACCGGCTCGAGCGCACTTTCCCTAATTTTTTACCGTTCTTCGCCTACGTGCGCAGCGCTATCGCGATCGCCGAGCGCGAAGGCATGTTCGTCCACCTCGAACCAGTCCTGTTGGTCGGTCCTCCCGGCGTGGGGAAGAGCCTACTTGCGCAACAGCTCGCGGAGCTCCTCAACATGAAGTCGCATACCGTTCGCATGGAGACCGCCCAATCCGCCGCCGAGTTAGTTGGCACCGCGGACTTCTGGTCATCGCGTGGCCCTGGCTTACTCCTGAAGCATCTGGTGTACGGCAAGCAGGCGGGTTTTGTCGTTTTCATCGATGAAATTAGTCGATCAACCGCGGACCGCTACGACCCGCTCGGACCCTTGTACTCTTTGCTGGAACAGGACAGCGCGAAAAATTTCATAGACGTTTCGGCGCCGTGGCTAAGTCTCGACACCTCCGCTATAACGTGGATAGCGGCATGCAATGAAGTGGATAGCCTACCCGGACCGATCCGCAATCGGATGAAGATCATCGACATTCCTGCACCTACCCGGGAACAGTCACGGGCCATTGCCACCCAGCTCTGGCGGCAATTGCGGCAGGACTTGCCCCGTGCAACCATCGGGATTGCGCTCACGGACGATGCCTTCGACATGCTCAGTACGTCGCCTCCCAGGGTGATACGCAAGCTGCTGCGCGAGGCCCTCGGCCGCGCGGTCTTCGACAACCGGACAGAGATCAACGCCGGCGATATCCGAGCCTGCCAACACGAGGCATGTCTCACAGCCCGCCGCTGCGGCTTTGTGTAAGCCTATTGGCAGGTCACGCGACCCAGACGCAAAGGGACCATCGCACCATGGCGCACGTGCTCATCGTCGTAACGTTCTTGGCCGGGAAAGCATGGGGGCCGGTCGTCTCGATGACCGGCTTTTCCAATGCGGCGCGCTGTGAAGCGGCCCGCACGGAGGTGCTGCGCGCAATCGATCAGCTGAACGGCAGCAACCTCATGGGCGGAGCACGCGAGGTCGTCAGCACGCGCTGCGTGCCGCAGTAAGGCCGAGCGGAAGGCGTGTGGCCGGGCCACCAGCGGGAACCAGCACGCACGTAACGTTGCGCGGGGGTACACCGGTCCTTAGGAAAACAGCTTCACGGCCGCCAGCAGTAATAAAGCGGCAGCGACCCAGCCCCAGAAACCGACTTGATGGCCGTTCGCGCCAGGCGTCGTTGAATCGGTACCGCTGTATGACGTATGGCTCAGGCCTGTGCCAGGCAGACTGATCGTGGTCCGGGTCTTGCGGCCCTTCTTCACGTTGACCGTCAATCCCTTGCCGCCAATGGACGTGCTCATGCCGGACTTGCTGAAGTTGAGCCGGACGCCGGGAAGGACCTTAACGGATTTCCTGAAGCGGAAGCCCATGGTCACCGCCGCTTTTGATAGTGATTATGGGTGCGGCTGTTCTTATAGCTGCCGCCCTTATGCGAGGTGCCGTTACCACCGGCATAGTGCCCGCCACGGCTGACATGGCCACCGCCTTTCGCCAGCGCCGGCATCGTCAGGCCGGCGACCAGAATTGCGACCATCAACTGCTTCATGGTTACCCTTTCGTGTTTGCAGGCGGATTGCAACGGGCCTTCCACGCCATGCGTTCCGCGCGGGAGGCATTCGACGCGGGCCGGACACACGCCCCGACCGACGTCCCGTGGACGGGTCGGTGTGCCTCCTTCTGCCGCTTGCCGCCATGGCAATGATAGCCGTGCCTGCTATTGTGGCAGCCGGCAGCATTGGTACGGCCGCCATGGGCATACGCGGGAATCGCGACAAGGACTGTGAGACAACTGATCAATAGACGTTTCATGAATTCACCCTGAGTGGAAATGCCGCATGCGGATCGGGTCGTCAATTTACTTTCTTAGCACTGCTCTGGCGAGAAAGCTTAGCGGCTGGACGATCATTAAGAACGCCACCTTCTTTCGCCACGCAGCGCGGGCGATGACCCGCGCAGCCTTAGGGCCGTGGCGGTAGTACCACGCTATGAATGCCCGTCCCAGCCGGGTGCGGGCAATGACGTCATCGCGCAACTGGCGGAGTAATACGACGTTGGGATGATTGCTATCCCCCATCGTGGCCGTGACCACAAAGCACCCGGGCTGCTGGCGCACCGGGTCTGGCGCGACATAATCCGGGTCAATGCATTGCAATTTTTCGGCGTACTCGTTCAGCTTACCGCGCAGCTCTGCCTCGTAGGCGTCTGACAGAAAGACGGCTTTGGACGCGTTGTTCTGGTACGGATCGTTGTACCGGACCCCTTCAATGTTGTCCTGGCAGAGATGGATGACGTTTTCGATGATGGCGCGGTCCGTGGGCTTCCACGCGTGCGCCATCTCAAATGCCGTAATCAGTTCACTGACCTGGCCGACATAGGCAGGCCATGTGGACGGTAAGGCCACGTATTCCAGCATATGTTTGCGCGCTATGCCGTACAGCGTGACGGCCAGTCGATTCAACGTGTCCGCGCATAATGCCGACATCGAGTCGCGATCGGAACCGTGGGAGTGCAGTATGGCGTTTTGAAAGCCGACGAACATCTCGCTCACGCGCATCGAGGCAAGGGTGGACAACCAGCCCGCCGCCTCGGCCTTGCCGAACCATGCGATCGCATTAATCGGGTCCAGTTCCAGGACGCGGTTGTAATAGGCGTATGCCTCCTGGTAATTCCCCGCAACGCCAGCCGTTCGGGCCAACGCTAAAAGGTTGGTGACATTGGGCCCGATCGACATTTGGACTGCGTCTTTTACGACGACGCTTTGCGCGCAATACATGCAAATCGCGACGTCTGCGTCGTCCGGGATTTGAATGCTCTTGTTGCACGACGGGCAGGTGGCCGGCCTGAATGCCATGGGTATTCCTCACATCGGTTCTAGCGCAGGACTAATTAACGGGTTACGGCACAAAGATGCAGCGCACCCGTCCGCCCGCGGCCGCGCAACAGCGCGCAGCGTAGCAATGTAACGGGGAGACGCACACACCGCATCCCATAAACATAGGAGACAACTGCCGGCCCACATGCCGTTCGCGTCCTACGCTGCGTTATCGATCCGAGCCCGACAACATGTGAAGATTGCCGACCGGCGCATTTCGGCCGGCTTCGACTGCGGCGAGTCGCAGCCCCAACGCAGCACATGCCGGTTGCCTCCACATGGACACAACCACCGATCTCGATCGCCTCGGCCTGCGCGCGGCAGGCCGACTCACCGGCCAACGTGATGCGGGCAGTGACGCAAATCAAGGGGAGTAAAGGGTGCGTGAGCCGGGACACGACGCCGGCAACCCCACGTCGTGAAACTACGCCTAGCACCGCACGGGCACGTGCCGCTGCAAGGACGATGAAGGCGTGGGATGCGTTCGGCCACCAGGGGATGCATGGATGTGGCGGCTGTGCCGTCGCGCCCTGAGACGCGCACCGCTGTTCAGGCGCAGCGACATCGACACGCACTTGGATGCTCAAGCGACCGCTCAAGCGCCCGCTGGAGCGGCTTGGCAAGCGGCCAGGGAGTCGTAGCCCGGCGCGGAGCGGTTATCGACCCGGCTCCTGCACGGCATCCCATGCCCGCGTCGTCGTCGCCAGGGGAAGCCCTTGAAGAACTAAGCAAGCGGTAGCGCCGGTCGATTGTCAGGCCGGCGCCCGGTCAACAACGGACGTTACCTCCCGCGGGCGTGCCCCGGCCGGTCGGACAGGCAATGGGCGCACATCGCTGCGGCGCGCCATCCCGTGCGCCTGCAGTTCAACATGCCGCGTGAGCCGGTAGTGATCCTGTTGCGCTCGAGGTGACTATAAGTTGCACAACGCGGTAATATTTGGTCAATTTTGGCAAAGGAATGCTATGGCAATGCTGCTTCCGGCAATCGGGTCTTGTCTATCCCGTATGACCTCGGGCGAGAAGCGCTTTGCGTATCGCTTAGAGGAAAAGCTGGAAGACGACTACCTGTGCTGGTACGACGTCGCCATCGGGGAACGGACCCAGCATCCCGATTTCGTCGTCTTTCACCCGAGCCGCGGTCTTTTGGTCCTGGAAGTCAAGGATTGGCGGCTCGACACGCTGCACAGCATGGACAAGCAACAGGCGACCATCATGACCGCGCATGGCATCAAGCATGTGCTGAATCCGCTAGAACAAGCGCGCCAGTACATGTATGCCATCACGAACCGGCTCGAACGTGATTCCCAGCTGGTCTGGCCGAACGGCTCATTAAAAGGCAAGCCCTTCTTCCCGTATGGCCACGGCGTGGTCCTGTCGAATATCACGCGCAAGCAGTTCGACGGCGCGCGCCTGGGTGAGGTGCTCCCAGCGCACCTGGTGATCTGCCAGGACGAAATGACGGAAAGCGTGGATGCGGAAGCCTTCCAGCAGCGGCTCTGGAACATGTTTCCGATTAAATTCAAGCTGCAGTTGTCGTTACCGCAGATCGATCGCATTCGCTGGCACATGTTTCCTGAGGTTCGCATCGGCGCGCAGCCCGACTTGTTTACCGAACCCGGCCAGAAGGGCGTGGAAATTCCGGACGTGTTACGCGTGATGGATCTGCAGCAGGAACAGCTGGCGCGCAGCCTCGGTGAAGGGCACCGCATCATCCATGGCGTGGCCGGCTCGGGCAAGACCCTGATCCTCGGCTATCGGGCCGAGCACCTCGCCAAGGTCTGCCAGCGCCCAATCCTGGTCCTTTGCTATAACAAGACGCTCGCCGCCAAGCTGGCCAGCGTCATGGCAGCCAAGGGACTGCAGGACAAGGTTCATGTAGTGAACTTTCACGCGTGGTGCGTTCGCCAGTTGGAGGCCTACCATGTCGGCAAGCCGCCGAGGAATGCGGACTTGAATGCGTATTTCGAGGCCTGCGTCGAACGTGTCATTCGATCCGTCGAGCAAAAGCAGATTCCGGCGGCGCAGTATGATGCTGTGCTGGTCGACGAAGGTCATGACTTCCGCCCCGAGTGGTTCAAGCTGGTCGTGCAGATGATCCACCCGGATACCGATTCGCTCCTGGTGCTGTACGACGATGCCCAGTCGATCTACCACGGTCCGAAGAAGCTGCGCTTTTCGTTTTCCAGCGTTGGAGTGCAGGCGAAGGGCCGCACCACCATCCTCAAATTAAATTATCGGAATACGGCGGAAATCCTGTCTGTTGCGCGTGCGTTTGCCGATGAATTGCTGTCGCCAATGGACACGGAAGACGACCAAGCGCCGACGGTGCAACCCATGAGTGCCGGGCGCCGTGGCCCCAAGCCGCTCCTCGTCAAGCTGCCGACGCTCCGGGATGAAGCCGCATTCATTGCCGACAAACTACTCGAAGCGAATCGCTTGGGCTCGCCGTGGCAAACCATGGCGGTCATCTATCGTCGCTATGGCATCGGGCAAGAAGTGGCCGCCATGCTGTCGCGCAAAGGCATTCCGTTCCAATGGCAGCAGGACAAGAAACAGGCGTTCTCGCCGTCCCACGAGAGCGTCAAACTGATCACGATGCACAGCAGCAAAGGGCTCGAATTCCCGCTCGTCTTAATTCCCGGGTTGGGCGCTCCGGCAAAGGAAGACAACACAGTGCAAGACGAGGCACGCCTGCTCTATGTGGCGATGACCAGGGCGACCCATGAACTTGTCATGACCCACGGGGAAGGGGCGCTCCTTGCCCAAAAAATGCAAACAGCGATGCAGGTGCTGCAGACGCTATAAGGGCGGCGATACCCATACCGAGCAGCGCTTCGGTCAACGCGTGCGCCTGCCGCCCCTTGAGCGGAAGCGAACGTCGTCTGACTGTGCCCCGGGCGGCAACGAGAGGGCCGCCTCCATGAAGACCCGGGCCAATGGTTGCGCAAATCAGTCCGCGCAGCGGCATGCCCCATGCGGCAGCCCGAGCCTATGGCAGATCCGATGTACCGCAACTGTGCCGGGTTGCATGCGGTCCACGGCCGAGTTACCGGCGCAGCCCCGGGGCGCCGTCACGGCATGGCGCCACAACAGGACCATGCTCAGTCTCGTGCCGCATGGGTGATGGCCACGCCAATGGCGACCAGCTTCTCGATGACTTCCGCCTGTCCCGCCACATTCATCGCCAGCTTTAACTCATGCAAGCCGTCGCGTGTCGCCTTCGTGACGGCCACGTTAATGAAGCCGTCGGCCGGCGACTGCTTCTTCGATTGCGGCTGTTTGTCTTTTCGCATGGCTGTCCATAACAATTAGGAATTCCTGAGCAATGTTACACGAGTGTCCTGCGTACACCTATCACGGTGGCTGGACAACATCGGTGTACCCGGCAGGCATGCGCCGGCGTCGGCGCGCAATGTGCCGGAGTACTCGCGGCGTGCGCCATTTGTTTCCTTGCGCGGCCCTGCTGCCGTTGCCGCAGTGCCGCGCCAGAACCTCTCGGTCACCGGTTGCAATGAGCCATGCCGCGAGCTTTGGCAAACCGTAGCGCCGCGGTTTTCCGGCGCTGGGCCGAGGCGGTGACAGGGATTGCAGCCGCTGTCCATTGCCGCCCCGCCGGCGCTTGCGGCGTTATGATCCGCGGTGTTATCGCATGCGTGGCGCCGGCCGTGCCGCAGGTGTACCTGACAGGTCCATCCCGCGCGGCTCGCCGGTCACCCCCATTGCATTGAGCACAGCCTGCAGCGTGTCCAGCCGGCCCATGCGTGCGTCGGGCGGCAACACGGGCGTCGTGGCATTCCATTCTTCGTCGGTGGCCACGCGTGCCAATCGCCGCTCGCACTCCTGCAGCGCAGGCAGGACGCCTGGTTCAAGGACTGCCTCGTCCACGAGCTGCGCCAGCAGTCGGGCCAGCCATGCCCGCTCCGCGTCAACAGCTTGCAATTTCCGTGCTGCATCCGCGCGCAGTCGGTTCGCCTCATCCTCTGCTTCGCGCAGGATGCGGGTTGCGTCTTCTACAGCGGCACGGCGGCGCGCCTCGGCTGCATCGGCCGCCAACACCAGCTGCTCTAGCTTCCATTGCGCTCGAGTGAGCCGTTTGCGCTGTGGGCCAGTGCGGGCCAGGCCATACCGGGCACCCAATTTGTCATGTACGAGGTCCTGCCACGCGCGCATCGCGGCGTTGTACGTGGGCCATTCTCCCTTGCTGCCCGTGCGGGTTCGAGCAGCGTAGCCCGGGTGAACCACGCCGAAGCCTTCTCCGGGGTGTGGCACCACGAAAAAGTGCAGATGCGGGTGTGCTTCGTCGAGATGTTCGACCACCGACCGCAGGCGTGTGCCGTACATGGCGTGCAGCAGCTCGACCGCATCGCGCCGGAACCTGCGCCAGTCGTGCATACGCTTGCGCGGCAAGCTGAGTACGCCGCAGGCGAGCACGGGGCTGTCCTGACGCAGCACGGCGCCATTCTTTTGCCGGACTGTCTTTGCCCAAGCGTGCGCGAGGGCTTCCACTTCCACCGGTGCCAGTCCGAACAGAACCGTCGGCGGCTTCGATGCGGGCACATGCGCGCAATGCCCTTCAACTCGGGCCGCTTCCCGCAAAATGTCGCCGGCGCCCCAGCGGATTTCCCGCTGGGGCGTGCCCTCGCGTGGATGGATCCGCCGGCGCGCCGCCCAGTTCAGATGGGCAAACTGATAGTCGTCGTCCATGCTGCCTCCTCGCTGGTTAGAAGACGGATGCCTATGGTAGGCCGCCTTTGCTGGCGTGTTGCACGAGAAGTCTAGGAACCGACTAGGTGTCGCCACGCTGGCGGCATGCAGTGTCGCATTGCACGCTGGCGCGAGGGGCCCCTCGCGCAAGTCACCCAGCGCGCCGTTGCGCACCAAATGCGCGCCATTGCGCACCGTTTGCGCGCCAGCCGGCGCGGGTCGGGTTTGGTTCCACGGCCGCACGCCACGACAACGGATCGAAGCAATTAGCAACAACACGCCCGAAAGCACGTTTCCTGCCGAACGGGACGTTCGTCGTGAGTCGCCGCAGGGTGTCCGCCTAGCCCAAATTTGTCATGCCGCTGTGCTTGGATTGGCAAAGCGCAATAGATGCGGTCTTCGTGCAAGGCTTTTTGTCGCATGTACAGCCAATGCGCGCCGCAGGTAGAACGTCGATTCTGGTTTGCCGTGTGTTGTGTCGGCGTGCCCGTACTGGGGCTCCAGCGCATCGCCGGTCGCTAGTCGGTGCGGAGCAGTAAATCCAGAAGGCGTCGCGGCGGATGGTGGCCGGTATCGGCGACCGCCCGGCGGTCCGCGGGCAAGTAATCCGCACGGACAGAGAATGATCAGTGAGGAGAAACACCCGCGCCGTCATCGTGTTCGAGGCAGGCGCCTCGCATACCGCACGGCGACCGCCATGACGCCCGCGCTGAACTTTTAAAAGACGACACGGTTCGTGGTGACGCTATCGCCGCGGCGACATGGTGCACGGGGAAGGACGCGCTGCCCGGTTCCAGCAATGAGGACTGTGTCGGCTTCCACTTTGCGCTGTCGCGTGCGGCGGTCAGCCAGCTGAAAGCGCTGTAACGCCCGCTTCAGGTGCGCGACGGGCCCGAGCCTGCCAGGCGTCTAAGCGCGGGCGGCGCAAAATCGGCGCGCGGGAGAGTTGCGAACCCGAGCCGGCGGCAATCGCGCAGGCCGTAGGGCGGCCCTGCGC
>SPQI01000237.1 GCA_004570315.1 Oxalobacteraceae bacterium OM1 | reverse complement strand
AGAACAGGTTGGCCGTCACCGAGGCGAAGCCGGTGAAGCCCAGCACCGCCATCGTGCCGAACAGGCCGTTGCCAAGAAGGTAGACCGCGAGGTGACGCGGCAGGTAGCGCGCAATGGCCCGCATCATGAACTCGGCGCACCACGCGGGGATCACGGCCATCAGCAGAAGATTGGCACCGAGGTTCATCCATGGACCGTCGTGCAGCCAGGTGAACGCCAGCACTGACAGGCCGAGGCCGGTGATCGCCAGCTCGCACCCGAACATCAGCACGAACAGCGGCATGCCGAGCAGGTGCAGCGCGATGCCGCTGGACGCTGGCACATCGAAGCGCCAGACGATGGGCAGCACGATGATCAGGAAGCACCATGCCGAAAACGCGCCCGCCGAGTTCAGTTCCTGCCATGGCGCCTGGCGCAGCGCCCGCACCAGCAGCATGACAGCCAGCAGGCCGGTGCCCAGCGCAGCGTGAATCGGTAGCTCGTATGCAAAGATGCCCATAAGGCATTATAGGTCGCGTTCCCGGCGGCTCCCGCAGACGTTGCCAATTTCATCTTGCCGTCCGGCTTCGGCGCCGCGGCGGTGGATCGATGGCATGGTCGACATGCACATGCGGTCTTCATATGTCAGCGAGCAAACAGACCGCTGGCGTGCACGCTGTCAAACTTGATCGTCTTCAAGTTCTGATTGCCGATCAATGACGGGATGCCGATCAATTAACCTGCTGCGACCCACTGCCACACGTGAAGCCGCGCGCCGCCCCATCGCCGCCGTCTCCCTTCGGCGCGTTACGCATGCTTGAAAAGCCCGTCAAGAATCGCCTGCTCGGGCTGCTGTCGCCACAAGAATGGGAACGCCTCGCTCCCTTGCTGGAGCCGGTGAACAACGATTTCCGGGATGTGTTGCAGGAAAGCGGCGCGACGGTGGACTACCTGCATTTCCCCTGCGACGCCGCCTTCTCGGTTCTCACCTTCATGCGGGACGGGACCGCGGTGGAGGTCGCCACCATCGGCAACGAAGGCTTCGTCGGACTCGAACTGCTGGTGGGCGCGCCGGCCGCCGTCGACACCACGATCTGCCAGGTCGCCGGCGCCAGCCTGCGCATGCGCGCCGCCGATTTTCGCGAAGCCATCGCCGGGGATACGCCGCTGCGCCGCATCCTGCTGCAGTTCCTGCATGCCTACCTCGGCCAGCTGTCCCAATCCGTTGCCTGCAATCGCCTGCACACCATCGAAGAGCGCTTCTCGCGCTGGGTACTGATGACGCATGACCGCGTGAAAAGCGACCGCTTCTATCTCACGCAGGAATTCCTCGCCGACATGCTGGGCGTGCATCGCCCCAGCGTCAGTCTCGTGGCCGCGGCATTCCAGCAGGCGGGGATGATCCGCTACAGCCGCGGCAACCTGACCATCCTCGATCGTGCGGCGCTGGAGCACGCCTGCTGCGAGTGCTACGAAGCGGCCAGGGTGCGTTTCGAGAGCCTGCTCAAGGACTCGCTCGCCGGGTGAAGCGTTGCGGCGGTGAGGGGCTGCGGCGGTGAGATGTGATGACGGCTACGCGTCGTCTTCAGGGAGCAGCGGCCGCACGGCCGGCAACCCGACCACGGGCTGCACGGCAGCGGCGCGCCGAATGTCGCCATCGTCGGCGGCGGCCACTGCCGCTTCGAGAATGGAGCGAATGACCTGCCGATTCTGAAGTTGCTCCTGCGCCGTGCTGCGGCGGGGAATGAGCCCGGCCTCGACCGCCTTGAGCAAGGCGGCTTCGAGCATGGCCGGGGTGATTTTCATGCGGTTCATGTGTCCTGCCCGCCCCCGCGGACATTGACCCAATCGACTTCCTCGCCCGAGTCGAGGACGATCGTCCCCGACAGCTGATCGGTCTCCATCGCCCTGACGCGTTCATACGCCTCGCGCGCGGCATGGAGACTGCCGGCGTAGAGGGCCAGCTTCCCGAGGAACCATGGACGCGGTGCGGAAGGCAAAGACATGGCGCGGAAATCGTGTGCGATGGACAGACCTTGCATTATCGGTTCGCCCGCGGTTTCAATCTGTCAGGTAGCTGACAGACAGGCGTGCCGACGTGAAATATTGTGCCCAATTTTTCAGCGGGAAAGCATGCCGCCGGGCGCCGGCTTCCCATAAACATGGCTTGGCAGGGGCGACGCGATCGCGTCTAATCGCGCGTGGCCTTTTCCGGCCATCCGCCCGCACCGTCCCGACGGCCAGCCAGGGCGGAATCCTCCCACTCCGATACGACTCCCATGAAGACACTTCCCGCCCTGTGCCTGTCCCTCCTGCTTGCCGCCTGCGCCGCCGATGGTGCGAAGACCGCAGCGACCCACGATGAAGGCTACGTCCCCACCGGCAGCAACATCCCGCGCCGCTCCGTCGACCGCAACGGCACGCAGACGATGAGCAAGGAGCAGCTCGACACGCTGCGCAGCAGCCAGGGCCTCAAACCCGACCGTCTGTAAGCCGGCCGCGCTTCATCCTTCTCGCATTTCTCCAGGAGTCAACGATGTCCTTCCATCATCGTCATGTCATCCGCGCCCTGCTGTGCATCGGCCTGTCGCTTCCCTTCGCCGCCGGCGCCGCCGACGGTGCCAAGGGTGCCGCCGGCACTAAGCTCGACAAGTATCTGCCCGCGAAGCTTGCCGGCTGGCGCACCGACCCGCCTTCCGATCCGGACAACATGGGCGACCACACGCTCGCCGTGAACCAGACCTTCTCGTCGAAGGACCAGGAGAGCGGTCTCGACATCGGCATCCAGCGCATTCTCCCGGCGAGCCGCATCGGCCTGCCGAAACTCGAACAGGCCAAGCTCGGCCGCAATGCCGAAGGGGGCGTGGACTCGATGCAACAGGTGAAGGGCATCAAGGCCCTGCTGGGCTACGACGCCGGCAACCGGAGCGGCAAGCTGGTCATGGTGGCCGGGACGTACGTCGTCTCGGTCGACGGCAACGGCGTGACGCAGGCGCAATTGATGGCGGCGGCCGACGGCGTCGACCTGAAGGGACTGAGTGAAGTCTGCCGCTAGGCCGAACCGCTTGCCGTGAGCGTGGCGCCGGCGCGCCGCGCTTCCTCGACGACCTCCAGATACCGCGCGACGATCGCCGCCTCGCTCCAGTTCTCCTCCGCATGGCGGCGTGCGGCAGCCGACAGCTGCCGCCACTGCGCCGCGTTCCCCAGCACCCACGCCACACCCGCGCCAGATCGTCCACCGCATATGGACGCGCGAGGTAGCCGCTCACTTCATGCCGCACCGCCTCCGGCATGCCGGTCGCATCGAAGGCCACTACCGGGCAGCCGCACAGCGCCTCGTTGTTCACCCCGAGCGGCGCACGGATCGGTCCGCCCCCGTGCCGGGCGGGATGCTGGCATGACAGCCCACCGGTTTGTCTTGTGAAATGCGAAAGATCAATCGAAGCGATTTTGCGGAGGATCATGCGCAAGCACGCGGACGGCGTGCCGATGGACATCGTCGGAACGGCGTCACCCGGACAATGGTCCAATTCATAACGTCTTTATAACGAGACATCTTTCCGGACGGATGTTTTGCATCGGCGCCATGGATATTCGCATTCCCGCCGTCGACCTGGGTGCCGCGCCCCGGGTGCAATTCGCAGACTTGCTGCACATGGCCAGCGAGATTTGCGACATGCCGATCGCACTCGTAACGGCGCGCGACGAACATGGCAGCCACCTGGTGTGCAGTCATGGCTTGGGAGAGCTGCGACCGCTCGAGTTCTGCAAACACGCCCTGATGCAGGACGGCTTGATGGAAGTACCGGACGCCACGCGCGACCCGCGCTTCGCGGACCTGCCTGAAGTGACCGGCGCGCCGCATCTGCGTGCCTATTTCGGCGCGCCGCTAGTGGCCCCGTCCGGACAGCGCCTCGGCACCCTCGCCTTTCTCGACACCAAGCCGCGCACGCTCGACGGGACCCAGCGCCGCCGCATTGCCGCCCTGGCGCATCAGGTGATGGTCAATTTCGAATTGCATCGCCAGCGTGCTTACCTGCAGGCGTTGACGGAGGAGTTATCGAACGCCAATGCGGCACTGGGCGAACAAGCTCAGCACTTGAAGCAGGCGCAACAGGTGGCCAAGATGGGCAGCTGGCAACTGTCGCTCGACGATCAGCGCCTGATGCTGTCTGACCAGATCCTCGAAATCTACGGCATTACACGCGAGGAATTCGGCGGCGGCCTCGAAGACTTCATGAACATGGTGTATGCCGACGACCGCAGAATGGTCCGCGAAGCCCAGATGCGGGCGATCCGCGAAGGCGCCGCCCAGGTGCAGTGCCGCGTCGTGCGCGGCGACGGCGAAGTCCGTGTCGTCGAAATCACCGGACGCCTCTTCTGCGGCGCGCTGGGCCGGCAATACCTTACGGGAACCACGCAGGACATCACGGAGAAGAAGGCGGCGGAAGACCGGATCCGCCACCTCGCCTACTTCGATCAGCTCACCGGGCTGCCGAACCGCCAGGCCGTGCTCGACCGCATCGACCGCATCGTTCACATGCGGGAACGGATGAACGACGACAGTGCCGTGCTGTTCATCGACCTCGACCATTTCAAGACCCTCAACGACACGCACGGCCACGACAAAGGCGACCTGCTGCTCAAGGAAGTCGCCGCCCGCCTGCAGCGCTGCGTGCGTCCGTACGACTGCGTGGGACGGTTCGGCGGGGACGAATTCGTGGTCGTGTTCGAGAACATCGGCAACTCCGCGATGGACTCCGGCATGCATGCCTTGCACGCCGCCCAGAAGATCCTCGGCGCGCTCAACCAACCGTACCGGCTGGGCAACCTCGTCCACCACTGCTCGCCGAGCATCGGCATCGCGCTGCTCGATGGCGAAATCCTGTCCACGCACGATCTGCTCAAGCGCGCCGACATGGCGATGTACCGGGCGAAGGCGGAGGGCCGCAACGACATCCGCTTCTTCAATCCCTCGATGCAGCAGGCGCTGGCCGCGCGCGCGGAACTCGAAGCCGACCTGCGCGGCGCCCTCGCGGAAAAAGGACTGTTCCTCGAATACCAGCCGCAGGTCGATCGCGACGGCCGCATCTTCGGCGTCGAGGCCTTGTTGCGCTGGCGGCATTGGCGCCACGGCCTCGTGCCGCCCGATCGCTTCCTCTCGGTCGCGGAAGAGCTGGGCATGGGCGTCGATCTGGGCAGCTGGCTGTTGGAAGAGACCTGCGAACAGCTGGAGCGCTGGTCGCGCAAACCGATCACGAGTCATCTCTCGATTTCGGTGAACGTGACCGCGCGCCAGTTCCATCATCCGAAGTTCGTATCGCAGGTGCTGGACAGCCTCGCCCGCCGGAGCGCCGATCCTGCGCGCCTGAACATCGAGATCACGGAAAGCATGCTGGTGCAGGATTTCGATACCGTGCGCGAGAAAATCAACACGCTCAAGGAACACGGGCTGCGCTTTTCGCTCGACGATTTCGGCACCGGGTATTCGTCGCTGGCCTACCTGCAGCAGCTGCCGCTCGACGAATTGAAGATCGACCGTTCCTTCGTGCGCGACGCGGCAGTCGACCGCAACGATGCGACGATCACGCGCTCGATCATCGGCCTCGCCCACAACCTCGGATTGGACGTCATTGCCGAAGGCGTCGAAACGGAAGAGCAGCGCGAATTCCTGCTGCAGGAAGGATGCAACCACTTCCAGGGTTTTCTCTATTACCTGCCGCAGTCGGCGGACATGGTCGAGCAGAACCTCGTGACCGCGGTGTGATGCGACCGTGCGGCGGGAAAGCGAGCCGCTGGAAATTTTTGAACTTGGATACGGCTGTCGGCGCCCTGCCCGCCAAGCTGGCGTGATGCGAGTCCGGCGTTACCGCGAGAAGCGAATCAGCGATTGATCCATCGGCAGCGCATTCGTCACGCCGAGGGCCGGCACTTGCGGCATGATGGCCAGCGGCGTCCCGTTGGCCTCGGCCTCGTCGAAGGCCTCCGTGCCGGGTGTGCGCCCCGTGACGACGAAGCTATCGATCTCGTATGGCAGGCCGTTCGAATCGAGCGGCGACGGGCCGTCCATCACATGGAAGTGCAGATGCGGCGCGATCGAGTTGCCGGTATTGCCGACCAGTCCAAGCACCTGCCCGCGCACCACTTGGTCGCCCGCTTTCACACGCAGGCTGCCCGGCTGCAGGTGGGCATACAACGCGAAATTCCCATCGCCCAGATCGAGCACCACCGAGTTGCCGTCCGCCTCGGCAATCGGGATGTTGGCGGGGAATTGCCCGGGCACTTGTTCCGGCAGACCATCCAGCACCGACACGACCCGCGCATCGGCCACGGCGAGTGCTTCCTTCCCGTAGATCGTATAACTGCGCAGCGTTTCCTTCGGTCCGGCGTAGATGCGGTGTTGCGCATCAGCCTGTTCCCAGTCCACCGCAAAGCGCTGCGCGAGACGCACATGCCCGTTGACAGGCAGCGCGGCGCGCATGTGGCGCGTGGAATCGCAGCAGGAGTCCGCGGCAATATATCGCTCGCCCGCGAGCGGCGGGCCGATGATTACGGGTTTGCGCTGCAGCGGCAAAGTCTTCCCGCCGGACACCGTGACTTCATCGAAGCCGGGCGGCGCGTTGGCGAAGTGCGCGGTGACGCGATGGGTCAGGCGCTGCGGCGGCGTCGTGCCCAGCGGCAGGTTCACGTGGACGAATAACAATGAGCCAAGGCCGGGCGCCATCACGGCGGTAGAGGTGCGAACGCCGAACGGCTGTAGGCGAGTGGCGATGGCTGCTTCATCGAGCGTGACAAGGGTCTGATCATCACCAAGAATGTCAACGCGCTGCACAGTCGCCTCGCTGCTCGTGAAATTGGTCAGCTGCAATTCGTAGACGAGATGCGTCCGGCCGTCGGAGCCGGTGAAGGGAATGGGAGCGGATGGTACGGCGAGCAACAATGGGGTGAGTTGCACCTCGGTTTGCTGGCCGGTCGCTTGCGCGATGGAAGGGATGAGGTTGCCGAGCAAAGCTGTCATGCAAACGAGGATGCCGGCTGTCACCGCCCGCCATCCGCGTTGCTGTTGTTGTGTTTTTGAAGACAAATAAACAGCCATGGCCTTGCCCTCCGGATGCGCGCGATTGCCTGGCGATACGAGGGCAGCGCGGATGAAGTTTGCACAACTCCATCAACCTTAGGACGCAAGTTCGTGCAACACAAGCATCCATGCCCCCATGCGATGGTCTGTTGCCGAAAAAGGAAGGGCGAACCGGAGAGTTCGGAAAGCAAAAAGGCCACCGCTTGGGTGGCCTTTTTGCTTGATTCGTGGTGCTGATGAGAGGAGTCGAACCTCCGACCTACTCATGACGAATCCTCTCTATAAGCTAAAACGTTCAAAAACTTAGGCGACTTTATGCTCCGCAAAGCTCGCTAATTTGCTGCCTTTAAATCCAATAGCAGCGCGGATGAGCTTTTAATTGCGGAGCAAATTTCCGGTTTGGTGTAACGCCTGCTTTGCCTCCAAAGTCGTACCGGTGCTTCATTATTTTGCGAACACCAATCGTAAATGCGGACGGCAAGCGACGTTAATCAAGGGCCGCTTCCGACCACCCGTCTCGGACATTAGTGCACCGAATTGGAAGACAGTGCATTCATTCAGGATGGGCACGGAATAGCGGTACCTCGCTCGCCAACCATTCACGCAGCGCACATACCTTGGGATCGTTGTGGTTTCCCAAGCTGTAGACCAGGTCATAGCCGCGCTCGGCCTTGAGCTGGAACTGCGGAAACGGCGCCACAAGCCGCCCGGCGGCAATGTCGTCGGCCACCAGCACGCTGCGCCCCAGTGCCACGCCTTCGCCGCGAATCGCTGCCTCCACGGCCATGCTGCCATGGCTGTATGCGGGCCCGCGACGACCACGAGCCATGACCACTCCCGCACGCATAAACCATTGCTCCCAGTTGGCCAGCATGCGGTCTTCGTGCAACAAGGTACAGCCCACAAGGTCTGCCGGTGCCGACAGACCGCCTACCTCCATCAGATAGGCCGGGCTGCACACCGGCGTAACGGTTTCCACGAGAATCCGCTCAGCGCGGGTGCGCGGATAGCGGCCGCTGCCATAGCGAATGGCGGCATGAACGCGTCCGTCATTCAGGTCGACATTGACGTCGGTGACGTCGAGATGAATGTCCAGTTCGGGATGGCGCTCCTTCAGTCGATGCAGACGAGGCGCCAGCCACTTGCTGGCAAACGACACACTCGTGCTGATGGTCAGGCGTCCGCCGCGGTCGTGCGTGCGCAGGCGTTCGGCGTCCCTTGTGAGTTCGCCGAGCAGCCGCGTGACTGCCATCAGGAACTCGGCGCCAGCCTCAGTCAGGACGAGCCGGCGGGTCAGTCTTCGGAAGAGCGGAATCCCGAGGTGGTTCTCCAGTGTCTTGATGTGACGGCTCACGGCGCCATGGGTAACGTGCAGCTCCTGGGCGGCCAGTGTCATGCTGAGCAACCTGCCGGTCGCCTCGAAGGCCCGCAAAGTTTGCATGGGAGGAAGTCGGTCAAACATCGGCAGCTACGCGTGAGTTTTATTCACGCATTATGTGACGAGAAATGGTTTGTCAGCAAGGGCGGCTGCGGCCAATATCAGCGGTGAGCCGCGCTTGCGGCGCGACCTCTTACGTTGGGAGCAGCACCGATGCAGTTCAACACTTGGCTGATTTTTCTTCTGACCGCAATCGGCCTGTCCTTGTCACCGGGGCCGAACAGTCTGCTCGTCATCACGCACGGCGCGCTGCACGGCAGCCGCAGGACCCTGTTCACCATCGCAGGCGGCGTGTTCGGTTTCATCGTCATCATCGCTCTGTGCATGTTCGGTATCGGCGCGCTGATCAAGTCGTCGATCGTCTGGCTGACGGTCTTGAAATGGGTGGGTGGCGCGTATCTCGTCTGGCTCGGTATTCAGGTCTGGCGTTCTCCTCCCATCGTCGTTGCCGTGGGTGCCGAAGCGGCTACGGCCAGCGGCTGGTCACTCTTTCGGCAAGGGTTCCTGTCAGCGGCGACCAATCCCAAAGGCTTGTTGTTCTTCAGTGCCTTCCTGCCGCAGTTCATTGATCCGCACAGAAGCCTGGTACCGCAGTTCGCTGCAGTGGCGGCGACCTATTCCGCCACCGAGTTCCTTGCCGAGTACGCCATGGCAAGTGCAGCGAACTGGGTCCGGCCCTGGCTGGAGCGTGTCGGCCGCCGTTTCAACCGGACCTGCGGTGGCATTTTTGTGGCCGTCGGTGCAGTGCTCCCGCTTCATGCCTGACGCACTGCGTAGCACATTCGGCTGCGTTTCCCGGCCGTCGCATCCCGCATCATGAACTTGCTAGCACTCAAGCTTGTCGTCACGCCGCTGCTGCTGTTGGCGGCTAGCGTAGTCGTGCGCCGGTGGGGCGAAGCGCTCGGCGGCTTTCTGGTCGGCTTGCCGCTTACTTCCGGGCCGATATCGGTGTTCCTCGCGCTGGAGCATGGTCCCGCATTCGCAATGCAGGCGACGTCCGGTTCGCTCGCCGCGACTGCTGCGCAAGCAGCGTTTTGCCTTCTCTATTGCCGGCTCGCGGCAGTTGGTTGGCCCGTCGCCCTGGCAGGCGCGTGTACAGCGTTCGCCCTCGCCGCTTGCCTGTTGCAATGGAGCGGCTTGACGCAGACGGCCCTGTTCCTGCTGGCGTTGGCCGCCATGGCGCTGACGCTGTACCTGACGCCCAAGCAAGCGGTGACGGCCGCCAAGTTGACGCCGCCCTGGTGGGATATACCGGCCCGCATGGCGCTCATCACGGCCCTTGTGATTGGCGTGACGCTCATTGCACCACACGTCGGGCCGAAGGCAAGCGGTGTGCTTGCGTCCTTCCCGTTCATGGGGACTATCCTTGCCATGTTCGCCCACCGCCAGGTGGGGCATGCCGCCGCACAGCAAGTGCTGCGCGGCATGGTGGCAGGACTATGGGGCTTCGCCGCGTTTTTCTACGTGGTGAGCTTGATGCTCACCCGGTTCGACCTATTCACGACTTACACCAGCGCGGTACTGTGCGCGCTGGCGATCCAAGCCGTTTCGTTGCACCGCATGCGGCTGCCGTCAACGGAGTCGGGCAAGTCGCGGTGATGTAACGAGACTCCACCGATTGCAGTGCACGATAGAGGCAAGCGTTCGCTTGTAGTCGAATGTAGCCACTTCGAGCGCCAAAGCCAACCACGACCATGGCCTTGATGCATGCCCGGTAAATTTTGGATTGCGGAGCAAAAACAAAAACGGCCCGCATCTCTGCGGGCCGTTCTGTGTTCTGGTGCTGATGAGAGGAGTCGAACCTCCGACCTACTGATTACGAACCAAGGAAATACGGTTCGCGACCCACACCAATCAACCACTTAGCACGCTTGCCAAAGCAATGAACCGTTTCGTTTTAAGTGCAAACTCTGCAGCTAAAGGCTGGCGCGCCACAAACACGACACAGAGATTTATTCATGGATTGGCAAAAATCGAACTGCAGCCAAATTGTAGTCTCGCGAAAGAGTTAACCAACCTGTCGATTCCAATCGCGCAGGATGCTTTCTATTCTGTCAACTTCAATCTGCGGTAGAGTTCCGGTGTGCATGATGATATTCCGAGACATTTCTAAGTCTGCGAACCTTGACATGACCCAATGCTGCTCCGGAAATAAGTCCGAAAAGTCGTCCCAATTAGCAATGATTATCTGCCCAAGGTGTCCAAACAATGTATAGCCTATCAGCGCCGACGATCGCGCCGTATGGTAGCGATTCACTGCTTCTTTTTCTTTGAGCTTTTCAACTGCTGCTCTAATCTTTGACGGCACCGCAACGTTCCACCACTCTGCGCCTTTCCGTGACAAGAGACGTTCCGCAATTAATTCGCGAGCCGAATTCTCCAGGCAAAAGAATGCGGTAAAGACAGACGCCATTTTCTTTGCGTCATACACGATTCGCGGGCTAAAGCCAAACTCATCGACTGTGATGACTGGTGGAGTTGCTACCCCTCTTACGCTAATTCCGTCTCCGGCAAGCTGGGCCAGTGAGTTCTCAGCTAACAGAGCGTTAAAAACGAACTGTCGCATAGCCATCAAACCCCCAAGTTATCTCGTAAGCTTTTGAAGATCGCGTTGTAAACCGATATATCCGTCGTGACCGGTAAGTGAATTTGGATGTTGTAGTGGTATTCGCTCTTTCGAGGATGGACTATCGACGGCGGAGAGGCGGGTGCGGGCTCCGGCACTTTAGAAGTTGGATTAGGCTCTACGGCCTTTTTCTGCGGATTTTCGTCAATAACTTCTTGGTTGAAATCCGCTAGTGCACAAAGAGCTTTAAACGTCGCATAGTAACGCTTTACGGTTTCTTCATCTTTTCCTGTAATTCGGCTGATTGCCCCTTTTACTTCCGCCTCGTTTGCCGAGTGCATATTTGCATCCATAGCATAAAGGTCGGAGTATGTTTGTCGGATTCGTTCACCTAAAACTTTCCGCCAGTGTTGTGGGTCGCGCAATCTGTCGTAATCGGCTGTGGGCGCACCACTGTCGCTCAAAAACCCCAAAGCCTTGAGAACGCGTGTCATGGCACGATCGTTTGAGGCAGTGAAGCCCCAAGTTCCAAGAAGCTCTTGCCCAAGTTTTTCAGGTTTAGCTGCCGTACGAATCCGTTTTAGAATCGGCTCGATTTTGTTGTTGGAAATAATGTAAGGATATTGGTCTGGCATGGGTATTTCTCACAATGCGTGGTTTATCTATTCATCCGGACGCGGCGCTTTACCGCGAGTGTATCGTTGCAAATCTACCACAAGTTTCAACTGGTTTTGACAATAGGAAATTACGGGCGAAGGAAGTTATCCACGGCCCCGCCCGCCGCTCCCTACGCAGAGCTTGGGCGGGCGGGGCGGTGGATAACTTACGGAACGAGCGCGGCGAAAGACACTAGCAACTTTCCCCCCCTTGCTCAGGGCTGTCGAGTTCGCTAGCATGCAGCTGTCATAGGTGAGGTTCCTTCCCATCAAAGACGGTACTTGGCGCTTGCGAGCACCGCGGCAGAGGCAATGACCTCATATTAGCTGCGCTCCAAGGGGTCGCCACCCGCACACCTATAAGGCCCCCTGTGACTTCATCGTCGTTATTCATTAACCGGCGATGGGGTCATAGTTTCTCTTCCCAGGGCCGACTCCATCGTCACAGCGAATGGAGTCATACATGTCAACGCTTCCGAGAAGCTTGAAGGAAAACGCATCCGCGAGCAGCCGGCTGCCCGCCCGCCAGGACGGACTGGCGGCTGACGCGGACGCATCCCGTCTAGTAATACGGGATAAAAGAACCGATCAGGTCCCCCACCCTGCCACTGTCGAAAGCGGCAACTTTGCGGCCGTCGAGACCGAGACCGTAACGCTCCAGGCAGGTCGGAACGGCCAAGGCACGGTCATCTTCAACCCTATTCCAGCGGAAAAAAGTAGCCCTACCGTTGCTCATGTCGATTGGCTCGGTTTTACCCTTCTCCTTTCCGAAGCACGGGTACGGACCTGGCTATTTAAGGAGCTGAGCGCCGTCTTTGGCCTGCCTGTTTCGGAAGTCAAAAAGGCCGGTTGGAATGGCTATACCCAGCGTGCTGAACTGCGCGAGTTCGGAATTGTCGCCTGGGGTGGCAAGGCCCAACGCGGGACGGTGCATGTCGAGATCAATGGCACTGGATGCGGCAGGATCGCCGACTGGGCGCAAATCCGGGCATGGGGTGAAACCCATCACGCATGGATTACGCGCATCGATCTCGCGCATGACGACCATGAAGGGGCGCAGTGCAATGCAGAGCAGGTGTTGGCGTGGCATGAGCGACGCGGCTTCAATTGCGGTGGGCGCAATGCCAAGGTGAAGCTGGCTGGCGATTGGCATGACCTCACTGATGGCCGCACTATCTACATCGGCACGCGCGGGAACAAGATGCTTCGCTGTTACGAGAAAGGGAAACAGCTCGGGGACACCACAAGCAGCTGGTTTCGCGTCGAGCTTGAGCTGCGCAATAAGAACCGGCACCTGCCATGGGACATGCTTATTCGACCCGGCCAATACTTGGCTGGGGCATACCCCTGTCTCGCCTTTCTCGCTCTTGAGCAAGCAAAGCTGAAGACCACGCAGAAGGCGACTGCCATGTCGCTTGAATGCATGACCGCAAATGCTAGCCGCTTAGCCGGGAAGGCGATCAATGTGCTCATGAAGGTACATCAGGGCGACTCAAAAAAGGTCGTCGGCTTGCTGCGGCGGGAAGGCGTCCCAAAGCGTCTCGTCCCTTACCAAGGCCACCTCACAAGACATGGTCACGAAAGGGGTGCACATGAGGACTCTTGACCTGCATGAGGCGGCTGACTTCCTGAAGCTGCACCACGAGGAAGTTCGTCGCAGAGCCAAGGCAGGAATCATCCCAGGTGCAAAGCTCGGCAAGCGCTGGGGCTTCATTGAGGATGACCTTGTCGCCTATATCCGTTCGTTATATGCTCAACCTCGGCAAGCGTTGCAAGTGGGGCATAAGGAGAATCATCTATGTCACTCTTCAAACGCGGTAAGACGTGGTGGATCGACTTCACCACACCAAGCGGCGAGCGCATTAGACGCTCTGCTGAAACGCAAGACCGAGTCCAAGCGCAAGAACTTCACGACAAGCTGAAAGCCGAATCGTGGCGCATTGCGAAGCTGGGCGAGAAGCCGAAGCGCACTTGGGATGAAGCTGCCTACCGGTGGCTGATGGAAAGCCAGCACAAGAAGTCACATCACGAAGATGTGTCGAAAATTGGCTGGCTCCAGCAGTTCTTCCGGGGGCAGTATCTCGACGATTTGACCCGCGATGTTATTGCCAAAGTGGGCGAATTGAAGTTCAAGGAAACGAGTCCGGCAACTGCCAATCGCTTGCTTGCTCTGATTCGCGCCATCATGCGCAAAGCGGCACTGGACTGGGAGTGGATCGATAAGCCCCCGGTCGTCAAGCTGTATCGCGAAGCGAAGCGCCGGGTACGCTACTTAACGCCTGAGCAAGCGGCAACCCTACTCCGTGAATTGCCGGAACACTTGGCAGACATGGTGAGGTTTTCGCTAGCAACCGGGTTAAGACGGGCTAATGTAACGAAACTGGAATGGTCACAAGTGGATATTGCGCGGAAGGTCGCGTGGATTCATGGAGACCAAGCGAAGGCAGGAAAGCCGATTCACGTCACACTGAACGCCACGGCACTCGACATGCTTACCAAGCAGGTCGGAAAGCATCCTAGGTGGGTTTTTACCTACAAGGGCAAGCCGGTCACCCAAGTCACCACAAAGGCTTGGTACAAGGCGTTGGGTCGGGCGGGGATCGAGGATTTCCGCTGGCACGATCTGCGGCATACCTGGGCGAGTTGGTTGACTCAGCAAGGTGTTCCGCTGAACGTTATCCAGGAAATGGGCGCGTGGGAGTCTTCGGAGATGGTGAAAAGGTACGCTCACCTGGCGCCGGAGCAATTTGCACAGCATGCCCGAGTAGTGGACGCTCTGCTCAGTGGCACGTCTTCGGCACAGCAGTAAAGAAAAAGGGGCTAGCGACTCCGCTAACCCCTTGATTTTCTGGTGCTGATGAGAGGAGTCGAACCTCCGACCTACTGATTACGAATCAGTTGCTCTACCAACTGAGCTACATCAGCGAAAGGCGGTATTCTACCAAAAAATTCCCGCCGTTCCACTCTTCTGTGGAAATGACGCACGCTTGGCATTCCGGCATTGCCGGAACGCTCATCTCTTACTCGTTGTGGTAGCCGGTCACGCGCTCCACTTCGTTCTTCGATCCCAGGAAAACCGCCACCCGTTCATGCAGCTTCTTCGGCTGGATGTCGAGGATGCGCTGCTTGCCGTTCGTCGCTGCGCCGCCGGCCTGCTCGACGATGAAGGACATCGGGTTGGCTTCGTACATCAGGCGCAGCTTGCCCGGCTTCTCCGGCTCGCGGGCGTCGGCCGGGTACATGAAGATGCCGCCGCGGGTCAGGATGCGGTGGACGTCGGCGACCATGGACGCGATCCAGCGGGTGTTGAAGTCCTTGCCGCGCGGGCCAGTCTTGCCGGCGAGCAGTTCGTCCACGTAGCGCTTGACCGGCGGATACCAGTGGCGCGCGTTGGAGGCGTTGATCGCGTATTCCTTGGTGTCGGCCGGGATCTCCATGTCGCGGTGGGTGAGCACCCAGGAGCCCATCTCGCGGTCGAGCGTGAAGCCGTTGACGCCGTCGCCGGTGGTGAGCACCAGCACGGTCTGCGGGCCGTAGACGGCGTAGCCGGCGGCGACCTGTTTCGCGCCCGGCTGAAGGAAGGCTTCCTCGGTCGGCTCGCTCATGCCTTCCGGCGCCTTCAACACGGAGAAGATGGTGCCGATGGAGACGTTCACGTCGATGTTGGAGGAGCCGTCGAGCGGATCGAAAAGCAACAGGTATTCGCCCTTCGGATAGCGGTTCGGGATCGGGTGGATGGTTTCCATTTCCTCCGATGCCATCGCGGCGAGGTGGCCGCCCCACTCGTTCGCCTCGAGCAGCATTTCATTTGAGAGCACGTCGAGTTTCTTCTGGACTTCGCCTTGCACGTTCTCGCTGCCGGCGCTGCCGAGCACTTCGCCGAGTGCGCCCTTGCTGACGGCGTGGCTGATGGTCTTGCAGGCGCGGGCGACGACTTCGATCAACAGGCGCAGCTCGGCGGGGATGCTGTTGTGCAGGCGCTGCTCTTCGACGAGGTATTGGGTGAGGCTGATGCGTTTCATGGCGGTTCCTTTGTCAGGATATTGTGTTCTTTGCTTGTGGCGGTCAGGCCTGGGAGGCGGGAATCCGTGCCGGTGAGGCATCACTGGATTCCCGCCTTCGCGGGAATGACAGAGGGTGGAAGGGACGCCATTTTCAGCGCGGGCAGCTCCTCTCTGCTTGCGCGGCGCCCTTCCCTGCGTACTGCGTTTAGTTCGACAACGCCTTCGTCACAACTTCGGCGACGTCTTTCGACAGATTGCGCGTATCGGCCACCTGCTTCAGCGCAGCGCGCATCTTGTCCTGCAGTGCCGGTGCATATTTGCGCCAGCGATCGAGCGAACGTGCCAAGCGTGCCGCAACTTGCGGGTTGAGCGCATTGAGCGCGATCACTTGTTCTGCCCAGAACTGGTAGCCGCTGCCGTCCGGCGCATGGAAGCGGGCCGGATTGCCGTTGCAGAAGCCGAACAGCAGGCTACGGGCGCGGTTCGGGTTCTTCAGCGTGAAGGCCGGATGTTGCATCAGCGTGCGGACCGCCGCGACGTCGGTGGTGCGAGCGTTGGCCTGCAGCATGAACCACTTGTCGATCACCAGCGCTTCACCGGCGAACTCCTCGTAGAAGCGCGCCAGCGCATCGGCGCGGCCCGGGGCGCTGCTGTTGGTCAGCGCGACCAGGCCGGCGAGGCGGTCGGTCATGTTGTTGGCGTTGTCGTACTGGGTCTGCGCGAGCTGGTGGGCATCGCTGTCGTCGAGCTCCATCAGGTAGGACAGCGCGAGGTTCTTCAGGCCGCGGCGTCCGGCGGACAGCGCATCCGGGCTATAGTCGCCGGGCGTGCGGTTGTCCTGGTAGGCGACTTCCCAATCGGTGCGCAGGCGTGCGGCGAGGGAGCGGCGCAGGAACTGCCGCACGGCGTGGATGGCCTGCGGATCGATGACGTCCATCTGCTCGGCTATCACCGTTTCGGACGGCAGCGTCAGCGCAAAC
>SPQI01000204.1 GCA_004570315.1 Oxalobacteraceae bacterium OM1 | reverse complement strand
CATCAACAGGTCGGCCTCGGCGAGCAGACACTTCAGCACATGCGCGCAGCCGGCGGCGCCGTCCAATGCCAGTCCATAGGCATAGGGCCGGCCGATGCCGACGGCGCGTGCGCCCAGCGCAAGCGCCTTCACCACGTCCGTGCCGGAGCGCACGCCCGAATCGAACAGCACCGGCGTGCTGCCCGCCGCTTCCACCACGCCGGGCAGCATGTCGATCGCCGCAATGCCGCCGTTCGCCTGCCGACCGCCATGGTTGGAGCAGTAGATGGCGTCGGCGCCGGCATCGATGGCGCGCCGCGCATCGTCCGGATGACAGATGCCCTTGAGGATGAGCGGCAGCTTCGTGAGCGAGCGCAGCCAGGGCATGTCGTCCCAGGTCAGCACCTTGCCGAAGGTGGCGGCCCAACGCTGGACCACCGCCGCCCGGTCGTCGATGGCCGGGCCCAGCATCGCCCGGAACACCGGATCGGAGGTGTAGTTGGTCAGCACATGGCCGCGCAGCTGCGGGAAGTTGCCGGTGTTGAGGTCGCGCGGGCGCCAGCCGGTCACCCAGGTGTCGAGCGTGACGACGATGCCCTTGTAGCCGGCCGCCTCGGCGCGATGCACCAGGCTCTCGGCCAGCGCCTTGTCCTTGGGCGTGTAGAGCTGGAAGAAGCCGGGCATGTCGCCGAGGGTTTCCGCCACGGTTTCCAGCGGGTCGTTGGACAGCGTCGACGCCACCAGCGGCACCCGCGTCATGGCCGAGGCGCGCGCCGCGGCGAGGTCGCCGTGGCCGTCCTGCGTGCAGATGCCGGTGACGCCGATCGGCGCCATGAACAGCGGACTCGGCAAGCTCATCCCGAACAGCTCGATGGAGAGGTCGCGCTTGGTGCAGTCCACCATCATGCGCGGCGTCATGCCCCAGTGGCCGAAGGCTTCGGCATTGCGGTCCTGCGTGGTTTCGTCGCCGCAGCCGCCCTGCACGTAGTTGAGGATGGAAGCCGGCAGCGCGGCGTTCGCGCGCGCTTCGAGCGTGGCAAAGTCGACCGGCACGCGCGGGGTCACGCCTTGCAGTCCGCCGAAGTAAATCTCGTTCTGGTAATCGCCGTAATGGGCCATGGAGTCTCCAATTGTTGTTGGTCGTAGGCAGGGTGGTCCTGTCCGCTTCGCAACCATCATGCCATGTCGAGGCAAGCGATGCGGGACGCCATGGGCACCCGGCTCCGGTTGCGTTTTCGGAGGTGACGATCTACAACCAAATGACTTGCCGACGCCGCGCAGGCGGGATCGGACCATGTTGAGGAAACCATGAGGGAGCCGTGATGGAACAGCGCCGCTTGCAGGACTTGTCGGGGAGAACGCACCAGATGTTTCCGGTCCTTGCCGCCGCGGACATCGATGTGCTGCGGCAATACGGCGACGTGCAGCACTTCATGGCCGGCGACACGCTGTACGCGGAAGGCGTGCGGCACAACTGCATGTACGTTGTGCTGTCCGGCGAGGTCGACGTGTATCGGGCCGGCATGAACGGCGACGTATTGGTCACCACGCACGGCCCCGGCCACTTCACCGGCGAAATCGGCACCCTGGCCGGGCGCGCTGCCGTGGCGTCGGGCCGGGCGAGGACGGCGACCGAAGCCTTGACGATCGACGAACAGCAACTGCGCGCGCTGGTGGTCGCCGAGGCGGACCTCAGCGAGACCATCATGCGCGCCTTCATCCTGCGCCGCGTCTCCCTGTTGCAGGACACGATCTGCGGACTCGTCGTGGTCGGTACGGCACGTTCGCCGGACACCTTGCGGCTGCGCGAATTCCTGTCGCGCAACGGCCATCCGCATGCGTACTTCGACGTCGACTCGGAAGCCGCCGAGCTGCTCCAGCGCTTCAATCTGCCGCCCGACGGCATCCCGGCCCTCATCACTCCGGACGGCAAGGCCGCGATCAAACCGTCGAACCGCGAGGCCGCCGACCTGCTCGGCATCAGCCCCGAGCCGCTCGATGGCCGCGAGTGCGATCTGCTGGTGGTCGGCGCCGGACCCGCCGGCATGGCCGCCGCCGTCTACGCCGCCTCGGAAGGACTGCGCGTGCTG
This sequence comes from Oxalobacteraceae bacterium OM1, assembly GCA_004570315.1. Taxonomy (GTDB): domain Bacteria; phylum Pseudomonadota; class Gammaproteobacteria; order Burkholderiales; family Burkholderiaceae_D; genus Noviherbaspirillum. The sequence goes on along the minus strand of SPQI01000204.1, from coordinate 14,693 downwards.
GTGCTCGATACCAAGGCGCCGGGCGGACAGGCGGGCAGCAGTTCCAAGATCGAGAACTACTTCGGCTTCCCCACCGGCATTTCCGGACAGGCACTGGCCGGACGCGGCTTGTCGCAGGCCAGGAAGTTCGGCGCCGAGGTTGCCGTGCCGGTGTGCGCGGTCGGATTGTCCTGCGACGGCAACCAGCGCTACACGCTGACGACCGATCTGCAGGAACGCATCCGCACACGCGCGGTCATCGTCGCGTCCGGGGCGCGGTATCGCAAACCGGATCTGCCGGACCTCGCGCGGTACGAGGGCCGCGGCGTGTACTACAACGCGTCGTTCATGGAATCGGCGCTGTGCCGGGGCGAGGACATCGCCATCGTCGGCGGCGGCAACTCGGCCGGCCAAGCCGCGGTGTTCCTGTCCCGCTACGCGCGCAAGGTGCATATCCTGGTGCGCAGCGCCGGGCTGGCCGCCAGCATGTCGCGCTATCTGATCCAGCGCATCGAGAGCGCGCACAACATCGAACTCCATCCCTATACGCAGGTCGCCGCATTGCACGGCGAGGATGCACTGGAAAGCATCTCGTGCCGCGCTGCCGACGGCCGCATGGCGCAGTACCCGCTGTCGCATCTGTTCCTGTTCCTCGGCGCGGAGCCCAACACGGCGTGGCTGAATCATTGCGTTGCGCTCGACGGCAACGGCTTCGCGCTGACCGGCGCGGATATTCCCGCCGGTGCATGGCCGGAACAGCGGCCGCCGCATCACCTTGAGACCAGCCGCCCGGCCATCTTTGCCGTCGGCGATGTGCGCTGCGGTTCGGTCAAGCGCGTTGCCGCCGCAGTCGGGGAGGGCGCCGCGGCCGTCCAAGCGCTGCATGCGGTGCTGGCCCGAACTTGAAGCGTGCCAGAGCCGCCATGCGAAACAACTGTCCTCACCTCGAACACGCCGCGCCGCGCGCCGGCAACACCGACGGCTGCGAAGAATGCCTGCAGACCGGCGACAGCTGGGTGCACCTGCGCGTCTGCCTGACCTGCGGCCACGTCGGCTGTTGCGACAACTCCAGGAACAAGCATGCCACCCGGCACTTCCATGCCACCGGCCATCCCGTGATTCGCTCCAACGAACCGGGAGAAACCTGGGGCTGGTGCTATCTGGATCAGGCGTTCAAGGATCCGGTGTAGCCGGGGGTCAACATCGGCGCAGGCATGACGCGCGGCAGATGTCGAAGAATGCCGGCCGGGTCAGTACGGGGCCTGCGGGTTTTTTGTAGTATGGGCGGACAAAGCAACTCACGCCGGCAGTCGGCCGGCCACATGGATGCCGTTCACGCTTGCCCATCCTGCCGCCATTCTGCCGCTGCGCCGCTTTCGGTGGCTCAACTTCGTGGCGCTCTTCATCGGCAGTACCGCCCCGGACCTTGCCTGGATCATTCCTACCGGGTTGACCCGCGACGCCGCCCATTCGGCGGTCGGAGCCATCGTGGTTGCGCTGCCGATCGGCATCGCCTTGTACGTCGTGTGCCAGTGGCTCGTGAAGCTGCCGCTGTGTGAGCTGCTGCCGTCCGCCGTGCGCACGCGCTTGCCGGGACCATCGGGCAAGCCGCCCGGCGTTTCTGCCGCGACCGTGTTGTCGGTGGTGCTGTCGACGGCGATCGGGATTGCCACGCATATTGTCTGGGACTGGTTCACGCACGAAGACAGCATCGCTGCGCGCCACCTGGCCTTCCTGTCGGCACCGATCGAACTCGGCGGCGGCTTTCCAATGCCCATGTTCGACGTCCTGCAGTACGCCAGCACCGTCGTCGGGCTGGCTGCGCTTGGCATGGCCGGCGTCAAGTGGATGCGAACGACACCGGTGGTGTATCCGAAGCGCGTGTCGGTCCTGACCCGGAATCAGCGCATCGTCGTCGTGACGGCAGTGGCGTCGGCATGTCTGCTCGGTTTCGTCACAGGGCTTTTCAAGGAATATGCGGAAGATGCGGAATTGAGCATCTACCGCGGCGCGATCCGCGCGATACGCTACGGTGGACTCGCGACCCTGGTCTACTGCATCGCCTTTCACGTGCGCACCAGACTGCTTTCGCGGCGGTCGGCCCGTATCGAGGAGCGTCCGACCATCGGTTCCTGAACGCCTGCTCAGTGCAGCGTCATCGCCTGGCCGTCGCTCGATGCCTTGATGCCGATGTCCCGCTTCGCTCGCCGAAGCGCGCCGCGTGCCCGCTGGCGCGGAAGGTTTCCACGATGAAGTCCACGAAGACCCGCACCTTGGCCGGCACCAGCTTGCGGCTGGTGTAGTAGATCGACAGCGGCAGCCCGTCGGCATGCCACGCGGGCAGCACGCGCACCAGTTCGCCGCGCTCCAGCAGCGGCAAGGCATGCGGCAACGGCAGCATGGCGATGCCCATGCCGGTAGCCGCCGCGCGGGCAATCGCCTCCGGATCGTCCAGCACCATCACCGGACGCACGCTGGCCACCACCTCCTGACCGGCGTCGTTTTTCAAGATCCACGGCGCCAGCCGTCCCGAACTCAGCAAGCGGCGCAGCAGCCCGCGATGACGTGCCAGCTCCAGCGGATGCGCCGGTGCCGGATGCGCCTTCAGATACGCCGGCGCCGCCACCAGCACGATGCGCAGCTGCGCCAGTTCGCGCGCGATGAGCGCATCGGTCAGCTCGATGCCGCCGCCGATGGCAACGTCGAAGCCCTCGGCAATCAAGTCGACCTGACGGTTGTCGAAATGCAGGTCGGGTACCACGTCCGGATAACGGCGCACGAACTCATCCATCATGGGCACGAAGTATTCACGGCCCACCGTGTGCGCCAGCGAAACCTTCAGCGTGCCCGCCGGCTTGCCCGCGCCCTGGCGCAGATCGGTCAGCGCATCGCCGATCTCGCTCCATGGCAACCGCACCTGGCCATACAGACGCTCGCCATCGGTGGTCAACGCGAGCCGGCGCGTGCTGCGCTGGAACAGGCGCACGCCCAGCCGCGCCTCCAGCTGGCCGACGCTCTTGCTGACGGCGGCCGGCGTAAGGCCCAGGCGGCGCGCTGCCGCCGAAAAGCTGCCTTCGTCGGCGGCGGTGATGAAGGCATCGAGGTAACTGCTCAGGTCGGTCAACATGGGTTCATCTTATACCCTTGGTTGAAGCTGAACACGAGGTTTTGCGGCTACCGCGATCAAGTGGCGCCGACCATACTGTGTTCACCAATCACCCCAACCGAAAGGAACACAGCATGAGCACCTCGCTGAACGGCAAAGTCGCTTTCATCAACGGCGGTTCCCGCGGCATCGGCGCCGCCACCGCACGCCGCCTCGCACGCGAGGGCGCCACCGTCGCCATCGGCTACAACGCGTCGGCCATCGCCGCCGAAGCGCTGGTCGAAGAAATCAACGTCACCGGCGGCCAGGCCATTGCCATCAAGGCGGACGCTGCGGATGCCGCCAGCCTGACCAGCGCCATCGATCGCGTCGCCGCACGCTTCGGCCGTCTCGATATCCTCGTCAACAGCGCCGGCGTCATGGCCTTCGCCCCGATCGACCAGTTCACGTTGGCGGATTTCGACAAGACCGTGGCCATCAACGTGCGCGGCGTGTTTGTCGCCTCGCAAGCCGCCGCTGCCCACATGAAGGATGGCGGGCGCATCATCAACCTCGGCAGTACCGTGGGCCATCGCATGCCCTTCGCCGGCGGCGCCGTCTATGCAATGAGCAAGTCGGCCCTGATTGGTCTGGTGAAAGGCATGGCGCGCGACCTCGGCCCGCGCGGCATCACCATCAACAACGTGGCCCCGGGCCCGATCGACACCGACATGAATCCGGTCGACGGTGACTTCGCCGGCACCCAGCACGGCGTGATGGCCGTGGCGCGCCACGCCCATGCCGACGAAGTGGCCGCGATGATCGCCTATCTGGCCGGCCCGGAAGCCGCCTTCGTCACCGGTGCCGATCTGCTGATCGACGGCGGCTTCGCAGCCTGAGATCGCTTCCTGCCCGCTGCGCCGGCGTCCGATACGCCGGTGTAGCGGAGCACGCGCACCCCAGGCGGTGCAGTCTCCGCCCGCCTCTCCAGCGACGCACGACAACCCCCACCGCATCCTACGCGGCACGCCTGGTCCGTCGCTTCCGTCATGTCCATGACCGATTAAGGATTCCCATGCACGCCCAATCGAACACGCTCCCACGGCTATCCAACGACCACGACGCGCCATCGGCGCCGGACGCCAAACCGACCCGCGCCACCTGGCTCGCGGTGCTGTCCATCGCCGTCGGCTCCTTCGCACTCGTCACGACCGAATTCCTGCCGGTGGGCCTGCTGCCGACCATCGCCGCCGAACTCGATGTAACCGAAGGGGCCACCGGCATGATGGTCACCGTTCCCGGGTTGGTTGCAGCACTCGCCGCCATCCTGGTGACGATAGGCGTAGGGAAGGCGGACCGCCGCCATGTGGTCCTTGGTCTCACCACATTGCTTGGCATGTCCAGTCTGATCGTCGCGCTGGCGCCCTCGTTTCCCATCGTCCTGCTCGGCCGCGCGCTGCTGGGCATCACCGTCGGCGGCTTTTGGGCCATCGGTGGCGCGCTGGGCAACCGGCTGGTACCGGAAGCGTCCGCCACCCGCGCCTCCGCCATCATCTTTGCCGGCATTTCCCTCGGTACCGTGGCCGGCGTGCCGGCTGGCGCACTCATCGGCGAGCTCGTGGGCTGGCGCATCGCCTTCGCCGCGGCGGGCGCCGTCACCTTCCTCGTGCTTCTGACGCAAATGGAGCTGCTGCCTCGCTTGCCAACCAACCAGGCCATCACCTTCGGCCAACTGCCCGCGCTGCTGCACGTCAAGCAGGCGCGCCTTGGCATGCTGGCCACCCTGCTGGTATTCGTGGGCCAGTTCGCCGGCTACACCTACATCGCACCGTTCCTCACCCAGGTTGCAGGCTTGAGCGTCAAGACCGTCACCACATTGCTGCTCGTCTATGGCGCCGCCGGCTTTGTCGGCAACCTCATTGGCGGCTGGGCCGTGGCGCGCAGCGTGCGCCATGCGGTAATCGCCACCGGCGTGATCATGGGCGGCTCGACGGCCTTGATGCCGGTGCTGGGCACCGCTGCCTGGGGTGCAACCGCGTTGGTCATCACCTGGGGTCTTGCCTTTGGCATGATGCCGATTTCGGTCCAGACATGGATGTTCAAGGCGGCCCCCGATGCGATGGAAGGCGGCGGCGCGGTCTTCGTCTCCACCGCGCAGACGTCGCTGGCTGGCGGTGCGCTGGTGGGCGGCATGGCAGTGGATCACCTGGGCGTTGCCAGCGCGATGGTGGTCAGCGGTCTGTTCGCCGCGACGATGGCTGTCGTCATCGCCGCCTGGGGAAAGGACGATGGCAAGGCGCCGGTCAAGCCGCACGCCGCACACTGACCGGGCAAACGCCGGGATGAACGCCTTGCGAACCCTCTCTCGCCATGCGGGCCGAGCCCTTGCGCAATTCCTCCGGGACTCAGGTCTGCTGGCCGATCTCGAAATTGGCCAGCCGTTCGAGGGCCCGCACCATCGCGGCATGGTCCCATTGCTTTCCGCCGAGTGCGGCGCAAGCGTTGAAGAGTTCCTGAGCGGTAGCGGTGTTGGGAAGCGATACGCCGATCGCGCGGGCGCTCGACAGCGCCAGGTTCAAGTCCTTCTGATGCAGCTCGATGCGGAAACCCGGATCAAACGTCCGATTGATCATGCGTTCGCCATGCACCTCAAGAATGCGCGACGCGGCAAAGCCGCCCATCAGCGCCTGCCGTACCTTGGCCGGATCGGTGCCCATCTTGGCTGCGAACAGCAGCGCCTCGCCGACGGCTTCGATATTGAGTGCAACGATGATCTGGTTGGCTACCTTGCACGTCTGGCCGGCGCCGTTATCGCCAACCAGCGTGATGTTCTTGCCCATGAGTTCGAACAACGGTCTGACCTTGTCGAACGCCGCCGGCGAGCCCCCGGCCATGATCGTGAGGCTGGCGCCCTTGGCGCCGACTTCGCCGCCGGAAACCGGAGCATCAATGTACTCGCAACCCATCGCCTTGATACGCTCGGCGAACTGCTTGGTTTCGACCGGGGAAATCGAGCTCATGTCGACCACGATCTTGCCGGCCGTCAGGCCTTCGGCCACACCGTTGGGGCCGAACAACGCCGCGGCGACGTGCGGCGTATCCGGCACCATGGTGATGATGATCTCGGCGCTTTGCGCTACCTCCTTGCCGGACGCGCAAGCCTTGCCGCCGGCTTCCACCAGCGAGCCAGGCACGCTCGAAATGCTGTACAGAAAAACCTCGTGACCGGCCTCGATAAGGTGCCTGGCCATCGGCGTACCCATGATGCCCAGCCCGATAAATCCGACCTTGCTCATTGTTCGCTCCGTAGATTGGTTGAAAACGGGAATACCGCCCTTGTCGGCTCCCGTCGCTTCATCTTGGTTCTCGCTGTGGCTGCACGCAATGCGTAAAGCGCGAAACATGCGGCCTGCCTCAAAGCCTGGGCGTTGGATACTGCCGCGCAGCGTCGCCGCCCGTCACGCAAGCTCGACCTTTAAAAACAACGTTTCAAAGCGCTTTATTGCGGCATACCAAGCGATACGTTAGCATCTTGTTTCTGTAGGGCAATTCCTACAACCCTAAGGAAATCGGAAGGCAAAGCAAGACGAGCGCTGGAAAAACACAGATCGATGCTCGGCCACATGGCCGGCGTCCAGATTGCCGCGCTCGCGTCTCTTCTCAGCCCACGGGCTCCGGGCGCCATGTCACGTCGGATCCGCTCCTCCCATGCCCAGTCGTCTCCTCGCCAGGTACCCACAACGAATGTTTCCACGCGCATTGACCCTGCGCGCCGGACTGCATCACCACAATCGAACAAGGATGTCCATGAAGTTATTGAAGAACATGAAAATCGGCCGGCGCCTGGCATTGGGCTTTGCCGCGGCCATCGGCTTGTCCGCCTTGATTGCGGCCGACGGCATCTGGAAGATCGGGAGCCTCGGCGCCAACATGCGGACCGTGCTGGCCGATCCGCTCACGACCGAGCGGCTGGCGAGCGACTGGAGCCGGAACATCACCAGCGCCGTCACCCGGACCACCGCCGTCGCCAAGAGCAGCGACGCCACGCTCGCGCAGTTCTTCGCCGCCGATGCGGCCGCGTCGTCGAAGAGCAGCTCCGATCTGATGAAGAAGATCGAAGCCCTCATCAGCACCGATGCCGAAAAGGCGCTGTTCGCCCAGATCAGCGACGTGCGCAAGGCTTACATTTCGAGCCGGGATGCCGTCTTCAAGCTGAAGTCCGAGGGACGCGCCGAAGACGCCAACAAGGTGCTGGAGGAGCAATACCTGCCGGTGTCGGCCCGCTATCTCGAAATGGTCGGGCAATTTCTCGATCTGCAGCGCAAGCAGCTCGACGAGGCCGGCGAGCGGGCGGACGACCTGGAAAGCCGCGGCCGACTGGAGCTGATCGCACTGAGCGTGCTGGTGATGCTGATCGGCGTGGTTTCCGCGTGGTGGCTGACCGCCGGGATCACCGGGCCGCTGCGCAGGGCCGTGACGGCCGCGCGACGGGTGGCCGGCGGCGACCTCACCGGCGACATCGCCGTCGATTCGCGCGATGAAACCGGCGAGCTGCTGCAGGCGCTGCACGACATGAATGCCAGCCTGCTGAAGATCGTCTTTGAAGTCCGCCAGGGCACGGACGCCATCGCGACCGCATCGAACGAAATTGCTGCCGGCAATCTCGACTTGTCCTCGCGCACCGAGCAGCAGGCCGGTTCGCTGGAGGAAACCGCTTCGTCGATGGAAGAGCTTACCTCGGCCGTCCGGCAGAACGCCGACAACGCACGTCAGGCGAACATGCTGGCCAACACCGCCTCCGACGTGGCGATCAAGGGCGGAGAAGTCATCGACGAGGTCGTCGGCACGATGAGCGAGATCAACGCGTCCGCACGAAAGATCGTGGACATCATCGCCGTCATCGACGGCATCGCGTTCCAGACCAACATCCTCGCGTTGAACGCCGCCGTGGAAGCTGCTCGCGCCGGCGAACAGGGCCGCGGCTTTGCCGTCGTCGCGGGTGAAGTGCGCACGCTGGCGCAACGCGCTGCGGCTGCCGCCAAGGACATCAAGTCGCTCATCGACAACTCGGTCGACCGCGTCGATGCCGGCAGCTCGCTCGTCAACCAGGCCGGCAAGACCATGCAGGACATCGTGGCGAGCGTACGCCGCGTCACCGACATCATGGCCGACATCACTGCCGCCAGCACCGAGCAGACGGCCGGCATCGAACAGGTCAACCAGGCCATCACGCAGATGGACAGCGTGACCCAACAGAACGCGGCGCTCGTGGAAGAGGCGGCGGCCGCATCCAATGCGATGCAGCAGCAGGCCGACAGGCTGGCCGAGGCGGTGGCGCTGTTCAGGGTCGATGGCAGCGCCGTCGCTTCGCAGGCATCCGCTGCAGCGCCCGCACGCACGAAGGCCGCTGTTGCCACTGCGCTGCCGGCACGCGCCACGCGCACGGCCCCCGCCGCATTTGTGCAGCCGAAGCGACAGCTTCCGGTGGCAGCGGGCAACGACTGGGAAGAGTTTTAGGCCATTGCAACGACAAGCCCTCCATTGCGCGACTGTGCAATGGAGGGCGGCGAAAGCCGTGAATGGCCGGTCGCTGAGACTGCGCCGCCTGCGCCGTCAGTGATTGACCACCCGTTTCGGCACCGTCAGCACGATGGCCGCCGCGGCGATCAGCGACAGGGCCACGCAGTAGAGGCCGAGGTCGGTGCTCTGGGTCGCGTCCTTGATCCAGCCCACCAGGTACGGGCTGACGAAGCCGGCCAGGTTGCCGACCGAATTGATCAGCGCAATGCCCGCGGCCGCTGCGGTGCCGCCAAGGAAGGCCGGCGGAATCGACCAGAACTGGCACAGCGCGCCGAGGATGCCGAAGGTGGCGAAGGTCAGCGCCACGACCGCGAGTGCGGGCTGGTGCGGCACGAAGGTGCTGACCGCAAGGCCGGCCGCGCCGATGACGGCCGGCACCGCGACGTGCCAGCGGCGTTCTTTGGTGCGATCGGAACTGCGGCCGATCAGGATCATGCCGATGGCGGCGACGCCGTAGGGAATCATCGTCAGCAGGCCGACGTCGAAGGCGCTGGTGACGCCCGAAGCCTTGATCAGCGTCGGCAGCCAGAAGCTGATGCCGTACAGGCCCATGATGATGCCGAAGTAGCAGGAGCACAGCACCCAGACGCGGGCACTCTTGAACGCGCCGCCGGCATGGTGCACTTCGATGTTCCCCGATTCGCTCGCGAGGCCGCGCTCGAGCACGGCTTTCTCGTCCCTGGTCAGCCACTTCGCATCGGCGATCTTGTCATCGAGGTAGAAGAAGGTGACGACACCCGCAACGAGTGAAGGAATCGCTTCGATCAGGAACAGCCATTGCCAGCCGGGCATGCCGTTGACGTTGTGGAAGCGCTCCAGGATCCAGCCGGACAGCGGCCCGCCCAGCACGCCGGCGATCGGAATGCCCGTCATGAACAGCGCGGTGATCTTGGAACGCCGGGATGCCGGATACCAGTAAGTCAGGTAGAGGATGATGCCAGGGAAGAAACCGGCTTCCGCTACCCCGAGCAGGAAGCGCAGGATGTAGAAGACGGTGGGCGTCTTCACGAAGATCATGGCGGCGGAAATGATGCCCCAGCTGAGCATGATCCGGGCAATCCACTTGCGCGCGCCGAAGCGATGCAGCATCAGGTTGCTGGGCACCTCCATCAGGAAGTAGCCGATGAAGAAAATCCCGGCGCCCAGGCCGTAGATGGTTTCGCTGAACTTTAAATCCGACAGCATCTGCAGCTTGGCGAAGCCGACGTTGACGCGGTCGAGGTAAGCGAACACGTAGCACAGGAACAGGAAGGGAATCAGGCGCCATGTCGCCTTGGCATACGCGACGTCTTCGATCTTGTGCTGGTCCAGTTCCGGACTATAGGTGGTGGTTACCATGTCTCTCTCCAACTCGTCTCAATTGATACGTGCGGCAGCGCGGTGCGCCGCCGTTCTTCTTTCTCTTCGTCTCAGTCGAACATATCTGGGCTGGTCTGCAGGAGCTGCTCGTAGATCGGCTGGAAGTGCAGCCAGCCGATGTACTCGCTGCCGACGTGCTCGCGGCTGTAGCGCGAACTCTGCTCTGGCACCATGACCGGCTTGATTCCGGTGGCCTCCACCAGCAGTTGTTGCTGGCAGCAGCGCTCGAGCGCGATGAACCAGAAGGCCGCTGCCTCGATGCTGTGGCGGCTCACCGTCAGCAGGCCGTGGTTCTGGTGAATCGCTGCCTTCACGTTCTTGAAGTAATCGGCGACCGACAGACCGGCCTGCTCTTCCACCGCGACGGCGCCGGCCTCGTCCTTGATCACGACGTGGTCTTCGTAGAATGCGGCAGCGTCCTGGGTGATCGGATCGAGCGGGCGGCCGAGCGCGGCGAACGCGGTGCCGTACACCGTGTGCGCATGGCACATCGCCACGATGTCCGGATTGGCCTCATGGACGGCGGCGTGCAGCACGAAGCCCGCGCGGTTCAGCGCGTACTCCCCTTCGACCACCTTGCCGGTGTGGTCCGCGAGGATCAGGTTCGACAGCTTCACCTGCGAGAAATGAACCGCCATCGGATTGGTCCAATACAGCTCGGGAAATTCCGGATCGCGCACCGTCAGGTGGCCGGCGAAACCGTAATCGAGGTAGTGGAGCGCGAAGGCGCGGCAGGCCGCGACCAGGCGTTCCTTGCGATGCTGCCGCTCCTCGGCGAAGCTGGAAAAATCCGGCAGGGCCGGAAACTTCAGGCCCTCCTGCTTCGGACGGTAGATCGAGTTGTTGGACGGATGGGAAATTGTGCGGCGAAGCTCGGCTTGCTTGGTGGCCGTAGCCTGGTCGCTGATGGTGTTCATGGCGGCTCCTGTCGTGACGTTTGAACAAGTCCGGCCACGATACCGATGCCGTCATCGGCGATCTACGATGTCATTGCAATAAGATTTATTCGGCTACCGAATAAATCGCTATGGGGAAAGCCGTTCCCAGGGCGGCTCGCGAAACACGTCGGCGAGGTAATCGACGAAGACGCGCACACGGGGCACGAGATGGCGCTCCGGCAGATACACGGCATGGATGGCGGTGTCGTCCCTGGCCTCGTACTCGGCCAGCAAGCGGACCAGCTTGCCGGCGCGAATGGCGGGCAAGGCAAGGTGTTCGGCAAGTCGCATCACGCCGATCCCGGCAACGCACAGCTCGAAGAGCGTCATGCCGTCGCTGCTGCGAAAGGTTCCCTGCGCCGGCAGCCGTTCCAGCTTGCCCTGCAGCATGAACGGCCACTGATTCAACTCGGCATGCGAACCGTCCCACAGCAGGCAGACATGGCGCGCCAGACCGTGCGGCGTGACCGGCGTTCCATGCTGTTCCAGATAGGCCGGCGCCGCGACGACGATGCGCTGCAGGTTGCACAGCTTGCGGCTGCGCAGCGACGAGTCCTGCAGGCGTCCCATCCGGATCGCCACGTCGACGTTGTCCTCGATGAGATTGACGCGCGCGTCGGACAGCGAGAAGTGCACCGTCAGCGCCCGGTAGCGCGTGACGAAGGCCGGCAGGACCGGGACGATCTGGTCGAGACCGAAGGCCTGCGGCGCACTGATGCGCAGATCGCCGCTGGGGTCGGTCGAACGCAGCTGCGCCTCGGCCGCTTCGACGCTGGCGAGGATTTCGCGGCATGACGCAAGGAAGCGTTCGCCTTCGAGCGTGAGGCGTTGAGTCCGGGTGGAGCGATGCAGCAGTTGCACGCCGAGGCGGCGTTCCAGGTTGCTGATGGTCTGGCTGATGAAGGGCTGGCTGGCGCCGAGGGCATGCGCGGCGCCGGTGAAGCTCCCGGCTTCCGCGACTGTCCTGAACACGCGCATCTCCACCAGCCGATCGTCTTTCACGCTCGCGCCTCCGGACTTCGTTGACCTTGCAGCGCTGCGCTCAGGTTCGCTTGGGTTGCGTCACGCTCTGGTCTTCGAGTCCGGCCGGCTCGGGCCGGCTGGGCGGCTTCGGCTCCTCGCGCGCTGGCGGTGCAGGCCGCGTCACGTTGAGGTCTTCGAGACCCGTCTGGCCGTCCTGCTCTTTCCGTTCTTCATGCTGCTGCGGCATACCGGCTCCTTCATGGCTGTTTCCGGTATAGAAAGCGCGGTTGCATGATGGTTCGCGCTGGATCGCGCAGGCTTGAGGTGCCTTGGCGTCAGCGCAGGCTGCGCGCTACCTGGTCGCTCCATTCGAAGGCGAGCAGCTGCAGCGCATAGAGTTCGCTGTGGGACAGGCGCAGGCGCTGCATCAGGGCCAGCATATCGCGGCCGTCGTGGCCGCGCCATTCCGCGTACTCGGCGAGGCGCAGCAGTTCGCCTTGCTGGCCGCGCCGCTCCAGCAGCGCATTGCGGACTTCCTCGGTGATGGGCAGTTCGCGCAGGATGTCCTCCATCGGCACGCAGAACAGCGCATCCATCAGCGAGAGGATGCCGACGGTGAACGCGGTATCGGCCACGCCGCGGTTGGCCGGCATGGTCTTCTGCGCCACCAGTTCCAGCAGGCGGGCGCGGCTGGCGGCGAGCGTGAGCAGCGGCAGCATGCCGAACACGCTGGCCGAGGAGTTCGCATACAGCATCACCTGCAGCCAGCGCTGCAGCTGATTGCGCCCGAGCACCATCACCGCCTGCCGCAGCGATTCGATGCGGTGGGCGCTGATGGCCGGCGTGTTGACCAGCCGCAGCAGATGCACGCCGAGCGTGGCGTCGCTCTTGATGCAATGCTCGATCTCGGCGCTGTCGGCGTCCGAAGCGAGCAGCGCCATCAGCTCGATGATCGCGTGCTGCGAGGGCGACACGCGCCGCTCCGGCGTCAGGCGCGGCTGTGCGAAGTGATAGCCCTGGAAACGATGGAAGCCGGCCGCCATGCAGCGCTCCCAGTCGATTGGCGTCTCGACGTTTTCGGCGAGGAGCATCTTGCGTGCGGCGAGGTGCGGCCGGCACAGCATGGCCAGCTCCCGGTCGCCTTTGCCGCGGATGTCGATGCGCACGGCCTCCATCAGCGGCAGCAGCGCCTGCATGGCGGCGGACGGCTGGGTGATGTCGAGGGCGAAGCGGAAGCCGGCCTGGCGCAGCGCGGCGATGCGTTCGACGTGCTGCGTATCCGCGGCATGCGCTTCCATCAGCGTCAGCACGACCCGGTCGGCCGGGATGCCGCGCAGGGTGTCGTCGCCGAGCGCCTGGAAGTCGACATGGAGATAGGCGTCGCCGTCGCCGAGGATGCGCACGAGGCCGTGCTGCTTGACGTCGGCGATGACCGAGGCGGAATGGAGATCGACCGGCGGCGCGGCGGACGCGGCATGGCTGAACAGCAATTCGTGGGCGATGAGGTGCCGGTCCCGATCGAGGATCGGGCGACGCGCCATGAAGAATTCCGAAGCCAGGAGGATCCGGTAGGCGCTACTGAAGGTGATGCTGGTCGTCATGCCTCCTCCTCGTCTTCGTTAACGGCGGCGCGCGTGGCCGACTTGAGGACGATCGATGTTGCGGCGCATCAGGCGCGGCGCAGCAGGCCGGCGAGGAAGTTGGGCAGGTTGAAAGGCGGCGTGCCGAGGTGGGTGTCGTCGAAGGCGTCGGCGTATTTCAGGCCGAAGCGGGCGGCGCGGCAGAGGCCGATGTGGGCGAACCAGATCAGCGCCGCCTGCACCGCCGCCGGTTCACGGCCGAGCCCCCAGGCCAGCAGGAGACTGGGCGCGAGGAGTGCATGGGCGGCGTTGTAGACGGCGGCGCCGATGCGCGGGCCGCGCAGGTAGGCGAGCATGGAGAGGTCGGGGGCCATGAAGAACAGGAGGAAGGCGGCCCAGCCGAACTCGTAATGGCGATACGCCAGCAATGCGGCGGCGAGCATGCAAATGCCTTCGACGCGCAGCCATGTGCGCACCTGTCCCTGGACGGCTCCCATGTGTGTTCTCCCTGGTTGGATTGGTTGTGGTTTTAGGTTCGGTGATGCTTGCTACGAAAAGACGCTGGATCCCGGCGTGCGCCGGGATGACGGGGTTAGGGAGGATGCGGTATCAGAGGCAGTGCCCGCATGCGAGCTCTTCATTCTGGCACGCCGCGTCCCCTTCTCCGTCGTCCCGGCGCACGCCGGGACCCAGTGGCTTTCTTCTTGCCTTTACGCCCGATTCAACTTCGCACTCAACGTAATCTCCGCATTCAACAGCTTCGACACCGGACACCCGGTCTTCGCGTTCTGCACCGCGTTGTTGAACGCGTTTTCATCCGCATTCGGAATGTCGGCCGCGAGCTCCAGATGCACCGTGGTGATGGTGAAGCCGCCGTCCTTCTGCTCCAGCGTCACCGTCGCATCGGTGCGCAGGCTGTTCGCCACCATGCCGGCCTGCTCCAGCTGCATGGACAGCGCCATCGTGAAGCAGCCCGCGTGCGCGGCGGCGATCAGTTCTTCCGGGTTGGTCCCCGGCCCTTCCTCGAAGCGGGCCTTGAAACCGTATTGCGTGTTCGACAGCACGCCGCTCTGGGTGGAAATCGTGCCCTTGCCGTCCTTCAGGTTGCCGCTCCAGGCGGCCGTTGCCTTGCGCTTCATCGTTCGCTCCTTGCAGGTGGTTGTCAGCGGCGCTTCTTCCTGCGTTTCGGCGGCGGCGACGGTGCCAGCC
>SPQI01000250.1 GCA_004570315.1 Oxalobacteraceae bacterium OM1 | reverse complement strand
AGGCTGGGGCGGATGCGGCGGCGACCGGCTTGGCGGCCGAGGGCGCATCGGCGGCTACAGCGGAGGCGGCGTGGCCCGCGAGGATGAGAAGGGAAAGCGCGCTGATGACGTGTTGTCTCACTTGTGGTGTCCTTTGTTATCGTGGCCGGTCTGTGCCGGGTCGGCTGCTGGCGGCCGGTTGCGTGAAATGCGAACGTTATCTTGCCACGGATGCGGCCGAGTTTCAGTAACTGCAAGGTGATGTGGTTGATGGGGCGCAGGGCGGCCGCGCAAATGTCGAGCCGGAAACAATGGGCGCCCGGCGTCCTGCCCGTTTTCCGCAAAACGCCGATAATGGCTGCTCCGTTTTTTCGCAGCATGCACAGGACGCACCATGACCGATTTCCGCAGTGACACCGTGACCCAACCGACGCCGGCGATGAAGCAGGCGATGTTCGATGCGCCGCTCGGCGACGACGTGTTCGGCGACGACCCGACCGTCAACCGCCTGCAGCAGCTGGCCGCCGGGATGCTCGGCTTCGAGGCCGGCCTGTATGCCGCCAGCGGCACGCAGACCAACCTGATCGCGCTGCTGGCGCATTGCCAGCGCGGCGAGGAAGCCATCGTCGGCCAGCAGTGGCACACCTATCGCTGGGAAGCCGGCGGCATGGCGGTGCTGGGGTCCATCCAGCCGCAGCCGCTGGAGCATCAGCCGGACGGCACCATCGCGCTGCGCGACATCGAGGCCGCGATCAAGCCGGACGATCCGCACTTCGCGCGCACCAAGCTCGTGGTGGTGGAGAACACCACCGGCGGCAAGGTGCTGCCGATGCAATACATGCACGACGTCGCCGCGCTGGCCAAACGACACAACCTGCACGCGCACATCGACGGCGCGCGTCTGTTCAATGCCGCCGTGGCCATCGCGCAGAAGGAGAATCGCGATCCGGTCGAGTGCGCGCGTGAACTGGCGCAGGGCTTCGATTCCGTCTCGCTCTGCCTCTCGAAGGGCCTCGGTGCACCTGTGGGTTCGGTGCTGGTCGGCTCGGCCGATTTCATCAAGCAGGCGCGGCGCGTGCGCAAGATGGTGGGCGGCGGCATGCGCCAGGCCGGCATCATCGCGGCCGCAGGTGCGTATGCGCTGGAGCACCATGTGCATCGGCTCGCGGACGATCACGCGAATGCGAAGGCGCTGGAGCAAGGGCTGCGTGAAGTCACGGCCAAGCACGCGAAGCTGGGCGGCAAGGTGGTGGTGCATCCGGCACAGACGAACATTCTCTTCATCGACGTGGATGGCGAGGTGGCGGATGGGTTCCTGCAGCATCTGGCGGCGCAAGGCGTGAAGGTGACGGCGGGCTTGTATCGGGTGGATGAGCGGGCGATGAAGCGTATTCGCTGGGTGACGCATCTGGATGTGGATGCCAACGATGTGCAGCGGGCGCTCGACGTGGTGCAGGGGTATTAAGCATTCGGAGAGCGAGCGAACGCTTCTGATCACGACGACGGAGCGCCGACGTGTCTTGACGGTTTTCCTTTCTCCGTCTTCTCTAGGTTCCCGCCTCCGCGGGATGAGGCGGGGGTTTCGCGACGCATGCGTCGCGCCTGCCGAATCGACAGCGCTTGCACGCGCTGTCGTGGAAAGGTTGTAAGCCTACGGCCGTGGCAAAGGTTGTTGAGGTATCCCTTCAGTACGCCAAGTCATCATCACAACAACCCTGCCAACCCTGCCAACGCCCCGGCACCGATCAGCAGCACCGGATTGAGTCTGGTACGCACCACCAGCACCGCCGCCAGCACCGTCAGCACATCCGCGCGCCACGACACATTCCCGGCCTGCATGAAGACCCATGCCGCCGCCGCGAGCAGTCCCACCGACATCGGCGCGAACGCCGCGCGCAGTGCCGCCGCGATACGTCCGTCCTGCCAGGATTTCCAGCGCACCAGCAACAAGGTCAGCACCGTCGACGGCACGATCACCGCCGCCGTCGCGCCGAGCGCGCCTGCCCATCCCGCCACTAGCCATCCCACCAGCGACACGAACAGCAGGTTCGGCCCCGGCGCTGCCTGCGCCAGCGCATAGGCGGCGGCGAACTGTTCATTGCCCAGCCAATGCCGCTGGTCGACCACGAACTGCCGCACTTCGGGCGCGATCAGGACCACGCCGCCGCCGACGGCCATGAGCGCATACAGCGCAAGATGCAGCGAGAGTTCTGCAACGGGCGAATCGTTCATGGGCGGCCTCCGTTCCGGTAGAAGTAGAGCGCGCCGAGCGGCGCCAGCACGAGAAACACCGCGACCAGCCGCCAATGCAGCAGACCGAGGCCGACGAAGGCCAGCAGAAGCAGCAAAGCCTGTACCGCCATGCTGCCTTTCGCGGCCTGCTTGCGCAGCAGCGCCGCCCCCATCTTCCACGCCGTCGCCGCGATGAGGCCGGCCGCGACCGCCGCCATGCCGCCCACGGCCGCGCGCACCTGCGGGATGTCGCCGTAGCGCGTGTAGGCCGCGCCGAGCGCGATCACGATCAGGAAGGGTCCGGCGAGCATGCCGGCCAGCGCGCTCAATGCACCCGCCACGCCGGCGTAGCGCCAGCCGATCATGAGCGAAACGTTGCAGATCGTCGGACCCGGCAGGATCTGCGCGAAGGCGAGCAGTTCGGCGAACTCGGCGGCCGTCACCCATTGCCGCCGCTCGACGAGCGCGCGATAGGCGAAGGGCAGCACGCCGCCGAAGCCCTGCAGCGCGAGTGCGGAAAACACGAGGAAGAGTTCGAGGCAGCCGGCCGTGCGGGCGGCGGGCGGAGCAAGTGCGGAATCGGATGACATGGAAACGTTCGGTGCGGAGGACATGCGTCATTGTTGGCTTTACCCGGCGTTCGGTAAAATGAATTCATTTGCCGCATTGATGGATTTTTCTGATGAAAATCGACGTCCTCGGCGTGCAGGCCTTTGTGGCCATCGCGGAGCAGGGCAGCTTCCGCAAGGCGGCCGACACGCTCCACATCACGCAGACCGCGGTCACCCAGCGCCTGCGCAATCTCGAATCCTTTCTCGGCGTGACGCTGGTGGAGCGCACCACGCGCTCGGTGGCGCTGACCACCATCGGCCAGGACTTCCTGCCGCAGGGACGGCGCCTGCTGCGCGAGCTGTCCGATGCGCTCGGCGAGATCCGCGAGACCGGCAAGGCGCAGCGCGGCGATGTCACGGTCGCCTGCGTGCCGACGGCCGGCATGCGTTTCCTGCCGCAGATCCTGCAGGCGTATTCGGCGCGCTTCCCCGACAATCGCATCCGCATCCTCGACCACGCCTCGTCCGCGGTGGTGGAGGCGGTGCTGCGGCGGGAAGCGGAATTCGGCATCCACATCGCCGGGCCTGCGCATCCCGAACTGAACGCACTGCCGCTGGTGGAAGACCGCTTCGTGCTCATCTGCCGCGACGACCATCCGCTCGCCAAGCGGCGCAGCGTGAGCTGGTCGCAATTGCAGGCGCATCCGCTGATCTTTGCAGGTCAGCTCAGCGCCAACCGGAAGTTGCTCGACGGCCCGCTGCAGGAGGGCGTGGCGCTGCGGCTGCAGTACGAAGTGCAGCACAACGCGACGGCGGTGGGCCTGGTGGCGGAAGGCATCGCCGCGGCCATCGTGCCGCAACTGGCGCTTCACAAGGGAGCGTATCCGCGTCTGCGATGCATTCGCCTGACCGATCCGGCGGTGTCGCGCACGCTGGTGCTGGTCACGCGCAAGAGTGCGAAGCTTTCGCCCGCCGCGCAGGTGCTGCACGACATGATCGCGGCGCGCGCCGGCACAGCATGATGCGCCTTGGCGGAACGGCTAGACAGGGCGTCTAGCCACTTTTTCCATTGCACAAAATTTCCGCAATTCAGCGGAACCGGTTTCCGCGGAGCCATGTCAGAAGCGACTGTACCGGCAAGCAAGCTTGCCTGCATGAACAACCGCTTAGCCACACGACAGGATTCCGATTTGAAGACCCCTTACCTCTCCGCCCTTGCCCTCGTGGCCGCCGCTCTCCTTGCCGGCCGCGCCGACGCTGCCGACATCGGCCTGACCGGCGAAGTGGGCACGACCGGTATCGGCGGCCACGTCAGCATCCCGCTGCAGCCGCAGCTGAACCTGCGCCTCGGCTTCGGCCGCCTGGGCTATTCCTACAGCGGCCATACCGACACGGTCGATTACGACCTGAGCCTCAAGGCGCGCACCTACGACGCCTTGCTCGATTACTACCCGACCCAGGGCGGCAGCTTCCGCATCACCGGCGGCCTGGCATACAACGGCAACAAGATCGACGTGCGCGCCAAGCCGAGCGCGGCGGGCAGCTATGCACTGCAAGGCAAGGTGTACAACGCGGCCGACGTGGGCCAGGTGACCGGCAATGTGGATTTCGGCAAGGTCTCGCCTTACCTCGGCATCGGTTGGAACACGCACCCGCAGGACAAGGGCTGGTCGGTGTCGAGCGACGTCGGCGTGCTGTTCCAGGGTTCGCCGCGCACGACGCTCAGCAACAGCGGCTGCAAGGCGCCCGATGCGGTGTGCAGCCAGTTCAATGCGGACATTCAGCGCGAGGCCGGCGCGCTGAACGATGAAGTGAGCAAATTCAAACTCTATCCGGTGCTCCGGATCGGCCTCAGCTACAAGTTCTAATTTTTCTCACTGCAGCAGCGACCGCAGCATCCACGCGGTCTTCTCATGCACCTGCATGCGCTGCGTCAACAGGTCGGCCGTGGGCTCGTCACGGGCCTGATCGACCGCATCGAACATCGAGCGCGCGGTGCGCACCACCGCTTCCTGGTCCTGCACGAGCTGGCGGATCATGCCCTGCGCATCCGGCACGCCGTCCGGCTCCTTGATCGACGAAAGCGCCTGGAACATCGAATAGGTGCCCGGCGCCGGCGCACCCAGCGCGCGGATCCGCTCGGCAATCACGTCCACCGCATCGGCCAGTTCCGTGTATTGCGTCTCGAACATGAGGTGCAGCGTCTGGAACATCGGGCCGGTGACGTTCCAGTGGAAATTGTGGGTCTTCAGGTAGAGCGTGTAAGTGTCGGCCAAGAGGCGCGAGAGACCGTCGACCAGCGTGCGCCGGTCCTGGTCGGAAATGCCGATGTCGATCTGCGTCATTGTGTTCTCCATGCGGTTTCAACAACGCTACGACAACCGCAGCAGCGCGGCGTTCGATTGCAAATCACAAACACGGCGTTCGGCCGAAACTATGCCGCGCCGCGTTACCATGCTGGTTTTCACTCCACCGCGACTGCCCATGATGCATCCCATCACCGGCGACGGCCTGTGCCTGCGCCCGCTCACCGCGCATGACGTCGGCGAATTCGCTCTCGGCGTGCGCGAGTCGCTCGCCACGGTCGGCGCCTGGATGCCTTGGTGCCACGCGGGCTACACCACGGCCGAGGCGCAGGCCTGGTTCCGCCTCTGCGAGGACAACATGGTTGCCGGACTGGCGTGGGATCTCGGCATCTTCCTCGAGGACGGCCGCTTCTGCGGCGGCACCGGCATCAACCAGGTGAACCGTCTCGCCAACATGGCCAACGTGGGGTACTGGATTCGCGAGCCGATGCAGGGACGCGGCATCGCGGCGCGCGCAGTGCGCCTGCTCGTGCCCTTCGCGTTCGACGCGCTCAAGCTGACGCGGCTGGAGATCATCGCCGCCGAGCACAACCTGGCGAGCCGCCGCACGGCGGAGAAGGCCGGCGCGCAGCTGGAATGCATCGCGCGCAACCGGCTCGTGGTGCATGGCACGGCGGTGCCGGCGGCCGTGTATTCGATCGTGCCGTAGTGACCGACCTTAGTGACCGACGTTGTAGATGGCTTCAGGCACGCCCGATGCCCCGACGCCGAGCGACGAGGATGCGCCCGTGCTCGTCTCCGCGCCGCCCTTGCGGCGGCCGAAGCTGCTGAGGAAGCGGCTCAACCCATCCTCAGACTGCGGTTCGTCGCGCTTGCGCACGCCTTCCACGCCGTTGGGACCGACCACCAGCGTGGTGCTGCCGTCCTTGCTGGTGACCAGACCGTAACCCGGCGGCAGATTCTGTGGATCGATGGGCGGCGGTTCCGGCGCCTTCACCATCACCGGCGCCGGATGCTTCGACGGCGGGAATTTCGCCTTGGTGTCGACCAGCTTGGCCTTGAGCACGTCCTTGAAGAAGTCGCCCACCAGCAGCGCGGCGTTGTGGCCGCCCTGGCCCCAATAGTCGCTGCGCATGGTGACGCGCGAATCGTTGAAACCGACCCAGGCGCCCGCCACCAGCTTCGGATGCATGAGGATGAACCAGCCGTCGGTGTTGTACTGCGTGGTGCCGGTCTTGCCGGCGATGTCGGCGGTGAGGTTGAACTGGGTCTTCACCATGGTGCCGGTGCCGCGCCGCACGACGCCGCGCATCATGTCGATCAGCTCCACCGCGGTGTCTTCCGACATCACGCGCTGGCTGTCGCTCTGGAACTCGGCGAGCACGTTGCCGTGGCGGTCCTTGATGCGCGCGACCGCGAGCGGCTTGCGGTATTCGCCGATGCGCGCGATGGTGGAGTAGGAGGTCACCATCTCCAGCAGCGTGACGGGACTGGTGCCGAGCGCGAGTGAAGGCACTGCATCGAGCCGGCTCTGCTTCACGCCGACGGCACGCGCAAGATTGACGATGTTCTGCAAGCCCGCATCCTGCATCACCTGCGCGGTGATGGTGTTCTTCGAATAGACGAGGCCATCGCGCATGCTCATGGGCTGGTTGCTGGTGCCGCTCATGTCGGTGGGCCGCCAGATGCTGCCGTCGTCGGCCCGGATCTCGACCGGGCCGTCCTGGTAGAGGCGGTCGGGCGCGAGGCCGATCTCGAGCGCCGCGCCGTAGACGAAGGGCTTGAAAGTCGAACCCGGCTGGCGTTCGGCCTGCGCGACGTGGTCGAACTGGTCGACCTCGAAGTCGCGGCTGCCGACCCAGGCCTTCACCGCGCCGGTGTTCGGCTCCATCGCCAGGAAGCCGGTTTCCAATCGCGTCTTGCTCTCGCGCAGCTGTTGCATGAAACGGGCGTTCATCTTCAGCTTCGTCAGCGCGCTGGCATCGCTCGTGCCCTTCGCCACCGCCTTGCGGTAGTCGGGCGTCTCGCGGATGAAGGTGTCGAGCAGGTCGCTGCGCACGGCCCAGAAGTGCTTGAAGGGCTCGACCTTCTTGTGCAGCTTTGCATAGGCGCCCGGCGTCTGCGAGGCCACGCGCTCGCTGCTCTGGCCCCATTCGACGTCGGCGATCTGCTGCAGCACTTCCGATTCGCGGTCCACCGCCTGCTGTGCCGCCGCCTGCAGCCGGTCGTCGATGGTGCTTTCGATGACCAGGCCGTCGGTGTAGAGGTTGTAGCCGTTCTGCTCGGTCCATTCGAGCAGCTGCTTGCGCGCGTAGGCCGCGAAGTGCGGCGCGCTGCCGAGCGGCTCGGGCGGCCGGTTGAGCTTGACGTGCATCGGCAATGCCTTGAGCCGCTTGAATTCGTCCTGCTTCAGGTCGCCGGTCTTCACCATCTGCGCCAGCACCACGTTGCGCCGCTTCTTCGCGCGGTCCGGGTTGATGACGGGGTTGTAGTAGCTGGTGCCCTTGAGCATGCCGACCAGCGTGGCGCTCTCCTCGGGGTCGAGCTGGGCGGCGCTCTTGTCATAGTAGGTGCGCGCGGCCATTTCGATGCCGACCACGTTGTAGAGGAAGGGCACGGTGTTGAGATAGGTTTCGAGGATCTGGTCCTTCGAATACGCGTTCTCGATCTTGAGCGCGGTAATCATCTCGCGCAGCTTGCGGTCGATGGTGCGGGCACGGCCGATGTCTTCCGGGAAGATGTTGCGCACCAGCTGCTGGGTGATGGTGGAGCCGCCCTGCTGGTCGCCGCGCACGGTGTGCCAGGCGGCCGACAGCGTGCGCTGGATGTCCACACCGCGATGGTCGTAGAAGCGGCGGTCCTCGGTGGCGATCAGGGCCTTGATGACGTAGGGCGAAATCTTGTCGAGCCCGACGCGCTCCTGCTGGCCGCGCGTATAGGTGGCCAGCAGCGTGCCTTGGGCGGAATACAGCGTGCTCGGCTGGGCATTGCGCGCGTCGAGCAGATCGTCGATGCCGGGCGTCGTGGGCGCGATCCTGGCGACGTAGGCGCCGGCGAGAATGGCCGCGGCCACGAGCAGCACGGCGATGATGCCGAGCAGGTTGACGAGATGGGTGCCCAGGCTGCGGTGCCGGCGGCGCGCTCGTGCCGCCGGGACAGGTTCTGGTTCGGGTTGCTGCGGGACGTCGTGGTCCACGGTCGATACCTTTGTCGAAGGTTGGATCGACAAATTTGACCGGTTGTACACCTGATGGTTTTGCAAAGCGAAGCGTTGCAAGCGGAATGTGCGAGGTTGCATGACACGCGACAAGGCCTTGCGTTGCCCACCGGAAGCGACGACGGTGCGCAACGTCCGCGGGACGGGCCGGCAAGGCGCCGCAGGCGGCCCCAGGCCCTACAATGGCGGCTTTTCCACTCCACCCATGCCATGGATTCCGACACCGCTCTTCGGGACCGCACACTGTCCGCCGCACGCGATGATGCCGCGCGCCGCCGTGCGGAAAACGTGCGCGGCATCGTCGCGATGGTCGGCGCGGTCGGTCTGCTGTCGCTGATGGACACCGCGATGAAGCTGCTTGTCGCGCACTATCCGCCGCTGCAGGTGGCGGCGTTGCGCGGCATCACGTCGCTGCCGCTGATCACGCTCTACGTGCTCTGGCGCGGACGCGCCGGCACGCTGCTGAAGGTGCGCTGGCCGCTGCACCTGCTGCGGGCGGTGATCGGCATCGCGATGCTGGCGCTCTTCACCTTCGGGCTGCGGGTCCTGCCGCTGACGGAGGCCTACACGCTGTCCTTCATCGCGCCCATGCTGATCACGGTGCTTTCGGTCATCTTCCTCAAGGAAAAGGTCGAGGGTCCGCGCTGGGTAGCCATCGTGGTGGGCCTGCTCGGCGTGCTGGTGGTGCTGCGTCCGACCGGCGCCGGCCTGGGCGGACTTGCGGTGCTGGCGGCCGCCGTCCTCTATGCGATCACGGCGATCACCGTGCGGGTGATGGCGCGCAGCGACTCGGCGGAGAGCCTGGTGTTCTGGCTGACCTTCATGGTGGCGGTCGGCGCCGGCATCCTCGCCTCGCCGGACTGGATGGAGGTACGGCGCAGCGACTGGCCGACGCTGGCCGCGCTCGCGGTCACCGGCTTCCTGGGGCAACTCTGCATCACCGAAGCCTTCCGCCACGGCGAAGCCTCGGCCATCGCGCCCTACGAGTACACGGCACTCGCCTGGGGCGTGGGCATCGATTACCTGCTCTGGCAGACCCTGCCCGACCAATGGACGCTGCTCGGCGCGGCGATCATCGTCAGCGCCGGCATCTACCTCGTGCGGCGTGAAGGCAAGGCGATGATCGATCCGATGGAAACGCCATGAGCGGCGTGCGGAACGCCGCGAGAGAATCGCTGGCCTAGACCTTCGAAGCGGCGCGCTTCACCTGCGCCGCACGCCACAGCAGCGCCGTGCCGCCCAGGCACACCACGATCGCGACCACCGAGGCTTCGACGCCGAACGGTCCGCCCGTCAGCCACTCCGGTCCCGTCAGCGTGCCTTCGAGCAGGCCGGGCACGCGGATGCCTGACACGGGAATGCCGAACACGCCGCCCTGGGTGAAATTCCAGGCGAAATGCACGCCCATCACCAGCCACAGGCGGCGCGTGACCATGTAGGCCACGCCGAGCAGGACACCGGCTTCGATGGCGATCGCCACCGCGCTCTGCAGGTTCGCGTTCGGATTGCCGAGATGCACGACGCCGAACAGCAGGGCCGACACCCCGAGCGCAATGCGCGTGCCCGCCCACTGTTCGAGGATGCGGAAGATGACGCCGCGGAACATCAGCTCTTCCATCACGGCCGCCGCCGCCGACATCGCCACCACCGGCGCCAGGGCGGCGATGCTGCTTCCCGGTGCAGCGCGGTAGTGACCGCCGCTCCACAGCACCAGGACGGCGCACGAAAACAGCGCGGTGCCGAACAGCATGCCGGCCACGGTTTCCCATAGAGCACCATCGAAGGCGACTTCAGGCGCCGCGCGCCGCTCGGTCCAGCGTACGAAGAGGCGGTAGACCGGAATCGACAGCAGCACGATGGCGAGCGTGACGATATAGAAGGCGAGCGGCCGGTTGCTCACGCCCGGCACCGGCGCGACGCTGCGCAGGAGGGCGTCGAACGCGGGAAACAGGCGCGCCGCCAGTTTCAGGCCGTTGGAGAACACGATCGGAACCAGTGCCAGCATCGCCACCCCAACGACGATGCGCACGGGCGCCGAACGCCAGACGCGGATGGGCCAGCTGGCCGGGGGCTGGACTGCGGTTTGCATCTCTGCCTGCATGCGATCCCTTTCGGTGCACGTCGGTGCAACAGTGGAAAGCGCCAATGGTAGTGGAGTTGACGGTTCGACAGGCAAAAAAAAACCCCGCGACGTTCGCGGGGCCAATCCTTCCGTTGCGGAGAGGAGGAGACATCGTTGGCGACTGTGTTGCAGCCGCGAAATCATTCAACCGCGCACTTAGCCGCGGGCAGCAAGGCTGCGCAGCTCGGCGGCCAGACCCGGCTGGGTCGTATCCAGGTCGCGCGCCATCTGGTTGAGCGCGAGGACGCTCTGCATGCGGGTGCGCATGGAGCGCTCTTCCAGGCTCTGGCGCGGCTTGACGGCGAGCAGGGCGGCACGCAGCAGACCGGTCAGCAGCGGCTTGAACACCAGCAGCACGGCGGCGAGCGCGCTCAGGCCCAGGGCCGGACGAGCGATGGTGACAGCGGCGCCGGCGGCGGCTTGAGCGGCGGGCAGGGCGGCTTGCAGGGGAAAAATCATCGATAGCATGGACATGGCATTACTCCTTCAATTCTTTCGTTCACTTAATCTCTCTTGCTGCATTGCAGTATAGGGACGGAAGAGATATAACTCCAATTCCGTTTTCGCATATCAGCTATAATTGAAGTGAATAACATGTAGGAGAGGCAATTGAGCTTTTTGACGCTGGATTTGAACCTGCTGCGGGTGTTCGACGCCGTCATGACGGAGCAGAACCTGACCCGCGCAGCCAGCCGGCTGGCGATGACCCAGCCTGCCGTCTCCAACGCCCTGCGACGTCTGCGCGAGGCCCTGGGCGACGAATTACTGATCCGCACCGCGCACGGCGTCAAGCCGACGCCGCGCGCGGAATCGCTGTGGCCGGCGGTGCGCCGCGCCCTGTCCGAGCTGGAAGAAGCGATCCTGCCGGAACAGAACTTCGACATCGCCACCGCCCAATCCACCTTCCGCATGGCCATGGCCGACGCCACGGCGGCGCTCTGGCTGCCGGCGCTGGTGCGCTCGATCGAGCGCGAAGCGCCCGGCCTGACGATTCGCATGGTGCCGCTGACGACACGCGAGCCGCGTCCGATGCTGCTGCGCGGCGACATCGACCTCGCCGTCGGCTTCTTTCCCGGCGTCACCGCGCAGCTGTCGAGCGTCGGCACCTCGGTGTCGCCGATCCGGCACGAGCAGCTGTATTCCGGCCGCTACGTTTGCGTGATGCGCAAGAACCATCCGCTCGCACGCGAAGACTTGACGCTGGACAGCTATTGCTCGGCGAACCACCTGCTGGTGAGCTTTTCCGGCCGCGCCAACGGCCTGGTGGACGAGGCGCTCGCCAAGCTGGGACGCGAGCGGCGCATTTTGCTGACGGTCAATCAGTTCTTCACCGCCGGCAGGGTGGTCGCGACCTCGGATCTGATCACCGTGCTGCCGCGCCACTTGATCGCCTCGACCGGCATCACCGGCGCGCTCATCACCAAGGACCTGCCCTTCCCCATGCCGAACGTGCACGTCGACATGCTGTGGCACGAGCGCGACACGCGCAGCCCGGCGCACAAATGGCTGCGCGGACACCTGAGCGGCACCACCCGCGAGACCTTCGTACGCACCGCGCAGGCCGCGTGAATCCTGCACGTCTGGGCGCATATAAAAGACGGTAAACGCGGAAAGAAGACGATAAAAGACGGCGCAATGCTGCGTGCCGTCAAGAACCAAGCCGGATGCCAGGGGTCGAACCACAAGGAAGAACCCGGAGGAGCACTTGCATCCCGGCATCGAAACCTATCGCATCATCGTCGACCACGCCCCCGATCCGGTCTTTCTCACGGACACCAGCGGCTGCATCACCTACCTCAATCCTGCCGCCGAGCGCCTGTTCGGCTACCGGCTGGACGAACTCGCCGGCCGCAACCTGCACGACGCCGTCCATCACCACACCGCGGACGGCCGCCCCTATCCGCGTGAAGCCTGCCCGTTGCTTGAGCGCCTGCGCACCGGCGGCGTGATCCATGATGACGTCGCCGTGTGCTTTCGCAAGGACGGCTCGGCGGTGATGACCGCAATCAGCAGTGCGCCGGTCGTGATCGATGGCGAGCATCGCGGCCAGGTGGTGTTCGCGCGCGAAACCGGCGCCCGCGTGGAGGCGGGCAGGGCGGCCCATGAGGGCGAGCAGCGCTTCCGCCGCATCGCCGACGCGATGCCGCAGGTCGTGTGGACCACCGATGCGAACGGCACCGTCACCTACGTCAATGCGCGCTTCCGCGAATACACCGGATTGCCCGGGCTGGTGGGCCCGAACTATATGTCGCCCATGCATCCAGAAGACCTTGCGCGGCGCGAGGAAGCCCGCCAGCGCGCGCTGCGCGAGGGCGGCGAATACCGGTTCGAGCACCGCATCCGCGCCGCCGACGGCAGCTACCGCTGGTTCCTCTCGCACGGCGTGCCGCTGAAGGATGAGAGCGGCACCGTGCTCGGCTGGTACGGCTCCTCCACCAACATCGACGAACTGCGCCGTGCCAGCGATGCCCTGCGCAAAAGCCGCGAGACGCTGCGCCTGGCGACCGAGGTCGGCGACATCGGCCTGTGGAATTACTACCCGCGCACCGGCGAGCTGCACTGGAGCGACACGAACAAGCGCCTGCTCGGCTTTCCCGCGGAACACGTGATGACGAACGAAGAGTTCCGCGCCCGTGTGCATCCGGACGATCTGCCGATGCTCGATGCGGTCTCCCAGCAGGCGCTGCAGGAAGGTACGGGCGCGAAATTCGACATTGCATATCGCGCCACCCGCGTCGACGATGAAGCGCTGCGCTGGTTTCGCGGCAAGGGCGAAATCATGGCCGACGCCGATACCGGCTCGGTGCGCATCGTCGGCACCACCATCGACATCACCGACGCCAAGCTGGGCGAGCAGCGTGTACGCGAGGCCTCGCAACGCGATCCGCTCACCGGGCTGCCCAACCGCGCCCTGCTCTTCGAATACTGCTCGCGCCTGCTCGCCATCGCGCATCGCACGAAGAGCAGCGGCGCACTGCTGTTCATCGACCTCGACCGCTTCAAGCCCATCAACGATACGCACGGCCACGGCATCGGCGATGAGGTGCTCAAGCAGGTGGCCCGCCGCCTGCTCAACATGACGCGCGAAGAAGACGTGGTGGGCCGGCTCGGCGGCGACGAATTCGTGGTGGCGGTGCCGCACCCGCACGGCACGCACGGACCGGCCACGGTGGCGCGCCACATCATCGAACGGGTGAGCGCGCCCTATCATGTGGACGGCCTGCAGCTGCATCTCTCGGCATCGATCGGCATCAGCATGTTCCCGCAGCACGGCGGCGACATCGACACGCTGATCAAGTGCGCCGACAGCGCGATGTACGTGGCCAAGCGCGGCGGCCGCGGCCGCTTCGCTTTCTACGACGCCGCGCTCGACGACAAGGCGGGACGCATCGAGCAGCAGCTGCGCACGGCGCTCGAAGGCAACGCGCTGGCGCTGCATTACCAACCGGTGATGGACATGGACAGCGGCCGCGCCGTGGGTGCCGAGGCACTGCTGCGCCTGCCGGTGCCGGGCGGCGCGCTGCTGACCGCGGACGAGATCCTGCCGGCCGCCGAAGCCGCCGGCCTGATTCCGCAGCTGGGCGTGTGGGTGGCGCAGGAAGCGTGCCGCCAGCACCAGGCGTGGCGCGAGGCCGGACTGCCGCCGCTGAACGTGGCGATCAACGTTGCGCCGGAGCAGGTGCGCCAGCGCGATTTCGTGGCGCAGCTGGCCGACAGCGTGCGGCGCTATGGCATGGACCCGGCCTGCCTGCAGATCGAGGTGAGCGAAAGCGCGGTGGTCGAGAACGTACAGGACACCATCGAGGCGCTGGAGAAGATTCGCGCGCTGGGCATCACGGTGGCGCTGGACGACTTCGGCATCGGCTATGCGAGCGTGGGTCAGCTCGGCAGTCTGCCGCTGGACAAGCTCAAGATCGACCAGTCGCTCATCCACGCCATCCAGAACGATCCGCGCAGCCGCACGGTCGCCGATTCCATTCTCGCGCTCGGCCGTTCGCTGCATCTGAAGGTGGTGGGCGAAGGCGTGGAGTCGGCCGATGAATTCGACTACCTGCGCGCGCACGGCTGCGACCAGGCGCAGGGCTATTACGTCAGCAAGCCGCTGCCGGCCGACGAATTCGCGCAGTGGTTCCGCGCGCACCATGAGCCGGTGCACGCGGTGCACTGATCACATCAGCGCTTTTCCGGTGCAATGTTGCGCAGCGCCGCCGAGAAGGCTTCGTGCGTCTCGCGGTCGACCGGCTTGTAGACGACGCGTGTGCCGGCCGGATATTTCCCCAGGTAGTTCTCGTTCTTGCGGTTCTCGCGCGGCCGGATCGGGCGCGGCGTGAAGCCGCCGCCGCAGTTCGGGCAGACGTTGTGCAGCACGTCGTGCACGCAATCCTTGCAGAAGGTGCATTCGAAGGAGCAGATCATCGCTTCGGTGGAATCGGGCGGCAGGGCGGTGTTGCAGTGTTCGCAGCTGGGGCGCAGTTCGAGCATGGCGGTCTCGTGGCGGAGGGAATCGAAGAAAGCATGGCGGCCGGATGTGCAGTTTCGCTGCACAATGGCGTGACGCATTCTTGCATATTTCCCATCGGCGATCCGGCCGCCGTTTCCCTGCCAAGGAGTCCTTCATGATCCGTCCCGCCACTCTCGCCGACGTACCCGAGATCGCCGCCCTGATGCGGCAGACGATCACGGTGAGCGTGGACGCGAGCGACGACGAGAAGGCCATCTTCCTCGAGAACACCGCCGCCACGCTCAAGTGGTGGAAGCAGCACCAGGACCATTGCGTTCACCTGGTAGCGACGGATGACGACATGGTCACGGGCGTCATCCTGGTGAGAGATTTCTGGAACCTGTGCAGTCTCTTCGTCGATCCTGCGCACCAGCGTCGCGGTATCGGGCGCGCGCTCGTGCAGGCCGCAATCGCCGCCTGCCGTCCGCGTTCGGAGCGGCCGGTGATGCGGCTGAACGCCGCCCGCAATGCGGTGCCCTTCTATCTCGCGATGGGCTTCACGCCGATTCCGGGACGAGACATGCTGCATGGCGCTACGGCCATGGAATTCCAGTTCGGCGTGCACTGACGGAGCGGCCATGCAGATCGACGTTCCGGACACGCGCTTCGTCCTGCGCCCGGTGGAGAAGGCGGATGCGGCGGACTGGTACGCCTATCTTGCGCTGCCGGAAACGGTGGCGAACACCAGCTGGGATGTACGCTCGGCCGCCGACGTCATGCGCCTGATCGGCCAATACCATTCCGTATTGCCCGCCACCGCGATGCGCTTCGCCATTTGCGAGGCCGATGACCGCCGCCTGATCGGCACGGTCGGCTTTCACTCCATCCTGCACGGCAGCCGCACGGCGGAGCTTGCCTACGATCTGCATCCGGCGCAATGGGGCCGCGGCGTGATGGCGCGCTCTGCGGAAGCGCTGGTGCGCTGGGGGTTCGAGACGCAACGCTATGTACGCATCCAGGCCTGCGTGCATCCGCGCAATGCACGGTCGATCGCAGTGCTGGAGCGACTGGGCTTCGATTACGAGGGACGGTTGCGCAACTATCGATTGGTAGGCGGCGTGCCGGCGGATTTTCTGATGTATGCGCGGCTGCCGGAGTGAAACCGTGGTCAGGACCAGTGGCGGTCTGGCGGCTCCGCCGCATTGGAAGACTCCGGGAACTCCCAACGACGCTGCTCGACCGCGCGCGACTCCGGCTCGGGCATCCGCTGCCGCTTTCCGGGGGCGGGCATGAAATCGCCAGGGATGCGTTCGATGCGGTCGAACATCGACGCCTGGACTTTGAAATGCCGGACCGCATCGTCGATCCGACGCCGCAGGGTGCCTTTCGCAATGGCGAGATGCGTGCAAATCGCTTGCCTGCACGCGTCAAAGCGATCGAACGTCAGGACGTAGGCGGTCGCCTCGGAATAGCTTGCAGCGAGCATGCTTTCCCTGTCTCGCGCGTTCTCATGTGCCAGCAGCGCGACAAGCGGATCCGATGAGACACGTTCGGGAATGACATCCGCCAGTGTGCGCCCTTGGCCGTCCTCGGAGCGAAGTTCTTGGTCGAGCCGGGCCGCATAGCGCAGGCGACGGTCGGCCCGTTTCACGTTGTGGACGTAGAGTGCCGCCATGACTGCGTCCCGGTCGGCCGGGTCGGCGAAATCGATGGGCTTGCCGCGGCGCGCTCCGATGTCGAAGGCGATTACCCAGGCATCGCTATGCAGATCGCCCAATGTGATTTCATGCTTCGTCGCCCGAACGATACGCTGGAATCCCGCCCGCATCGCGTGCAGGAAGGTTTCGAAAATACGGAACATCGCCCGATCCCTGTTGTGAGTGCGGGCCGTAGTCTGCACGGCGCGGTTCTGCAGCGGAACTGGCAAAAGCAAGAGGGGCGAGCGATGAGATGTGCGAGATGAGAGCAAGTCATCGTTGAAACGGCGCTTGCATG
>SPQI01000288.1 GCA_004570315.1 Oxalobacteraceae bacterium OM1 | reverse complement strand
GACGGCCGCTTCGTGGTGGACCGCGCCCGCTTCACGCGGCCGGAACGCAGTGCGCCGTCGCTGAGCGACGATGTGGTGGTGGTGCGCGGTCCGCGCGGCGCCCAACAGCCGGCCAAGGCGGAACCGGCCGCGGCACCCGCTTCACCGCTGAACGCCCGCATCGACATCGCCGTCGACCTCGGCGACGATTTCCGCTTCACCGGTTCAGGCGCCGACCTGCGGCTGGCCGGCGAACTCCAGATCGCCAGTCCGCCGGGCGGCAAGCCGCAAGCCACCGGCACGGTGCGCATTGCCGAGGGCACCTTCGAGGCCTTCGGCGCCAAGCTCGCCATCGAACGCGGCGTGCTGACCTTCCACGGTCCACTCGACAACCCGGACCTCAACATCCTCGCGATGCGCCGCAACCAGGACGTCGCCGCCGGGGTCCAGGTCAGCGGCACGGCCCGCCAGCCGCGCGTGCAGCTAGTGTCCGAACCCGAGGTTGCGGACGAGGAAAAACTGTCCTGGCTAGTCTTCGGCCACGGCAGCAACACCGGCGAGAACGGGAGCGGCCTTGGCGCCCAGGCTGCGGCCAAGAGCGCGGCGCTTGGCCTGCTCAACCGCTTCGGCGGCAACAAGCTGGCCAAGGGCCTCGGCCTGAGCCAGTTGTCGCTCGGCACCAGCGAATACGGCCTGGGCACCCAGCAGGTCGTCAGCCTTGGCAAGGAAATTTCAGATCGGCTCTCGATCGGTTACGAGCAAAGCCTCGCGGGCGCATCGGGCATCGTGAAGCTGACCTACGAGCTGTCGCGGCACTTCTCGGTCGTCGTACGCGGCGGCGTCATCGCCGGGCTGGATCTGTTCTACAACCGGCGCTTCGACTAAGGGCCTGCCCCGCCCGGCGCGCAGCAAATGCGCAGCAGTTTGCGTTCGCGCAAGTCCGGTGCCGTTCGGCATTCCGGTATTTCATTGGCGGCAATATAATCCGGCCCCAATGCAAGACCGCCAGACCGTTCCAAGCTCAAGCACGATGCCGACCGAAATCCCGGACGACCTCCAGCGCTTCATCCTCGTCAGCATCCCGTCCATTCCCTTCCTCGAAGCCATGCTCCTGTTGCGCGCCGAGCGCCAGCAGGAATGGACGGCTACGCAGCTGGCAGGCCGTCTTTACATGCCCGAGAAAGCAGCCGGACAACTGCTCGACGAATTGCAGCATGCCGGCATCCTGGCGACGGACGCGCCCGGCGCCTTCCGCTACGCTCCGCGCACGCCTGATCTGACCGACCTGATCGACCGGCTTGCCACCGTCTACGCCACCAATCTCATCGACGTCACCCATCTCGTCCACGCTCGCACGGCGAAGAAAGCACTGCGCTTTGCCGATGCCTTCAAATGGAGGAAAGACTCCTGACATGGCTCCTGTCATCTATCTTCTTTGCGCACTGACCGTGCTGGCCTGCGCCTTCCTGACGCTGCGCAGCTACCGCCGCACCGGCCACCGGCTACTGCTCTGGAGCGGCCTGTGTTTTTCCGGCATGACGATCAACAATCTGTTTCTCATCGCTGACCGGTTTGTACTGCCGGACGAGGATCTGACGTACTGGCGCCTGGGCAGCGCACTGATTGCGCTATTGCCGCTGCTTTACGGACTGGTGTGGGAGGAGGACTGAACATGATCGGACTGCTGGTGGGTGGCATTGCCATGTGCGCGCTCACGATCGCGCTGTTTTTCCTGCGCTTCTGGCGCAGCACGGGCGACCGCTTCTTCCTGTTCTTTTCTCTCGCCTTCGCCATCGAGGCCGCGCATCGCGTGCTGTCGGTCGCGACCGCACTGCCGAGCGAGGATGAGCCGGCCTTTTACTTCATCCGACTGTGCGGCTACGGCCTCATCCTGTTCGCCATCGTCGACAAGAACCGGCGGCGCGAAAAGTCGCGCCGGAAGGAGTGAAGCGCGCGAGCGGAAGGGCGAACGGCTAGCTTGCGCCGCCTGCCCGCTCCGCGGCCAATGCCTCGATCAGGACATCCGCAGCCTTGTCCAGCTCGTCGAGCAATTCCCTGATCCGCAAGCCCAGCATCAGCCGCGCGTAAAGTTCACGCTTTCTTTTCCGCATTGACATGTCCGCTCCCCGGTTGCAGTAGAAAAAGAACAAGACGCCGAAGCAGGCGCTTCGTTCCGAAGGAATCGCACTCGACTGGAGGCCGCTACACGTCGTTCACGTTTCAATGTGTTTCCGCCGCTGCCAAGTATGTTGCCGGTCGGTAATATCGATCGGTTCTACGTTGTTCTCCGGTGGGTCTTGCCTTGTTTTCCATCCTGAAGACGCCGCGCATCCGGCGTTCACGCGGTTTCCTGCGGCTGCCTGCGCGCAAGCAGGACGTTGTTGCAGCGGCGCCGTCGACCGAGCCTGCTGCGATGGTTGGGCAGACGGCATCCCGGGACGGCCTCTACGCGAATATCTGGCGCCATGCCGAGGGCGTCCGACTGCGGCTTGTCATGTGTCTCTCCATGCTGGCCGGCGCAGCGGTTCTCGAGCTGCTGCCGCCATGGCTGGCGTCGAAAGCCATCGACACGCTGCAGAGGAACGGTCCCGGCGCCTTCGGCAAGGCCGCGGGCTACGTGGTGGCCGTGCTCGCCGCCTCGGTCCTCGCCTGGGGCTTGCACGGTCCGGGCCGCGTCATGGAGCGCAACATCGCGCTGCACATCCGTCGCCGGTTCGCCGACGCCCTGTATGCGAAGCTGATGCGCCTGCCGATGTCGTGGCACGACCAGCACCATTCCGGCGAGGTGCAGCAGCGCATCGGGCAATCGGCCTTTGCCCTCTTCAATTTCGCGCAAAACCAGTTCACCTACCTCAAAAGCTCGGTGTATTTCATCGGCGCGGTGGCCGCGCTCATCCTGTTCTCGCCGGGCCTCGGGCTGGTCGCGCTCGTCGGCTACCTCGCGGTGGCGGGCGTCATGCTCCACTTCGACCGCCGCATCATGCAGCAGGCCAAAATCGAAAATGCAGCCGAACGGCGCTACCAGGCCAAGCTGCTCGACTTCCTCGGCAACGTCTCCACCGTGTTCTCACTGCGCATGCAGCAGGCTTCACGCGAGCGCGTCAACGCGCGGCTGGAGGAAGTGTTCGTCCCGCAGCGGCGCAACATCGTTCACGTTGAAACCAAGTGGTGCATCGCCGATCTGCTCAGCGTCGTGCTGACGTGGGGCCTTGTTGCCGCCGCAGCCTGGCCGACGCGCAAGACCGGCGACTCCATCCTGCTCGGCAGCGTGTTCCTGGTGCATCAGTATGCGCAGCAGGCCCGCACCGTCGTGCTGGCGGCAGCCGACCGCTTCCAGTCGTTTGCCCGCACCCGCACCGACGTCGCCAGCGCCGAAGCGATCTGGGCAGCGGAGGAAATGCCGGACGAAGGACCGCCCGTACCGGCGGCGTGGCAAGCCATTGCGGTGGCGGGACTGTGCTACGCGCATCCCGCACTGGATCGCGCCTCATGCGAAGCGCCGCCTGCGGGATTGCGTGACGTTTGCCTGAACCTGCGCCGCGGCGCGCGCATCGCCCTGGTCGGCCCGAGCGGATCGGGAAAGAGCACCTTGATGCGCGTACTCGCCGGCCACTACCTGCCGAGCGCCGGTCGCTACGCCGTCGATTCGCGCGCTCACGATGGCATGCGCCATCTCGGCAGCATTGCCACCTTGATCCCGCAGGAAGCCGGCGTCTTCGAAGCCAGCCTGCGCGACAACATCGCGCTCGGTGACGGCAGCACCGACGAAGACATCAGCGGAGCGGTTGAGGTGAGCGCCTTCGATGCCGTCATGTCGAGCATGGGCTTGACGCTCAATACGCCGATCACGGAACGTGGGGCCAATCTGTCCGGCGGCCAGCGTCAGCGCCTCTGCCTCGCGCGCGGCCTGCTGGCGGCCCGGTCGAGCTCGCTGCTGTTGCTCGACGAGCCGACGAGCGCCCTCGACCCGGTGACCGAAGACACCGTCCTGCGCCGCATTTCGGCGGCGGTCCCGGACGCCTGCATCGTGGCTTCCGTCCATCGCATGGCGCTTCTGCATCATTTCGATACGGTGGTGCTGATGGAAGACGGCCGCGTGCGGGATGCGGGTTCGGCGGAAGAACTCATGGCGCGCCAAGCCGCATTCCGCGAGATGCTGCGCCGGTCCGAGGATGCCAAGCCACTGCCGGGCCTGAATGCAAACGCCGGAACAGTCCGGTCGCTCTGATTAAAAGGACGTGCGGATGCCGAACGTTGCGGCCGCCGGCGCGTAGCCCGGTTCGACCACCGCCTCGCCCGCATTGAGCAAAGCCAGGCCGCGCGTGCCGTTGGCGTTGTTCGCGATGCGGCTGAGATAGGCGTAGAGCTGGGTGCGCTTGGAAAGGAAATGCACGTAGCCGAGATGCAAGGCGCTCGCCGACCGGCCGGCAGATTCGTTCAGGCGCGCAAAGCCGGCGTTGATGTCGTTGCCGCTCACGGCGAGCCGCGCGTTGATCTGCCAGCTGCGCGCATCGCCGGCAAGCGGCGCGCCGCCGGCCGCCATGTTGGCCGTGCGCAGCGCGTTGGCGCCAAGCTTGAGCCTGCCGAAGTCCCACGCTGCAGCAACCAGCGCGGTGCGCTGCACGCTGTCGTCGACCGCATTCGCCGGATGGGACGTGTAGCGATTCCACGCCACACCGAACCAGCCGGGGCCGCGCCGGTATTGGACGCTGAATCCGGCATTGCGGCCATCGCGCGCACGTGCTCCGGCGAGCTCGTTGCCGGTTGACCAGGAGGCCTCGGCTTCCAGCCCACGGATGACTGGCGTGCGGTAGCGCAGCACGTTGTCGTAGAAGCCGCCGGTGCCGGTCTTGCCCAATACCACGGTATGTTGCAAGGCATTGAGTACGCTCGGATTGGCGATGCCGTAGGTGTCCACATCGGAGCCGAGATAGACCCAGAACATCGGGGCGTATTGCCGGCCGGCGTCCACCCTGCCCCAGCGTCCTTCCAGGCCGACGGCGCTGCCGCGGTTCCACAGCGTGTTGCCGCCCGCCGCTCCGGTATCCAGCGCAATACCCATTTCCATCTGCACATGGGCCGCCATGCCGTCGCCGAGATCTTCCCTACCGGTCAGGCCGAAGCGCGACGCCTGCAGGTCGCCGCTCTGCAGGCGCAGGAGCCGCACACCGCGATTGAAGCGGCCGGCCTCCAGCGCCGCATCCATGATCCCGTAGACGCGGATGCTGCTTTGCGCGCAGGCATGGCCGCCGATCAGCACGGCGCTCATCAGAAGGGCTCGCTTGACCATGTCGTTTCCTCCGTCTCCATGTTAGAGGCCGCGAGCCATTGCGCAACTCATATGGCAAGCGCGCAAGGCTGCCAGGCCGCCGGTCTTGCATTTCCGGCAGGCGCCCTGCTGCAGCGGCAGACCGCACCGGCTGCAAAGCCGCGCCAAGGCTGGCTGCCGGAACCCGGCGGCTCGCACCGGACACCCAAGTTGCGTCAGGCACAGCGCTTGCGAATTCGCCATGGCGTTCAGATGGCGGACGCGGCCAGCGGGAGCCTGTCCCGCAAGGAGTCGGAAGGAGGACCGCATCATGGGCATACCGCGCGCCGGGACACCGGGCCGCATCGTGGGCGAAATCATCTATACGCATGGTCCCTTGACCTTCGAGCAAGGGCTGCAGATCCACAAGCTCTTCGGGCAATATCTTTCGCGCACCCGCGACGTCTACCGGCGTGCGCTGCAGAGCGGCTGGCTGGTGGAGCAGAACGGCGTCTATTCCTTGAGTCCCGAGTTGAAGGCGTATCTCGATGCGCAGCCGACACCCAAGAAGCGCGAGTTGCTCGAACCGGTTCCGCCGCGCGTGCCGCCGCCCTTCCGGCCGCTGTCGCTCAAACGTATACCGAGTCTTGCGCCACGCCGACCGAACGCAGAGCCTGCTCGCGATATCTACTACATACCCGGGACGGCGCGTCCCGAACCGCTGCTAGGTAGCGGGGAAACAGACTGAGCAAATAGGCAATCACGGATCGCGCGCATTGCAAGGTGTGCATGTCCAAAGCTGTCACGCCGGTGGACGAAAGCTTGCTGCCTATGCACGACCTCAGAAAAATCTATCGGAAGTCGCCAAAATTCCTCTTTAATTCGGGCAACCAACTCCAATCTTCCCTGTCTATCCGTTCTCGTTAGCAACGCCACGCGCATCCTGCGCGGTTCTGGCCTCCCCCGCGGCAGCGGGCGGAATGATCTAGTGGAAAACCCATGCCTAGCTTTCTTAAAGCCTTTCAATTAAAAAATGTCTACGTGCGAAGCTTGATTGCCTTCCTGCTCGCACTGGGCATCGTGGCGGCGATCGTGTACAAGCCGCTCGCACTGCCGCACCAGGCTCCGGTGGTGCAGTCGCAAGACATCTCCGAAATTACTCAGCTCCCGGCGAGCAAGGACCGTCTGGAGTATCTGCTGCTCGCGCAGCCGCTGTCGAACTTTCCGCGCTACGTGTTCAAGTTCAAGGGCGCGGAGCAGATCCACGTGGTGAAGGTGCCGAGCACCTCGCACGTCAACCTCGAGCGTGAAGTCCTGCTGAAGAACGGCATTCCCTACGCGATCGCCAATGACGAATTCCTGAATGCCAACAAGGCCGTCCTGCAGGACGCCGACGGCAAGGGCGGCTTCGCGTCCGAAGCCGGCGCCTTCCTGCTGCGCAATGCCATGGGCCTGATCCTGCTTGGCGCCATGCTGTTCTTCATGCGCAAGGGCATCCCCGGCATGGGCGGCAGCAGCCATTCCATCGTAAAGCCCGAGCGCATCAAGGGCAGCATGGACGACCTCGTCGGCATGGAAGACATCAAGCGTGAAGTGGCCCATCTGGAAGAGATGATCCGCAACCGCAGCCTCTATCGCTCGCACAACATCGACAAGCCGTTCAACGTCATGCTGACCGGCCCCGCCGGTACCGGCAAGACCAAGCTGGCCGGCTATCTCGCCAAAAAGCTCGACATTCCGCTGATCAGCGCTTCCGGTTCCGGCCTGGAATCCGGTTTCGTCGGCGGCGGCTCCAAGGCGCTCAATGCGATCTACAAGAAGGCCAGCTCGCTGGGCAACTGCATCATCTTCCTCGATGAAGCCCAAAGCCTGTTCATGCCGCGCGGCCGCGGTGACAAGAAATGGGAAGACGACACCGCCAACACCCTGCTCAGCCTGCTCGACGGCGTGAAGACCGACGAAGGCGCCGGCATCATCTGGGTGGTCGCTTCCAACTTCGACGATGTCAACTCGGAAATGGACGAAGCGATGCTGCGCCGCTTCGCGGTGAAAATCAATTTCCGCATGCCCAACAAACTGGAGCGCCGCGAGTTGCTGAAAGTGTTCCTCGCGAAGAAGGACCCGAACTGCGTGAACTGGGCTGACCTCAACCTCGACTATGTCGCCGAGATCACCGCCAATCTCAGTCCCGCGCTGCTGGAAACCGTGGTCGACCGCGCCAGCATGATCGCGATCCAGGAAAACAAAACCATCACCACCGACGTGCTGTTCCGTGCCTTCGAGCGCGCCGCAATCGGCCTGACCGACCGTGCCACCACGGCCGAGCAGGACAAGAAGCGCGAGCGCGTGGCGCTGCACGAGCTGGGCCATTTCTTCATGCAGATCGATCCTTACCTGCGCCAGGGCCTGCCGCTGGAGCAAGTGAAGGAGAAGGCCAACCTGCTGAAGATCAGCACCGAGTCGGTGTCCAAGATCGGCGCGCTCGGCTACGTGCTCTCCTCCGGCGAGGACGTTTCCCTGCAGACGCTGGAAGAGATGGAACAGGATGTGATGCAGCTCTACGGCGGCGTCGCGGCGGAAGAGCTGTTCTACGGTGCGCGCGGCATTTCCGTCGGCAGTCAGAACGACATCCAGAAAGTCACCGCCAAGCTCGACCTGATGGTGAACCGCCTCTCGATGTACTCGCACTCCAAGCTGGACTACAGCCAGCTCAAGCGCGAAGGCGCGCTCGACGAAGCGGTCCACAAGGTGGAAGAAAAGGCCGACGAGCTCTACAACCGCACCCTGGAAGCCATGAAGGGCTACAAGGACATGGTGTGGGCGCTGAAGGATGCGCTGCTCGAGCGTTACGTCCTGTCCAAGGACGAAGTGTTCATGCTGCTCGCTGATCTGCTTCCCTCGCCGGAGCGCAAGGCAGCCTGATCGACTTGTGCTGTTTCGCCTGCATCAAAAACCCCGCACTCGCGGGGTTTTTTCTTGTCCAATTATCCGTGCGGAAGGGCGTGCGGCTGCCTGCAGGCTTAAAGGTTTGCAA
Source organism: Oxalobacteraceae bacterium OM1 (assembly GCA_004570315.1). Classification (GTDB taxonomy): domain Bacteria; phylum Pseudomonadota; class Gammaproteobacteria; order Burkholderiales; family Burkholderiaceae_D; genus Noviherbaspirillum. Next base: position 8,654 of record SPQI01000288.1, on the reverse strand, counting down.
GTATTGACGTAGAGCAGGGTCGCGGACCGAGGCCGAACATAGAATGGGCCGCAAGCGAATACCAGACTCGATCGAAGAACAAAGCAATGGCGCGAATCCACACGCACTACGACAACCTCAAGGTCGCGCGCGACGCTCCGCCGGAGGTCATTCGCGCTGCCTACAAGAGCCTGTCGCAAAAATATCATCCTGACCGCAACGGCGGCAGCGCGAGCGCCAACCGCATCATCCAGATCATCAACGCCTCGTATGACGTCCTCTCGGACCCGGCCAAGCGCCGCGAGCACGACGACTGGATCGCCAAGGCCGAAGCCGGCGGCGGGAGCACGACGGACACGGCAGAGCAGCAAGCGTCCGCGCCGGCCCAGCAGCCTTACACGCAGTGGCGCACCTCGTCGGGACATCATCACCGCCGGCACCGGCGCCGCTTCATGCGCAGCAGCCGCCGCGACGTCGCGCTGCGCGCGTTCGAGATGCTCGATCGCATGCGCGATACCTTCGAGAAAGCTTGCCGCTACTTCATCAAGAAGGCTGCTCGTTCACTGACGTGGCGCGGCTGAGCGCTTCGGCTCCGGCCACGTGATTTTCCGCACAGCGCACTTTTGATTCCGCACTTCTGATTCTGCACTTTTGATTTGCGCCGCTGCCCAAACATAATCCGGGCACGGCGCGTTGCCGTGCGTGTGATGAGGAGATCGGAATGTTTTCTCGCCTGCGCCGCTTGCTGCGGCTCTTGACCCGCGACGGCATCTTGCTCTGGCATGCCTGCCGGCATCCCCAGGCCCCCGGGAAACTGCGGTTGGCCGCCCTGCTGCTGGTGCTCTACGTGCTCAGTCCCATCGACCTGATACCCGACTGGATTCCAGTCCTCGGCTGGCTCGACGACGTCACGATTTTGGCGTTTGCCGTGCCCTTCCTGCTGCGCTTCATGCCGCCTTCCGTGATGGCCGATGCGGCCGGTGCCACCGATCGCTTCCTTTCGCGCATGCGCCCCGGCATGCGGTAAGGCGCGAACTCGGCGATCAGGTCAGCGCTTTCACGAGCGCAATCGCCGGCAGGGCCAGTTCTCCGATCCGGTCGACCTGGCCCTGCTCGATCGCCTGCAAGATCAACTCATTGATGCCGCCAACGATAGCCATCGCGAGTTCCGGCGTCAGCGGTCGCGTGCCGGCACGGCGTGGATCGGAGTTCACGATGTCCCCGATGAAGGTGGCGATCTGCTCATTGATCCGGCGCCGCGCCGCCAATCCCACCGGTCCGAGCCCGAGGATCTCCACGAACAAGGTCCGCAGCAGCGGCGGGTTCCGGGCCAGGCAGGCGAAATAGGCGCCGATCGATTTTTCCACCTGAACGTTCCACGCCAGCGCGGGGTCCAGTGCCGCGCGCAGGACATCGAGCGTCCCCCTGCTCGCAGCCGTATAGAGTGCGATCAGGCATTCCTGCTTGCCCGAAAAATGCTCGTAGAACGTGCGCCGCGAGACGGCGGCTTCCCTGACGATGTCGGCGATGGTCACATCGGCATAGCCTTTCTCCGCGACGGCGCGGGCCATGCCCTCCAGCAGGCGCCGGTAGTGATCGCTGGAAGTGTCGTCGTTCGCGGCAGCGGTTGCAGCGGTTGCAGCGGTTGTCATTCGGGCATCCTCAATTTGGTACTTGACAGTACCACACTCCGGAGCAAAGATAGAAGCAGTGGTACGCGACCGTACCAGCCCTGTCCTTAGTACGCTTACCGGAGCCTTCCATGACCGACCTCGTTGTCCGCCGCCTGCTGATCGACCTGGAATCGCCTCTGCCGCGCCACTGGTTTGCCGGCGATGCCTTCCGCACCGCGCTGTTCAATGCGCTCTCCATGAGCTTCCCGGTCGGCGAGCAATTCTTCATCGATTCCGTACGCAATGGCCTGAAGGCACTGCCACCGGAGAAGCAGGAGGAATACCGCAAGGAGGTGCAGGGTTTCGTCGGCCAGGAAGCGACGCATCGGCGTATCCACGCGCTCTTCAACGCGCACCTCGAGAAGCAGGGGCTGGTGAATGCCTGGGCGCCACGTGCGCAGAAGCGGCTCAAACTGCTGGAAGGCGTGGATGCCCGCCACTGGCTGGCGATCACGGCGGCGAACGAACACTTCACCGCCATCTTCGCCGACTGGATGCTGCGTCATGCCGACGTCTTCGGTCCGACCGAAGCACGGCTGCGCACCATGTGGCTCTGGCACAGCGCTGAAGAATCGGAACACAAGAGCACGGCCTTCGACCTCTACAAGGCGCTCGGCGGCTCGGAGCGCTGGCGCCTCATCTGGTTCCGCCGCGTCACGCTGATCTTCCTCGGCGATACCCTGCGGCAGACGATCCACAACCTGCGCCGCGACGGCACGCTGTGGCAATGGAGCACATGGAAAAGTGCCGCCGGCTACCTCTTCGGCAAGCATGGCCTCGTGCGCGAGACGTTCAAGCCCTGGCGTGACTACCTGGCCCGCGACTTTCATCCCAGCCAGCAGGAAAGCGGCCTGTCGGAACGCTGGCTCGCTGACAACGCCGACGCCTATTCGCTCGTCGGCTGACGTTGCGCCCCGGCGCCGAGGATGGCGCGGATCCGCTCGAACGGCACCGGCTTTACCAGGTGCACGTCGAAGCCGGCTTCGGCTGCCTGGCGCCGGTCTTTCTCCTGCCCCCAACCCGTGACCGCGACGAGCACGCAGTCGCGCGCGAGGCCCTGCCGCAGGCGGCGGGCCAGATCGTAGCCGTTGAGTCCAGGCAGGCCAATGTCCAGGAAGGCGAACTCGGGATCGAAGCCGCGCAGCACGTCCAGCGCTTCGATCCCGTCATGCGCAAGACGCACCTCATGGCCGTCGCTCTCCAGCAGGCTGCCCACGCTCTTCGCATAGTCCACGTTGTCGTCGGTGACGAGGATGCGGTAGCGGCGCCGCGTTGCCACGTCGGCGTCATGCCGCGGGGCGGGCTCGGGCGCTGCGGCCGCATTCATCGCCAGACGCACGACCATCGTGCTGCCCTGGTTGATGCCGGCGCTGCGCGCTTCGATCGTGCCGCCGTGAAGTTCGACCAGACGCTTCGCCAGCGTCAGACCGACACCGAGTCCGGCCTGCTTGCCTTCGAGCGTGCGGTCCACCTGCGTGAACATCTCGAAGACGCGTTGCAGCATGTCCTGCGGGATGCCCACGCCGTTGTCCGCGACTTCCATCACGGCCTGCCCGTCCTCGGTGTGCATGACGAAGCGTACGCGGCCGCCCGGCTCGGTGTATTTGGCGGAATTGTTGAGCAGGTTGGAAAAAACCTGGGACAAGCGCGTGAAATCCGCCTCTACCCACACCGGCGCTTCCGGCATCTCGATCCGCAATTCGTGGCCCCGCGAGTCGTAGAGCGAGCGCACGATTTCGACCGCGTTGCGCGCGACGTCCTGCAGCATCACTGGTTCCTTGCGCACCACCAGCTTGCCGGTGGAAATGCGCGACACGTCGATCAGGTCGTCGACCAGTCTCACCATCTGCCGCAGCTGGCGTTCCATCACTTCACGCGCCTTGTCCGATGCAGGCGAACCTGCGCCGGTGAGCCGCATGATTTCCAGCCCGCTGCTGATGGGAGCGAGCGGATTGCGCAGCTCGTGCGCCAGCGTCGCGAGGAATTCGTCCTTGCGGCGGTCGGCGACCAGCAGCGCTTCCTGGGCCTCGCGGCGCTCGTGCGTCTCGCGCTCCAGCGAGCGGTTGGTGTCCTCGAGCGCGCGCTTGCGCAGCTCGACCTCGTCCAGCATGCCGTTGAACGCCTCGACCAGCACGCCGACTTCGTCGTCGCTGGTGCGGCGCGCCCGCAGCGAAAAATCCCGCCGCAGCATGACCTCGCGCGCGACGCCGGTCACGGCCAGGATCGGCTGGGTGATTGCCTCCTGCAGGCGCCGGGATATCACTGCAGCCAGCAAGAGACTCGCGAGCAGCACGCTGACCAGGATCAGCAGGTAGTTGGCCAGCCGCTCCTGCACCGCATACCGGGCGCGCAAATAAACCGTGCCGATCGTTTCGTTGTTCTCACGGACCGCATGGAAGACCGTGATGCGGTCGCTCGCGATCGCGACGCCTTCGGGCTGTGCATGGTCGGGAAAGCCGGGTTGCGCCGACACGGTCTCGCTGTTGTACATCGCAAACAGGCGGCCGTTCGCCCCGTAGATCGCGGCAGCCACGATGCGCGGACGCACCTGCAGCAGCTTGAGATTGGCCTGCGCGTTGTCGGGATCGTTGAACTGGAGCGCGGGGGCGCTGGCGCGTCCGATCAGTTCCGCCTGGGTGTGCAGGTCGTTCGCGACGCTGGTGCGATAACTGTCGAGGTCATAGAGCACCAGGCCGACGCCAGCAGCGAACAGCGCGGTGAAGGTCGTGGCGAGCACGACGAGCATCAGCTTGCCGGAGATGGTGCGGGGGAGCCAGCGCCTCATTGCGGCACTCCCTGTACGCTGGCCGCCACCGACAGCAACCGGGAACTCAGTCGCAGATCGTTGCGTTCCGCCGCGGCGAGCGAGACATCGAAGCGGATTCGGCCGTCGAGCGTCCGGAAGTTGATGACCGCGCCCTGCATGAGACCGCCCTCGCCGTCGGTTACCGTCAGCACCGGACGCCGTTGCACCTGTCGCAGCAGGTTTGTGCCGCGCTCGCCTTCCGACGCCGCAATGTAAAGCAGCTGCACGCCGTTAAGCGTGTCGCCGGGCCGGATGCGCCGGATATTCAGCGCCCGGTTGTTGACGCTGCGCGTGGCGGTGATGCGCAGCAGTTCGTCGGCGATGTCGTCGGCGCCGGCGATGCCGATCACGAACGGCGTCGAGGCGTCCGGGAAGGCCGCCGGCGGCCAGTCCACATAGCCGAGAAATTTGAACAGATAAGCAGCCTTCACGCCGCGCTCGGCAGGAAGGTCGGCCGCCTGCGCACCGACCCCGCCCGCGAGCACGAGCAGGAGCAGCAGTTGCCCCAGCCAGCGCGCCGGGAACAGAGATGCAAGGGAGGTGCCCAGGATCAGTTCCTCCAGACCAGCTTCACGAAGACGCTGCGCTCGAACTCGGGACGCCCCGCGGCGGCACCGAATTCGGGATGCGAGGAGTCGAGCAGGTTCTGTCCGATGAGCGAGAGTTCCAGATCCGGCCGGATCTTCCAGCCGAAGCGGGCGTCGAGCGTGGTGTAGCCGGGCACGACCGGCTGCGGGAGGCTGCCGGTGTGGCGCAGGCTCAGATCGACTTCCTTGCCGGCAGAAAGATCGTAGGACGAGCGCAGCAGCCAGAACTGGCTGGGATCGTTGTTCGCCAGGCCGCTGTTCCCGGCCGCGTCGCGGCTGCCCGGCAGCAGGTTCACCGACACGCGCTGGACGACCGCGCCGCCGGACAGGCGCCAGGACGGAGCCGCCTGCCAGGTGCCCCACAGCTCGACGCCGCGATTGCTGCCTTCGGCCTGGTTGCTGAAGACGCTGCCCGGCCCGTTCGGATTCGGCTCCAGCGTCCGCAGGCGCGTGAAGCGGCTGTAGTAGGCGGTGGCGGAATACGAGAATGCTGCCGAGGGTTGCGCCCGCCAGCCGGCTTCGAGCACGTTGGCGATCTCCGAGCGGAAATCCGGACCGCCGGCGATGGCGTACTGCGGCACGCCGTTCACGACGCGCGGATTGGTCGGGGAAAAGAAATCGCGGTCGATGCGCGACGGCGCGCGGACGGCGCGCGACAGCGCCGCCCAGGCAAGGCGGTTGGCCGCCGGCTTCCACGCCAGGCGCAGCGTCGGCAAGGCTTCGAGGCCGGTGTAGTTGTTGTCTTCCAGCCGCAGGCCCGCGGTGAGCTTCAGGTCGTCGCGCAAGGCGATGTCGTCCTGCGCAAAGAGATTGGCCCAGTACAGATTCTTGGAGAGCGGCAGGAAGGCAAAGCCCGGCCGGCTGTCGAGCCGATCGAGGCCGATGCGATAGCCGCCGCCGACCGTGAGGGTATGGTCGCCCTGCTTGCGGGTGTGCTGCACGTCGAGGTCGATGGTGTTCAGGTACTCGATGTAGGCGCCCGGCTGGTCGCGCTCGGTGTGGTCGATGTAGGCCTGCAGGCGCAGGTCGGCGTCGTCGCTCAGCTGACGGGTGACCCGGCCGAGCAGATTGGCGCCGGCGACCCGGATGTCTGCAGTGCCTGCCTGGTGCAGATAGCCGCGATAGGCATTGCCCAGCGCGGTGAGGTTGTCGCCGCTGTCGCCCCAGTCGGCGCGAAATCCGGCCTGGGTGCGCTGCCATCCGTCCGCCAGCGAGGTGCCGTTCGCCCGGGTGCTGTCGTCGTTGCCGGCAAACTTGCCGTAGACGCGGTAATGGCCGCCGGCCAGAACGCCGCCGTAACGCGCCTCGGCCTGGCGTTCATTGCGGCTGCGCCCGGCTTCCACCAACGTGCCCTGGGTATCGGCGGCACTGCGGGTGATGACGTTGATGACGCCGTTCACCGCGTTCACGCCCCAGGTCGAGCCGCCCGGACCGCTGACGACTTCGATGCGCTCGACATCTTCCAGCACCACATCCTGCACGTCCCAGAACACGCCCGAGAACAGCGGCGAATATACGGTGCGGCCGTCGATCATCACCAGGAGCTTGTTTTCGAAGGGATTGCTGAAGCCGCGCGCCGTCACGGCGTAATTGCGGGCGTCCACCCGGGATATCTGGAGGTTCGGTGCGAGGCGCAATGCTTCCGGCAACGTCGTCGCACCGCTGCGGCGGATTTCCTCGCCGGTAATGACGAAGACCGAGGCCGGCGCTTCCGCGAGCGATTCGCTGCGCCGCGATACCGAGGTGATCTGGATATTCGCGAGTTCCTCGAGGCTGAGGTCGGCATATTCCCGATTGGCGACGACGGCATGTGCGCCTGGAGCGGCAAGGAGCAGCGGCGCCAGAACCCAGCCTAGCTTGCCTGGGCTACGCAAACGCTTCCGCAACGGTCTGAGCTTCATCGGTAATCCCGGTGGCATGAATCGACGGAACGGCGCCAGCTGCGCCGTGCGCAAAACCGCACGATTATAAATCCTGCCAGCCTATTGCCGCCAAGCGACACCGGGCTTGAGCTGCGTCAGGCCGGCAAGCCTTTTTTGGCGATGATCTTGTCGAGTTTCTCCTTCAGCGTGGCGGCATTGAAAGGTTTGACGATGTAACCGTCAGCGCCGGCCTGGGCTGCCGCGATGATGTTTTCCTTCTTCGCTTCCGCGGTCACCATCAGCACCGGGAGATCGCGCAGCTGCTCGTCGGCGCGAATCCTTTGCAACATGGTCAGTCCGTCCATGTTCGGCATGTTCCAGTCGGTGACCACGAAATTGATGGGCGGGACGCCCTCGCCGGATTTCAGGACCTTGAGCGCCGCCTCACCGTCTTCCGCTTCGCTGATCTTCGGATAGCCGAGTTCACGCAACAGGTTGGAGACGATGCGGCGCATCGTGGAGAAATCGTCGACGACGAGGAAATGATAAGAAGATGACATGCTTGGTGTTCAAGGTTCAGGAATTGTCGATGCCGCTGGACATACCATCGGCGTAGACGACTAAGAACGATGCCGCACGGAATAGTTCGCACCGCTTCGGTGCGAACGGCAACGATTGTGTATGCTGAAAGCCTTGCATTTAGTGAAACGGGGAAGCGAATGACTGAGCGCGCGGACTACATCATTCTCGGCGGCGGCATCGCCGGCGCGTCGATCGCTTACTGGCTGGCGCCACATGCCCGGGTGGTGATCCTGGAGCGCGAGCCGCAGCCGGGCTACCACAGCACAGGACGTTCGGCGGCGCTCTTCATGGAGAGTTACGGTCCGCCGCAGGTCCGTGCCCTCACCTGCGCCAGCCGGACCTTCTTCGACAACCCGCCGCCCGGCTTCACTGACCACCCCATCCTTTCGCCGCGCGGCGCCCTGATGGTCGCCACGCAGGGCCAGTCCGAATTGCTGGACGAACACGACGCCATCGTCCGCTCGGTGTCCGCCCACGCGCGCCGCCTCGACGCCGCCGGGGCGCGCGAACTGGTCCCGGTCTTGCGGCCCGAACGCGTGCTGGGTGCGGTGTACGAGCCGGATGCTTCCGACATGGACGTGCACGCGCTGCACCAGGGATTCCTGCGCGGCGCGCGGCAGGCCGGGGCACATCTCGTCTGCAATGCGGAAGTCACGGAACTGGAGCACGACCATGGCTGGCGCGTCGTGGCGTCCGGGCAGGAATACCGCGCGCCGGCCGTCGTGAACGCCGCCGGTGCCTGGGCCGACCACATCGCCGAGCTGGCCGGCGTGCCGCCCATCGGGCTGACGCCCAAACGGCGCTCGGCCTTCATCTTCGCCCCGCCGGAAGGCATGGACCCGAGCCGCTGGCCGATGTTCATCGGCGTGGACGAGTCGTATTACGTCAAGCCGGACGCCGGCATGTTGCTCGGCTCGCCGGCCAACGCCGACCCGGTCCATCCGCACGACGTGCAGGCGGAAGAACTGGACATCGCCATCGCCATCGACCGCATCGAGACGATGACCACGCTCACCATCCGCCGGCCGCGCAACGTCTGGGCCGGCCTGCGTTCGTTCGTGGCGGACGGCAGTTTCGTCGGGGGATTCGATGCGGCAAAGCCGGGATTCTTCTGGGCGGCGGCGCAAGGCGGCTACGGTATCCAGTCGTCGGCCGCCGCCGGTGA
>SPQI01000129.1 GCA_004570315.1 Oxalobacteraceae bacterium OM1 | reverse complement strand
AGGGTACGCATGGCCGTTCCGGTTTGATCGACCGCGTGAAGGCATCCACGATCAGCGAAGCCAATGCGGAACTCGCGTTGATCGACTTCTTGAAAAAGTACGTGCCCGCCGGCAAATCGCCGATGTGCGGCAATTCCATTTGCCAGGACCGTCGCTTCATGGTGCGCGGCATGCCGAAGCTGGAAGCGTTTTTTCATTATCGCAACCTCGACGTCTCGACGCTGAAGGAACTGTGCAAGCGCTGGAAGCCGGAAGTATCGACCGGCTTCAAGAAAGCGCAGAAGCACACGGCACTGGCCGACATCATGGAATCGATCGAAGAGCTGCGGTACTACCGCGAGCATTTCATCAAGCCGTAATCGTCCCGCGCTCCGGCATGCATTGCGCCGGAGCGTTCAAGCAGGCAAGCAAGCAAAGCAGTTGAGCAGCCAAGCAGTTACACTCCGTCCCTTTCTTTTTCAGGCGCACCATGGCCTCCGCAACCGAACTCCCTTCGACCGACACCGTCGAGTCGTCTTCTGAACCGCGCAATGTTTCGTCCGACCTGATCGGGCGGGAAGTCGCGCGCCGCCGTACCTTCGGCATCATTTCCCACCCTGACGCCGGCAAGACTACGCTGACCGAAAAGCTGCTGCTGTTCTCCGGCGCCATTCAGCTCGCCGGCACGGTGAAGGCACGCAAGAGCGGTCGCCATGCAACCTCCGACTGGATGGAAATCGAAAAGCAGCGCGGCATTTCCGTCGCCAGCTCGGTGATGCAGTTCGAATACCGCGACCACGTGGTGAACCTGCTCGATACGCCCGGCCACCAGGACTTCTCGGAAGACACCTATCGCGTGCTGACTGCGGTCGACTCTGCGCTGATGGTGATCGACGCCGCGAAAGGCGTGGAAGAGCAGACCATCAAGCTGCTCAACGTCTGCCGCATGCGGGACACGCCGATCGTCACCTTCATGAACAAGCTCGACCGCGAATGCCGCGATTCGCTGGAGCTGCTCGATGAAGTCGAGTCGGTGCTGAAGATTCAATGCGCACCCGTGACCTGGCCGATCGGCATGGGCAAGAACTTCCGCGGCGTCTATCACCTGCTGCGCGACGAGATCCTGCTGTTCAAGGCGGGCGAGGAGCGTGCCGACCAGGAATTCGAGGTCGTCAAGGGCATCGACAATCCGCGCCTGGCCGAAATGTTCCCGATGGAGATCGAGCAGCTGAAGATGGAAGTGGAGCTGGTGCACGGCGCCTCGCATCCCTTCGATCTCGAGGCTTTCCTCGCCGGCAAGCAGACGCCGGTGTTCTTCGGTTCGGCGATCAACAACTTCGGTGTGCGCGAAATCCTCAACGCGCTGCTCGACTGGGCGCCTGGGCCGCGTTCGCGCGACGCCACGGTGCGCGCGGTGGAGCCGACCGAGGCGCCGTTCTCCGGCTTCGTGTTCAAGATCCAGGCCAACATGGATCCCGCGCACCGCGACCGCATCGCCTTCCTGCGCGTGTGCTCGGGCCGCTTTGAGCGCGGCATGAAGGTCAAGCATCTGCGCCTGAACCGCGAGGTGAAGGTGTCGAGCGTGGTGACCTTCATGGCGTCGAGCCGCGAGCAAGTGGAAGAGGCGTATGCCGGCGACATCATCGGCCTGCCCAACCACGGCAACATGCAGATCGGCGACAGCTTTTCCGAAGGCGAGATGCTGCAATTCACCGGCATTCCGTATTTCGCGCCGGACTTCTTCCGCTCGGTGCGCATCCGCAATCCGTTGAAGATCAAGCAACTGCACAAGGGCTTGCAACAGCTGGGCGAGGAGGGCGCGGTGCAGGTCTTCAAGCCTGTGCATGGCGGCGACCTCGTGCTTGGCGCGGTCGGCGTGCTGCAGTTCGAAGTGGTGGCCAGCCGCTTGATGAACGAGTACGGCGTGGATGCGGTGTTCGAAGGCACGAGCATCAGCAGCGCGCGCTGGGTGTCGTCCGATGACAAGAAGGCACTGGCCGACTTCGAGAAGTCCTCGGCCGGCGCCAACCTTGCCATCGATGCTGCCGGCAATCTTGCCTATCTCGCCACTTCCGGGGTGAACCTCAAGCTCACGCAGGAACGCTGGCCGCAGCTCACTTTCCATGCCACCCGCGAGCATGCCGCAAAGCTGAGTTGACAATATTCCGGACCGGAAACTGACCGGTCCGGAAACTCCTGCCTCCCTTGGCGGTCAGACAGGAGGGTTTGCGCGATATCAAACGCGCAAGGACGTGGGACCCTATACTCACCCAACGCTTTTTCGGCGCCTCTTCGGGTGCTCCTTCGTCCCCTCGCGTTCGACGTATTTCCACTGGCTTTTTGGGAGACGCCATGCTGACTGCCACCTATTCCTTCGTAGCGCTTGCCACCGAACAGGACAATGCCCGCAGCATGCTCACGCGTGCGCAGCAGTTCGTTCAGAGCGCCTGGCATAGCCTGCAAGGCATGGAGGCGCTGGAAACCGCGATTGCGAAGCTGATTCAATTCGACAAGTATTGCCGGCAGCGCAAGCTGGAGCTGCATCTGATGCCGCTGCTGCGCCGCATCGGCGGTGACACGGCCTTATTGCTCGGCGAGCTCGATGCGCTCGCCGAGCGCGCTTACGGCCTGCTGCGCAGCGTGCGCGCCACCGTCTCGGACAGGCCCGAGCTTCCGCCGTCGCAGCTGGGCGACCTGTGGCATGGCCTCTATCAGTATTGCGAAGCCGGACGCGAGCGCCTGGATCGCGAAGAGCGCGAACTGTTTCCACTGGCGCGACGTACCTTGTCCGTCGAGGACTGGTTCCGCATCGCGGCGCAGTTCCTCTCCGATGACCGCCCCGGCTCGCACGCGCGCCGCGGCAGCAGCAGCCGCCGCAGCCGGCCCGCCCACGCCATCATCCTGAACTAACGCCTGTCTTGCGCGCCGTGCCCTTGCGCACCGGCGCGAATCTTGGCATGGTGTGGCCCCATGCGTTCCTTCACGCCGCACGTGCCCAAGATCCTCAAGTTCACGCGTTTCTCTCTGCGTGATTTCCTCGTCGCCGCCGGACCGGCCGTCGTTGCCGTCGTCGTTACCTGCGTCCTTGCCTACTGGGTCGTCGACCCGGCACCGCCCTCGGTCGTGACCCTGTCCACCGGACAAGAGAACAGTGCCTACGAAGCCTTTGGCCGCAAGTACGCCGCCGCTTTGGCCAAGGACAACATCCGCGTGAAGCTAGAGCCGTCGCTTGGCTCGCAGGAAAACCTGCAACGGCTGCAGGACCCGGCATCGGGCGTGGACATCGCTTTCGTCCAGAGCGGTTCGATGGATGAGGAGATGGCGGTGCGCCAAGGGCTCGTCTCGTTGGGCAGCCTGTTCACCGAGCCGGTCTGGCTGTTCCTGCGCGGGCCGAAGAACGTCACGCAGCTCACGCAGCTGAAAGGCATGCGCATCAACGTCGGGCCGGAAGGCACCGGCGTGCCGGCACTGTTCCGCAAGGTGCTGTCGGTGAATGGCGTCGAACCGGGTGACCTGAAACTTGGCGGACTGGCAAACACGCCGGCAACGGTGGAACTGCTCGAAGGGCGCATCGACGGCCTCGTGTTCAGCTCGGCCCCGGACGCGCCGCTGATCCAGATGCTGCTGCAGACGCCGGGCATCAAGCTCTTCGATTTTTCGCAGGCTGAAGCGTACACGCGGCGCTTCCCTTTCCTCTCGCATGTCGTCCTGCCGCGCGGCATCGTTGATCTCGGCAAGGACCTGCCGCCGAAGGACTATCACCTCATCGCACCGACCGCGACGCTGGTCGCCCGGGCCGACCTGCATCCGGCGCTGGTGGATCTGTTCGTGCAGTCCGCCTCGGACATCCATGGCGGGGCCGGCTGGTTCCACAAGAAAGGTGAATTCCCGACGGCGAGCTATACCGAGATCCCGGTCTCACCGTCCGCCGCGAAGTTCTACAAGAACGGACCGCCGCTGCTGCAGCGCTATCTGCCGTTCTGGCTGGCCAATCTGCTGGAGCGGATGTGGGTGGTGGTCGTGGCGCTGGGCGCACTGATCCTGCCGCTGTCGCGCATCATTCCGCCGCTGTATGTGTGGAAAGTGCGGTCGCGCGTCTACCGGTGGTACGGGCAACTGCGTGCGGTGGAGCAGGCGATCGAAGAGGTGCCGCCGGAGCGGCAGTCGGACGTGTATGCGGCGCAGCTGCAGCGGCTGAACGACATCGAAGAGCGCGTCAACCGCATTTCGATTCCGCTATCGTTTGCCGACGAACTGTACGGTCTGCGCAGCCATATCAATTTCGTGCGTCGGCGCATTGCCGGTTTGATGGACGGACGGACGTCCGTTCCAGACGTCGTCCAAGGGCGTTAGGCCCCGATCCAGGGCAGGCCGGCCTTGCACCAGCCGCCGACGTTCTTGCGATGTCCTTCCGCATCCTTGTCGCCTTCGAAACCCTCGAGAATATCGAAGGAGTTCGCGTAGCCGTGTTCCGTTGCCAGCTTGGCGGCATGGCGCGAGCGGACACCGGAGCGGCAGAGGAACAGCACCACGTCGTCCGGCTTGGCAACCGTCTGCAGCTGTTCGAGAAATGCCGGATTCGGCGTGCCGCCCGGGTAGAGGTTCCACTGCACGGCGGCATGCTGGCCGTCCGGGATGGCGACCCGGCCGACCCAGTCGCGCTCGGCGTTGGTGCGCACATCGACCAGCTTGGCGTTCGGGTGCTGTTGGAGCAGGGCGTAGGCTTCCTGCGGCGTCAAGGCTCCGGCATAAGGCAAGGCAGCTTGACGCCCGCGTTCGCGGGCCCGTTCAAGAATCTCGTTGTCCATGATGCGTCCGTTAGGTGTGGCCTTTATTGTAACGCGACGGTGTCTGCGAGCAGGCCGCACTACGGGCCAAAACATATGCACCAAAACAATGCGAGAACTGGCGAAGTTGGACTTTGTCTCACCAAACTTGGGCGTTTAAGTCGCAGCGCCCTGTTTTGGTGAAAATTCGTTGTTTTGCGGTCCATGCAAAAACCTTGCGAAACTGCACCAAAGCGCTTCGTTATGGTCGGAGCACGGCCGTGCGGGACGTCGCGCCGGGAACCGGCCGATGGCATGCTTTCTGCTAAGATCTGCGACTGAGTTGCAGTCGCACTACTAGCAGCAAACTCGCCTTGCGAAACGCTGTCCCAGTCGGCTCGAACCAATAACCACGTATCACACGCTCACACTAGCTTACCTTAGGAGATTCGCATGGCAATGACGGCCGCAGAGGTCTTGAAGATGGCGAAAGACAACGAAGTCAAATTCGTTGATTTCCGTTTCGCAGACACCCGGGGCAAGGAACAGCACGTCACGGTGCCGGTTTCGCAGTTCGGCATGGACAAGTTCGAGTCGGGCCACGCGTTCGACGGCTCCTCGATCGCCGGCTGGAAAGGCATCGAGGCCTCCGACATGCTGCTGATGCCCGACCCCAATACGGCCAACATCGATCCGTTCATGGAAGAGACGACGCTGTTCATGCAGTGCGACGTCATCGAGCCGTCCGACGGCAAGGGCTATGACCGCGATCCGCGCTCCATCGCCAAGCGCGCCGAAGCTTACCTGAAGTCCTCCGGCCTGGGCGACACCGCCTACTTCGGTCCGGAACCCGAGTTCTTCATCTTCGACAGCGTCCGCTGGAAGATCGACATGTCCGGCTGCTTCGTGAAGGTCAACTCCGAAGAGGCTTCCTGGACCACCGGCAAGGACATCGAAGGCGGCAACACCGGCCACCGTCCGACCGTCAAGGGCGGCTATTTCCCGGTTCCCCCGGTCGACAGCTTCCAGGACATGCGTTCGGAAATGTCGCTCATCCTCGAAGCGATGGGCATTCCGGTCGAAGTGCACCACCACGAAGTGGCCGGCGCCGGCCAGAACGAACTGGGCACCAAGTTCTCCACGCTGGTCGAGCGCGCCGACTGGACGCAGAACCTGAAATACGTGATCTGGAACGTCGCTCACACCTACGGCAAGACCGCGACCTTCATGCCGAAGCCTATCGTCGGCGACAACGGTTCGGGCATGCACGTGCACCAGTCGGTCTGGAAGGATGGCAAGAACCTGTTCGCGGGCGACGGCTACGCCGGCCTGTCCGAGTTCGCGCTGTACTACATCGGCGGCATCATCAAGCACGCTCGCGCGCTGAACGCCATCACCAACCCGGGCACGAACTCCTACAAGCGTCTGGTGCCGGGCTTCGAAGCGCCGGTCAAGCTGGCTTACTCGGCGAAGAACCGTTCCGCGTCGATCCGCATTCCGCACGTGGCGAATCCGAAGGGCCGCCGCGTCGAAGCGCGTTTCCCGGACCCGCTGTCTAACCCGTACCTGTGCTTCTCGGCGCTGCTGATGGCCGGCCTGGACGGCGTGCAGAACAAGATTCACCCGGGCGATCCGGCCACCAAGGACCTGTACCACCTGCCGCCGGAAGAAGACGCGAAGATCCCGACCGTCTGCTCCTCGCTCGAACAGGCGCTCGAGTACCTGGACAAGGACCGCGAGTTCCTGACCCGCGGCGGCGTGTTCAGCGACACCATGATCGACGCTTACATCGAGCTGAAGATGCAGGAAGTCCAACGCTTCCGCATGACGACGCACCCGATCGAGTTCGACATGTACTACTCGCTGTAATCGCCGGCTTCGGCCAAGCGGTACGGACAACGGGGGAGGCTGCGGCCTTCCCCGTTTTTATTTCGGGAAACTGTTGTACGCTTGCGCGTTCCAAGATCGGGCGGCGATCGAGGGTTTGTCATGCCCGAAGTCTTATCCTAAACTAGTAAGCAACATAGTTTCCATAAAGAAACATCATGAACAAGCTGAGCTTTGTGCTGGCGGCCGCTGCCGTGGCGGCGTGCCAAGTGGCGTGGGCGCAGACGGAAATCTTTGCCTGCGTGGACGCCAACGGCAAGACCGAATACAAGAACACCGGCACGACCAAGGGCTGCAAGAAACTGGACTTGCCCGGGTTGACCATGATTCCGGCACCCAAACGTGCCGTCGCCGCGCAGTCCGGGCCGACTCAGACGGCATCTGCCAAGCCAGCCGCCTCCGGCCCGGCGGACTTTCCCAAAGTCGACAGCAACACCCAAAAGACGCGGGACAACGACCGCCGCCAGATCCTGCTCGACGAAATGAAAACCGAAGAGCAGAAGCTGGCCAACCTGAAGAAGGACTACAACAACGGCGAACCCGAGCGCAACGGCGACGAGCGCAATTACGCGAAGTACCAGGAACGGGTTGCAGTGATGAAGGAAGACATCGGCCGCACCGAGCGCAACATCGAGGCGCTCAAGCGCGAGCTGAACAACCTGCGTTGAGCAATTTGACCGAAGCAGCCCGCTCCAGGCCGGGTATGCCGATTGCATAATAGAAGGGCCGCTGACGATGCGGCCCTTTCTCTTTGGAGCACCGTGAAGAAGACGCCCACCTTCCTCGAAGGCCTCGACCTGCTGTCGTCCGCCGTCATCATTCTCGACGGCGAGCGCCGCGTCACCTTCGTCAATCCTGCGGCCGAAAACCTGTTGGAGAGTTCCTTCCGCACGCTCGTCGGCCATACGCTGTCCGAGCTCTTCGTCAATGGCGATGTGCTCGAGCCGGTCTGCGAGCAGGCGATTGCGCATCAGTTCGCCGACAAGCGGCTCGACCTCACGCTCGAACGCGCGGGACGCGAGCTGCTGCAGGTGCATGTGATCGTGACGGCGCTCGACCGCAGCGACATGCCGGTGCTGATCGAGCTGCGCGAGAACATCAAGCAGCTCAAGCTCGACCGCGAGGAGCGCTTGCTCGACCAGAGCCAGGCCAACAAGGAGCTGATCCGCAATCTCGCGCACGAGATCAAGAATCCCCTCGGCGGCATCCGCGGCGCGGCGCAGCTGCTCGAGCTGGAGCTGCCGGACCGGCATCTGAAGGAGCTGCGCGAATACACGCAGGTGATCATCAAGGAAGCCGATCGCCTGCAGACGCTGGTCGACCGGCTGCTGGCGCCGCATCGACGGCCGCACATCGTCGGCGACGTCAACATCCATGAAGTGTGCGAGCGGGTGCGCAGCCTCGTGCTGGCCGAATTCCCGAACGGACTCGCGATCAAGCGCGACTACGATCTCTCCGTACCGGAGTTCAGAGGCGACAAGGAACAGCTGATCCAGGCCGTGCTCAATATCGTGCACAACGCCGCGCATGCGCTCGCGGCTCGCATCCGTGCGGGTGATGCCGAGATCCAGTTGAAGACGCGCGTCGCGCGGCAGGTGACGCTCGCGAAGGTGCGGTACCGGCTGGCATTAGACTTGCATATTGTCGACAATGGTCCGGGCATCCCCGAAGAGATCCAGGACCGCATCTTCTATCCGCTGGTCTCCGGCCGCGAAGGAGGAAGCGGACTGGGCCTCACCCTGGCGCAAACCTTCGTCCAGCAGCACATGGGCGTCATCGAATGCACCAGCCGGCCGGGATGCACGGATTTCAGGATCCTGATACCGCTGCCTTGAGCGGCATGACGTCACCAGCGGCATGCGCAGGCTTCGATCAACGCACATCAACGCGACGCGAGCAGAACATAAGACATGAAGCCAATCTGGATTGTTGACGACGACGAATCGATTCGCTGGGTGCTGGAGAAGGCACTGGCCCGGGAGAACCTGGCGACGAAGAGCTTCGCGAACGCACGGGATGCGCTCGACGCCCTGCAAAGCAGCACGCCGCAAGTCCTCGTCTCCGACATCCGCATGCCGGGCGAATCGGGCCTGGAGCTGCTGCAGGCGGTAAAGGCGCGGCACCCCGGACTGCCGGTCATCGTGATCACGGCATTTTCGGATCTCGATTCTGCGGTCGCGGCGTTCCAGGGCGGTGCGTTCGAATATCTCGCCAAGCCCTTCGATCTGGACAAGGCGGTCGAACTGATCCGCCGTGCGCTCGAAGAAAGCTTGCGCGAGGCCGATGGCGAACAGGCCGTCGCAGAGACGCCGGAGATCCTCGGTCAGGCCCCGGCCATGCAGGACGTGTTCCGCGCCATCGGCCGCCTCTCGCAATCGAATGTCACGGTACTGATCACCGGCGAATCGGGCACCGGCAAGGAGCTCGTCGCCCGCGCGCTGCACAAGCACAGCCCGCGTGCCGCACAACCGTACATCGCCCTCAATACCGCAGCGATTCCAAAGGATCTGCTCGAGTCCGAACTCTTCGGCCATGAGCGCGGGGCGTTCACGGGCGCGCAGGCGATGCGGCGCGGCCGCTTCGAACAGGCCGAAGGCGGCACGCTCTTCCTCGACGAAATCGGCGACATGCCCTTCGATCTGCAGACGCGTCTGCTGCGCGTGCTCTCGGATGGTCACTTCTATCGCGTCGGCGGCCACCAGCCCTTGAAGGCGAATGTGCGCGTCATCGCGGCCACCCACCAGAATCTGGAGCAGCGCGTGAAGGAAGGTCTGTTCCGCGAGGACCTGTATCACCGCTTGAATGTCATTCGCCTGCGGCTGCCATCGCTGCGCGAGCGCCGCGAGGATATCCCGCTGCTTGCCCGGCACTTCCTCGCGCAAAGTGCGAAGCAGCTCGGCGTGGAAGCCAAGCGCATGTCCGACGCAGCGATGCAATTCCTGTCCAGCCTCGAGTTGCCGGGCAACGTGCGCCAGCTTGAAAACCTCTGCAACTGGATCACCGTGATGGCGCCCGGGCAGACTGTCGAAGTCAAGGACCTGCCGGCGGAGCTGACGCACGGGCAGGGCGCCGTTGCCGCTGCACCAATTGCGCCGCCCGCTGCGATCGCCATGCCATCGGTCCAGCACGAATCGCCGGCCGCGCCGCTGCTGCAACCTGCGCCCATCGCCGGTGCGTTGTCCATGCCGCCGATGGCAGATGGCGCTTCACGCAAGGCGGGCTGGATTTCGATGCTCGAAACCGAAGCGGCGCAATTGCTCGCGGCCGGACAGCCGGAAGTCATGGATGTTCTCGGCCGGCAGTTCGAGTCCGCGCTGATCAAGACGGCGCTCAAACACACGCATGGGCGCAAGAACGATGCCGCCATCCGCCTCGGCATCGGACGCAACACCATCACCCGCAAGATCCAGGAACTCGGCATCGACGGCGCCAAGGACGATTAGCTTGCCGTCCGGAATGCCGGTCTAAGCTTCACCCAGCGCAAAGGCAGGAATGCATGGCGTCAATACAATGGATTGACGCCATTTTTCGTTTCCACCCGTGAAGCAACGACGCCTGCGCCCGCTGCATCTCATTCTCGCCGTCTGCGTGACGCTGGCCGTCACGCTGTTCGTGGCCAATCTCACCGAGGGCGAGAAGAAGATCGAGACGGAGGTCACGAGCGCATACGCGGTCGAAGATCCGCAGTACCTGCGCACCATGGGAGTGCTGCTGGGCCCCACGATCGTGCGCGGCAACCGCGTGCAGCATCTCGAAAACGGCGACCAGATTTTTCCGGCGATGCTCGACGCCATTCGAAGCGCACGCAAGACCATCACCTTCGAAACCTATATCTACTGGTCGGGCGACATCGGCAAGCGTTTCGCCGAAGCGCTGCGCGAACGCGCCCAGTCCGGCGTCAAGGTGCATGTGCTGCTCGACTGGGTGGGCAGCGCCAAGATGGACGAAGCGCTGCTCGAAGAGATGCGGCGGTCCGGCGTGCAGGTGCAGCGCTACCATGCGCCGAAGTGGTACAACCTCACGCGCCTGAACAACCGCACCCATCGCAAGCTGCTGGTCGTGGATGGCCGTGTGGGTTTCACCGGCGGCGTCGGCATCGCCGACCAGTGGGCCGGCAACGCACAGGACAAGGAGCACTGGCGCGACTCGCACTTCCGCATCGAAGGGCCGGCGGCGCTCGAAGTGCAGGCCGTGTTCATGGACAATTGGATGAAGGCGACCGGCAAAGTGCTGCACGGCGCCGACTACTTTCCCGATGTGCCGGAAGACGGCGCGTCCATGGCGCAGATGTTCATGAGTTCGCCCACCGGCGGCAGCGAGAGCATGCACCTGATGTACCTGCTGGCGATCGCAGCGTCGCGCAAGAGCATCGTGCTGTCGAGTTCCTACTTCGTGCCCGATCCGCTGACCATCGATGCCTTGGTGGCGGCGGCCAAGCGGGGCGTGCGCATCCGCATCATCACGCCGGGCGACGACATCGACACCGAAGTCGTGCGCCGTGCATCGCGGGCGCGGTGGGGCAAGTTGCTGGAGGCGGGCGTGGAAATCTACGAGTTTCAGCCGACCATGTTCCACTGCAAGGTGATGGTGGTCGACGGCTACCTGAGCTCGACCGGCTCGACCAATTTCGACAACCGCTCGTTCCGTCTCAACGACGAGGCCAACCTGAACATTTACGACCGCGACTTTGCGGCGCAGCTGACCCAGGTCTTCGAGGCCGACCTGAAGCGCGCACGGCGCATCACGCTGGAAGCCTGGCGCAACCGGCCGTGGACCGAGCGGGCCATCGAGGAGGCGTCGTCGCTGCTCGGCAAGCAGCTCTGATCAGGTATTGCGGCGCGGGTAGCCTTCGGCCGTGATGCGCTGCCACACGACTTCCTTTTCATCGTCGTTCATGAAGACCCATTGCGCGACTTCGTCGACGGTGCGGCCGCAACCGCGGCAGATTTCGTCGAAGGTGGTGGAACAGACTGCGACGCAGGGAGTATCGGGACGTTTCGGGGAGGAATTCTGCATAATTGGGCCTTCTGACTCGGAATGATAGGCCAAAACATGTACCAGCTGTACTTCAATCCCGGCAGCGCGAACATGGCGCCCCACATGTTGTTGAAAGAGCTAGGCGTGCCGCACGAGCTCGTGCGGGTCGACCAGGAGGGCGGCGGACATCGGCGGCCGGAGTATCTGAAGCTCAATCCCTCGGGCCGCATTCCAGTGCTGATCGATGGCGACCTGGTGCTGTTCGAGACGGCGGCGATCTGTCTGCATCTGGTGGACAAGCATGCAGACAAGGGCTTCGCTCCGGCGCTCGGTACGCCGGAACGCGCTGAGTTCTACAAGTGGCTGATCTATCTGACCAACACGCTGCAGGCGGAGTTAATTACGTATTTCTATTCGGACCGGCTGGCGGATGATGCGGCCATGGCCGAGCGGGTGAAGGCGCATGCGGAGGAGCGTATCGGCGGGATGCTGGATTTGCTGGAGGCCGAGTTTGGCAAGAGTGCGGGACCGTTCTTCCTGGGGGAACGGTTCACGGCGGTGGATCCGTACCTGTTCATGCTGTCGCGCTGGACGCGCGGGATGAAGAATCCGGCGCGGAATCGGCCTCATTTTCATCGGTTCCAGCAGATGATGCTGGCGCGGCCGGCGGTGCGGGCGATGTTTGAAGCGGAAGGGTTGGGGGAGCCGTACGTTTGAAATGTGCGGGCTTGACGTGCTTAGGTGACGCATCCCTGGGTTCCCGCCTACGCGGAATGAGGCAGGGGTTGCGCCACGCATGCGTGGTGCCTGCCGAATCGGCTGCGCTTGCAAGCGCAGCCGTGGAAAGGTTGTAAACCTACCTGTCGTTCCCGCGCAGGCGGGAACCCAGGGATGCTCAGACGATGCTCTTCAAGGTTCCGAACCCTAACCCGACTCCTTCAGCTTCCTCCACAACGTCGTCCGGCTGATCCCTAAATGCTTCGCGGCCGCTTCCCGATTGCCGTTAAACCGCTCCAGCACCTCCGCAAGGCTTGGCTGAGCAGTCGGCGCCACAGTGACGGACGCTAGCGCTACAGGCGCACCCAACTCCGGCGCCACCCGTTGCACGAAACTCGGCGTCAGCGCCTGCAATGGCTCGGCCGCCAGAAACAAGGCCAGCCGCTCCATCAAGTTACGCAGCTCGCGCACATTCCCCGGCCACGCATACGCAAGCAACAGCGGCGCACACGCCATCACTTCGGCATGCAGATTCGCATGCGGGCGCACCGCGAGCGTCGCCAGTGCCTGCTTCAGCCACCATTCCGCCAGCGCCAGCACATCGTCGCCACGCTCCCGCAGGGGAGGCAGCGTCAGCCGCAAGACGCTCAGGCGGTAGAACAAGTCGGCCCGGAAGCGCCCCTCGCGCACGCGCTGGTCAAGGTCGCAGTGCGTCGCGCTGATGATGCGCACGTTCACCGGGATCGGCCGCGTGCCGCCCACACGCACGATCTCGCGCTCTTCCAGCACGCGCAGCAGGCGCGTCTGCAATTGCAGCGGCATCTCGCCGATTTCGTCCAGGAACAGCGTGCCGCGATGCGCTGCTTCAAACAGGCCGGCATGTCCGCCGCGGCGCGAGCCGGTGAAGGCGCCTTCCTCGTAGCCGAACAGCTCCGACTCCAGCAGCGATTCCGCGACCGCGCCGCAATTGATGGCGACGAAGGGCTGGCGCGCCCGCTGGCTCTCGCGATGGATCGCCTGCGCCGCCAATTCCTTGCCGGTACCGGTTTCGCCTTGAATGAGCACCGTCGCGGGCGACTTCGCAAACAGGGCCAGCGATTCGCGCGCGCGTTGCATGGCAGCCGATTCGCCGCGCAGGTCGTTCAAAGCATGTTTCGCGCGCCGCGTATCAGTCGCGGCTTGCTCGCGCGGCGTGCCGGCCTCCAGCTGCGTCAGGCGGGCAATTTCCAGCGCATCCTCGAAGGCCTGCCGGATCGACGCCGCCGAGTAGACGAAGACGCCGGCCAATCCGGCTTCTGCCGCAAGATCGGTGATCAGGCCGGCGCCGACGATGGCCCGGATGCCGGCCGCCTTGAGCTCATTGATCTGCGCGCGGGCGTCTTCTTCGGTGACGTAGCTGCGCTGCATGATCTCGAAGCCGAAGGTCGACTGGAATTCGGCCAGTTCCGGCACGGTCTGCTGGTAGCTGATGAAGCCGATGTGCGAGGTGATCTTGCGGGCGCGCGCCAGCGCTTGCATGACGTCGAAACCGCTCGCCTTGGCGACGATCACAGGCAGCGAAAGCCGGCTCTTGAGGTAAGCGGCGTTGGAGCCGGCCGCGATGACGGCGTCGCAGCGCTCGGTGGCGAGCCGCTCGCGGATGTGGCGCACCGCTTCTTCGAAGCCGAGGTCGATCGGCTCGATTACGGCGCGGTCGTCGAACTCGGGCGTGATGTCGCGGAACATATCCTGCAGACGCGAGATCGCGACCGTCCAGAAGACGGGCTTGTGGTCGCCTGCAGAAAGGGGAGGGACGGGGCGGCGCATGTTTCAGTATATGTTTCAGGCGTTTCAAGTGTAACGCAAACTGAAACGTTAGGCGAAATCCACGGATTTCGTTGCGTAGAGCGGCGCGACCCTAAGTGATTGAATTGACGCTGTGTTTTGCCGCTGTGCGGACGTCGCGCTCTCCACATGCAGCGATGGCATGCCGATTGCACTACTCCGGCCAGCCTCGCATCGAGGACATTTCATCAACAGGGAAACCCATGAGTCTCACATCCGCAGGAGCCGCGTTCCGCCAGGCGGTCAAGGAAGAGTCGCCGCTGCAGGTCATCGGCGCCATCAACGCGAACCACGCGCTGCTGGCCAAGCGTGCGGGCTATCGCGCCATCTACCTCTCGGGCGGCGGCGTCGCCGCCGGTTCGCTCGGCTTGCCCGACCTCGGCATTTCCAACCTGGACGACGTCCTGACCGACGTGCGCCGCATCACCGACGTCTGCGATCTGCCGTTGCTGGTCGACGTCGACACCGGTTTCGGCTCGTCGGCCTTCAACGTCGCGCGCACGGTGAAGTCGATGATCAAGTTCGGCGCCGCTGCCATTCACATCGAGGACCAAGTCGGCGCCAAGCGCTGCGGCCACCGGCCCAACAAGGAGATCGTCTCGAAGCAGGAGATGGTCGATCGCATCAAGGCGGCCGTCGATGCGCGTACGGATGAAAACTTCGTCATCATGGCGCGCACCGATGCCTTGGCCGTCGAGGGGTTGGAAGCAGCGATCGACCGCGCCGTCGCCTGCGTCGAAGCGGGTGCCGACATGATCTTCCCGGAAGCGATCACGCAGCTCGACATGTACAAGACCTTTGCCAATGCGGTGAAGGTGCCGGTGCTGGCCAACATTACCGAATTTGGCGCCACGCCGCTGTACACAGTGGACGAACTGCGCGGCGCGCACGTCGGCCTGGTGCTGTATCCCCTGTCGGCCTTCCGCGCGATGAACAAGGCGGCGGAGAACGTGTACGCCGCGATTCGTCGCGACGGCACGCAGAAGAATGTGGTCGATACCATGCAGACGCGCATGGAGCTTTATGATCGCATCGGCTACCACGATTTCGAGCAGAAGCTGGATGCGCTGTTTGCGCAGCAGAAGGCGAAGTAATTGACTACCTATCGTTCCCGCGTAGGCGGGAACGACAGTGAAACAGGACGACACACGGGAGACCCCATGAGCGAACAACAATCCACCGGCTTCAAACCCAAGAAATCCGTCGCGCTGTCCGGCGTCACCGCGGGCAACACCGCGCTGTGCACCGTCGGCCGCACCGGCAATGACCTGCATTACCGCGGCTACGACATCCTCGACGTCGCCGATGCCTGCGAATTCGAAGAGATCGCTCACCTGCTGGTGCACGGCAAGCTGCCCAACGCCGCCGAACTGAAGGCCTACAAGGCCAAGCTGAAGGCCATGCGCGGCCTGCCGGCGAACGTGAAGGCCGCCCTCGAATGGCTGCCGGCCTCGTCGCACCCGATGGACGTGATGCGTACCGGTGTCTCCGCGCTCGGCTGCGTGCTGCCCGAGAAGGATGACCACAACACGCCAGGCGCGCGCGACATCGCCGACCGCCTGATGGCATCGCTGGGTTCGATGCTGCTCTACTGGTACCACTACGCCTTCAACGGCAAGCGGATCGAAGTCGAGACCGACGACGACTCTATCGGCGGTCACTTCCTGCATCTGCTGCATGGCGAGAAGCCGTCCGAGCTGTGGGAAAAGGCGATGCACACCTCGCTCATCCTCTACGCCGAGCACGAGTTCAATGCCTCCACCTTCACCGGCCGCGTCATCGCCGGCACGGGTTCGGACATGTATAGCGCGATCACCGGCGCGATCGGCGCGCTGCGCGGTCCGAAGCATGGCGGCGCCAATGAAGTGGCATTCGAAATCCAGAAGCGCTACGACAATCCGGACGAAGCCGAGGCCGACATCCGCAAGCGCGTGGAGAACAAGGAAGTGATCATCGGCTTCGGCCATCCGGTCTACACGGTTTCCGATCCGCGCAACAAGGTGATCAAGGAAGTCGCGCGCCGTCTCTCCAAGGATGCCGGCTCGATGAAGATGTTCGACATCGCCGAGCGGCTGGAAACGGTGATGTGGGACATCAAGAAGATGTTCCCGAATCTCGACTGGTTCTCGGCCGTGTCGTATCACATGATGGGCGTGCCGACGGCGATGTTCACGCCGCTGTTCGTGATTGCGCGCACGTCGGGCTGGTCGGCGCACATCATCGAGCAGCGCATCGACAACAAGATCATCCGTCCGAGCGCGAATTATGTGGGGCCGGAGGATTTGAAATTTGTGCCGATCAACAAACGGAAGTGATGACCTGATGCAGGTTGCAAAGACAACCTGCGCCTGCACTTCACCTGTCGTTCCCGCGAAGGCGGGAACCCAGAGATGCGTTGACTACTTGAACACAGCCCTCTAAGCATTCCGCTTTCGCGGGAACGACAGGGAAGGTGGGCTACCAGCTTTGGTCTCGCAAACACCAAACGAGAAACATGAACACCAACTACCGCAAACCACTTCCCGGCACCAAGCTCGACTACTTCGACACGCGCGCCGCCGTCGAAGCCATCCAGCCCGGTGCCTGGGACACGCTGCCGTACACCTCGCGCGTACACGCCGAAAACCTCGTGCGTCGCTGCGAACCGGCCATCCTTAACGAATGCCTGAAGCAGATCATCGAGCGCAAACGCGAACGCGATTTCCCGTGGTTCCCGGCGCGCGTGGTCTGCCATGACATCCTCGGCCAGACCGCACTCGTCGACCTCGCCGGCCTGCGCGACGCGATCGCCTCGCAAGGCGGCGATCCGGCGCTCGTCAACCCGGTCGTGCCGGTGCAGCTAATCGTCGACCACTCGCTCGCCGTAGAGTGCGGCGGCTTCGATCCGGACGCCTTCGCGAAGAACCGCGCGATCGAGGATCGCCGCAACGAAGACCGCTTCGACTTCATTGAGTGGACCAAGCTGGCGTTCAAGAACGTGGACG
>SPQI01000514.1 GCA_004570315.1 Oxalobacteraceae bacterium OM1 | reverse complement strand
GGCCGCGCAACTGGAATAAGAGACCATGAAGCTTGCGCAGCGTTTGGCGGCGGGCCCGCCGCGGGCGCTGGGCCGGCTCAAGCGGCTCATCCGCGAATCGCTCAACCGTGATTTGCAAGCCCAGCTCGACGCGGAGGCCGAGGGGTTCGCCGCCTGTGCGGCGACCGACGACTTCGCGGAAGGCGTCGCTGCCTTCTTCGACAAGCGTCCCGCGCGCTACCAGGGACGTTGACTCCGGCGGCAAGCACTCTTTCTTCGCCGCGTCTTTCCGCCCCGCCCTGTGTGTTGCGTCAATGGCGGCATGCCGCCCGCTCCTATCATGGAAAGCCGAACCGCGCCGCTCGCGGGCCATGAGGAGACAAAAGATGGACGTTGCATTGCAAGACATCCGCCGGCACAGCCTCGGCGACGTGCTGCGCCGCACCGCGACCCGCGTACCCGCCAAGACAGCCATCGTATGCGGATCGGTCAGCTGGACCTACGCCGAGTTCGACGGCATCTGTACCCGGCTCGCCCATGCGCTGCGGGCGCGCAACGTGGCGCCTGGCGACCGGGTCGCCATCCTCTCGCGCAATTCGCACGCCTTCGCTGCGATGCGTTTCGCGGTGGCGCGCATGGGCGCCGTGCTGGTGCCGGTCAACTTCATGCTCAACGCCGACGAGGTGGCCTACATCCTCAAGAGCTCCGGCGCGAAACTGCTGCTGGTCGGCACGGGATTCGAAACGCTCGCGGCGACCGCCGCCGCCCGGGACACGGCAGTCGCCGACACGATCTGGCTGCCGGGCGAGGAAGGCGGCAGCGCGCCGGAGGGCATGGCGAGCTTCGACGAGCTGCTCGGTTCGGGTGCCCCGGATGCCTCGGATGCCGACCTGCCGCCGGTAGACGCTCGCACGCTGCTGCAGATCATCTACACCAGCGGCACGGAATCATTACCCAAGGGCGCGATGCTCACGCACGAGGCGGTGCTCTGGGAATATGTGAGCTGCATCATCGAAGGCGGCATGGCCGCGACCGACGTGATGCTGCACGCGCTGCCCCTCTACCACTGCGCGCAGCTCGACGTCTTCCTCGGCCCGGCGGTCTACCTCGGCGCAACCAGCATCATCACCGGGCAGCCGCGCCCGGACGTCATCCTGCCTTTGATCGCGCAATACAAGGCGAACTCCTTCTTCGCTCCGCCTTCGGTCTGGATTGCGCTGCTGCGCTCGCCGCAATTCGACACGACCGACCTCGCCTCGCTCGAAAAGGGTTACTACGGCGCCTCCATCATGCCGGTCGAAGTGCTAAAGGAAATGCAGGTACGCATGCCGCGCGTGCGGTTGTGGAATTTTTACGGACAAACGGAGATCGCGCCGCTGGCCACGGTGCTGTATCCGGAGGAACAGATGCGCAAGGCCGGCTCCGCGGGCCGGCCGGCATTGAATGTCGAGACCCGCGTGGTGGACGACGAGATGAACGACGTCCCTCCCGGCGTGACGGGTGAAATCGTGCACCGCTCGCCGCAGCTCCTGAGCGGGTATTACAACGATCCCGAGAAGACGGCGGCCGCCTTCGTTGGCGGCTGGTTCCACAGCGGCGACCTGGCGGTGCGCGACGCGGAGGGTTACATCACCGTCGTCGACCGCAAGAAGGACATGATCAAGAGCGGCGGCGAAAACGTGGCCAGCCGCGAGGTCGAGGAAGTGATCTTCCGCATCCCGGCCGTGTCGGAAGTCGCCGTCATCGGCCTGCCCGATCCGTATTGGGTGGAGGCGGTGACCGCGGTTGTTGTGCTGCGCGACGGGCACGCCGCCACCGAAGAGGACGTGCTGGCCTTCTGCAAGTCCAACATGGCGCATTTCAAGGCGCCCAAGCGGGTGATCTTTACCGATGCCCTGCCGAAGAATCCGAGCGGCAAGCTGCTCAAGCGTGAGCTGCGCAGGCGGTACGCGTCCTGACCTCGCTGGCCGGACAACACATCGCATTGTTTCCTGTCGAAGAAGAATAAGCGCCTTCCGCGGAAGGCGGTCTTCCCAAACTTGGCAACCGGAAAGGTGGACACGATGAGTACCGAAAGCTCCATGGAAAACCCCGCGACCAGCGATACGCAACTGCGCGAAGCCGCGCTCGACTACCATCGCCGCCCCGGACGCGGCAAGATCGAGGTGGTGCCGACGAAGGCGCTGTCGAACCAGCGCGACCTCTCGCTCGCGTACTCGCCGGGCGTGGCCTACGCCTGCGAGGAAATCGCCAAGGACCCCGCCACGGCCGCTGAATACACTTCGCGCGGCAATCTCGTCGCCGTCGTAACCAACGGCACTGCGGTGCTCGGTCTCGGCGACATCGGGCCGCTGGCCGGCAAGCCTGTCATGGAGGGCAAGGGCTGCCTGTTCAAGAAGTTCGCCGGGATCGACGTCTTCGACATCGAACTGGCCGAGCATGACCCCGACAAGCTGGTCGACGCCATCGCCATGCTGGAGCCGACCGTCGGCGGCATCAACCTTGAAGACATCAAGGCGCCGGAATGCTTCACCATCGAGCGCAAGCTGCGCGAGCGCATGAACATTCCGGTCTTCCACGACGATCAGCATGGCACCGCCATCATCTCGGCGGCCGCCTTGCTGAACGGCCTGAAGGTGGTCGGCAAGCACATCGCCGAAGTGAAGCTCGCGGTGTCGGGCGCCGGCGCTGCGGCCATCGCCTGCCTCGATCTCATGGTGCATCTCGGCGTGCGCCGCGAAAACATCTTCGTCACCGATTCCAAGGGCGTGATCTACACCGGCCGCGACGCCAACATGGAAGCCAACAAGGCGCGCTACGCGCAGGACACCAAGGCGCGCACGCTGGCCCACATCGTCGAAGGCGCGGACGTGTTCCTCGGCTGCTCCACCGCCGGCGTGCTTACCGCCGACATGGTGAAGACCATGGCGCCGAAGCCCATCATTCTCGCGCTCGCCAATCCGGAGCCCGAGATCCGGCCGGAAGTCGCCAAGAGCGTGCGTCCCGACTGCATCGTGGCGACCGGCCGCTCGGACTATTCGAACCAGGTCAACAACGTGCTGTGCTTCCCCTACATCTTCCGCGGCGCGCTCGACTGCGGCGCCACGAAGATTACGGAAGAGATGAAGCTCGCCTGCGTGCATGCCATCGCCGATCTGGCGCAGGTCGAAACGAGCGATGCCGTCGCGCTCGCCTACGCCGGCCAGGATCTCGCCTTTGGCCCCGACTACATCATTCCCAAGCCCTTCGATTCGCGGCTGATCGAGAAGATCGCGCCGGCAGTGGCCGATGCCGCTGCGCGCTCCGGCGTGGCGACACGCCCGATCGCCGACCTCGAAGCCTATCGCCAGCAATTGAGCCAGCTGGTCTACCACACCGGCCTCATCATGCGGCCGGTGTTTTCGGCGGCCAAGACGGCGCCGAAGCGGGTGGCATATGCCGAAGGCGAGGAAGAGCGCGTGCTGCGCGCCGTGCAGACGGTGGTCAACGAAGGCTTGGCCCGGCCGATCCTGATCGGCCGCCCGGCAGTGATCGAGGCGCGCATTCGCAAGGCTGGACTGCGGCTGAAGCCGGGCAGCGATGTGGAGATCGTGAACCCCGACGACGACGAGCGCTACCGCGCCTATCACGAGGCCTACCACGCGCTGCGCGGCCGCGACGGCATCACACCGGACATGGCCAAGCGCGCGCTGCGCCGCTCCAACACCCTCATCGGCAACATGCTGGTGCAGATGGGCGATGCCGACTCGCTGCTGTGCGGCATGGTGGGCCGCTTCGACGCGCATCTGGAACATGTGCGGGACGTGATCGGCCTTGCGCCGGGCGCCACCGTCCTCGCTGCCATGAATGCGCTCATGCTGGACCGCTACACGCTATTCATCGCCGATACCTACGTCAACGACGATCCGACCGCCGAGCAGCTGGCCGAGATTGCCATGCTCGCCGCGGCGGAGATCCGGCGCTTCGGCCTGCATCCGAAGGTCGCGATGATTTCGCACTCGATGTTCGGCTCCTCGACACGCCCGTCCGCCCGCAAGATGCGCGCGGCACGCGACGTGCTGGCCAAGCTGGCGCCGGACCTGGAAGTGGAAGGCGAGATGCAGGGCGATGCGGCGCTCTCCGAGGAAGTGCGCCGGCATTTCCTGCCGGGGACGACGCTCGCCGGCAGCGCCAACCTGCTCGTCATGCCGACGCTGGACGCCGCCAACATCGCCTTCAACCTGCTCAAGGTCACGGGCGGTTACGGCGTCACGATCGGGCCGATCCTGCTCGGCGCCGCCAAGCCGGTGCACATCCTGAATCCAGCCGCGACCTCGCGCCGCATCGTGAACATGACGGCGCTGGCAGTCGCAGATTGTTCGGCATCGAGGGAGCGGCGCTGACCTCAGATTGCGATCCAGGGCCCCGTGTACAAGACCGGGCCTGAAGGCGCATGCGGATTTGGCGAACCGGCCTTCGGTTCGAGCGACACCGCCAGTGCCGCCACGGAATCCGGCGGCAGGTCCTGCGGCATCGGCAGGCTGACGGTGCCGTTCGCGGCGACCAGCCCGAGCGAACGCGGCGGGCCGTCTTTCGGCAGGGCCCAGAGCTCGAGACTCTTGTCGGCAGCGATCGTCTGCGGCGTGACGATCCGCACGGTGAGCCGCTCGCGCCGGACGTCGGCGGCGACCACGAGCATGGGCTGCGCCTTGGCGTCGCTCAGCGTGGCGACATAACCCGGTGCCCCCGGTGCCGGTGCGATGCCGCCCGGCTGCCGGAAGAAGACGAGGGCGACCATCGCCAGCGCGACTGCGCTCGACACCATGCCGATGCGGCGCCAGAAGCCGACGTTGTCGCGCAGGCCCGGCTGCCTGTCGCTGCGCTGGGCCGCTTGCCGATCCAGCTGCTGTTCGATAGCGCGCCAGGCATGTGCCGGCGGCTGGACTGCCGGCGCAAACTCGGCCAGGGGAAACAACCGGTCCTGCCATTCTGCGACGGCGCGCCGCAGCGCGGCATCGGCCGGCAGCCACGAATCGAACCGGCGGCGCGCCCGGCCCTTGAGCGTGCCCAGCACATACTCTGCGGCCAGCCGCTCGCGCAGCGCTTCGTTCTGCCGGATATTCATGGGCGCTCCTGCTTGGCGAGACACACGCGCAAGCGTTCGAGTCCGCGCCGGATCCATGTCTTGACCGTGCCGAGCGGCAGCCGCATCTGCTCAGCCACTTCCTGGTGCGAGAGGTCATGATAGAAAGCCATCGCGATCGCCTGCCGATGCAAGCCTTGCAGCTGCCGAAAACAGTTCGCCAGCGCTGCGGCGCTTTCACTCAGTTGCAGCGCATCGCCCGGGCCGCGCATCGGACTCTCCATTGCCTCGATCATGCTTTGCATGCCGCCATCCTTGAAGCTCTCCGCATCGATTTCGATCGCATGGTCAGCGCGCCGCAGCGCGTCCAGCGCCTTGTTGCGCACGATCGTCGTCATCCAGGTCATCGGCGCGGCGAGGCTGGCCTGATAGCTGCCCGCGCTGTTCCAGATACTGATGAAGCTTTCCTGCAAGGCTTCCTCGGCGGCTTCCCGCTTGGTCAATATACGCAGCGCGTAGCCGAACAGTTTCGGCGCGGTAGCTTCATAGAGAAGGCGGAACGCCTGCCGGTCCTGTCTGGCGATGGCGTTGAGCCATGCATTGAGTTGTTGTGGTTCTGGCGTCGCCAATTGTTTTTCCCTGGTGGTAGGCAGGCGAAGGATGACCGTTGCGGCGGCCTATTATAGGCAGGCTTGAAACGCCGCCTGTCGACAATGCACAAGACACATTCGATGACATGGGCGACGCTGCTCCCTTCGCCGGGCTCACTGCGCAGGCGCTTGCCCGCCCAGCGAAAACGTCAGGTTCCCCCAGAAGCTGTCCCAGTCCGCCTCCTTCGTGTCGACCGCCTTGATCATGTGGACCACGCTAAGCATCCAGACGCCCGCATACGGCAAGTTAACCGCCGCCTTGCCGCCCTGATCGGTGCGCACGCGGGCCAGCGTCGTCTGGCCGCTGCGCTTGTGCCACGCCTTGACCAAGGCGCCGGCAAGCGGCCGGCCGTCGAACAGCAGCTGGAACGCGAGCGTGTCGCCGGGGCGTTTCGCGTACGGGTCGGACAGCGGCACGATCTCGAGGCGCTGTCCGGCGCGCACCGCATAGGTTGCATCGCTCTGCCCTCCCGCCCGCAGCAGGTGCTTCACGTTGCGGCGGTAGCGTTCCCGCCCGGGGAGCGCGGCGGTTCCGCTGGCCTCGCGCTGCCGGATGATCGCGTCCAGCCCTTCGTCATGCAGGTAGGCGTGGAACTTGTCCGGCGCAAGCGTGATCAGGCTCGGCTGGCTGTCATAGGCGATCAGGTGGGTGCCGGGCTGCAGCGCGGGAAGTCCGAAGACCGGCAGCGTTCCGTCGGCCGGAAGACGCTTGACGAGATCGTCGGTCTCATCGCCATGGTAGTGCCGCATGGCAGCGGTATGCGTGCCACTGAAGCCGGCCTGGCTGCCCTCGAAATACTCGCCCACCTCCAGCTTCAGGAGTGCGCTTCCCCCGGCCTGCACGACAGCGGGCTGGGATTCCATCCAGAACTCGTGCGCCCATGCGGCGGCGGAAAAGAATGCGGCCAGCAGGCCGAGCAGGAAAACCGAACGTTTCATCGCTTTACCGGAAAGCTGCGCCTGCGTCCTCGGACGAAGGCTGGTTGTTTTACTTCGGCGTCAATTGGTCTGACAGGCCTCGCATGCGCCGACCTCGGCCATTCTGCCGCGTTCACCCTCGCTCCGTACGCCTGCATGCCACGTCCGGTGAAGATGACCCGTATACGTTCCCGCGAGCACCCTGGATTCATTGCATTGCCTCCGTACGGGCGCGCGGCGTGTATTCCGATCTTGTCCCCGCTCTCGGCATGGACAACTATGAATCCGAAGCTGCCCGCCGGCCGTATAGGGGAAGCGGACTTGCATGGTGCAGTCCATACCGAATCCAAAGGAGATGGTCATGCCTCAACTGTATTCAAGGAAATGCTGCGGCATCGCGCTCGCTGCGGCAGCGCTCACCGTATCGTTCGGCACGCCGGCACTCGCGTCGAGCCACCGCGAAGCGCCGCTGCTGACCGGCATGCCCAAGGTGGACGCCACCGATCTGTACCTGTTCCGCAGCTACGAGCCGGGACGCGAGGGCTACGTGACCGTCATCGCCAACTACATCCCGTTCCAGGATCCCTTCGGCGGCCCGAACTTCTACCAGTTCGATCCGAACGCGCTCTACGAAATCCACTTCGACACCAATGGCGACGCGAAGGAAGACCTCACCTTCCAGTTCCGCTTCACGAACACCTCGAAGGGCACGGCGCTGCAGGTTGGCGACAAGCAGGTCAAGATTCCCTTGATCAATGCGGGCGCGATCAACGGCGTCAATCCCGGCACGCTGAACGTGCGCGAGATCTATGCCATCACCGCCGTGCGCGGCGATCGGCGCACCGGCACGCGCGCCAACGTGACTAATGCTTCTGGCGGCGGCACCGACTTCGACAAGCCGGTCGACAACATCGGCGACAAGAGTTTCGGCGGCACCGACGGCTATGAGAACTATGCCGACCAGCACATCTACAACGTCAGCATCCCGGGCTGCAATGGCAGCGGCCGGGTGTTCGTCGGGCAGCGCAAGGAATCGTTCTACATCGCGGTCGGCAAGATCTTCGACCTGTTCAACCTGAATCCGCTCGGCCCGGAAGTAAACGGCAATCCGAACAATCTGGAGGGCAAGAACGTCAGCACCATCGCGATGGAAATTCCGATTGCCTGCCTCGCGAACCAGTCCGACCCGGTCATCGGCGCATGGACCACCGCCAGCGTGCGCCAGGCCCGCCTCGTCAACCCGGCGCCCGGCGCGGGCATCAACAACGCCACCAAGGACGGCGGCGCCTGGACGCAAGTGTCGCGGCTGGCCATGCCGCTGGTGAATGAAGTCGTGATCGGCCTCGACGACAAGGATCGCTTCAACGCCTCCAAGCCGGCCGACGACGCCCAGTTCGCCAACTACGTGACGAACCCGACGCTGCCGGCCCTGGTGGAAACGCTGCTCCCGTCGGCCAAGGCACCGACCAACTTCCCGCGCACCGACCTGGTTACTGTCTTCCTCAAGGGTCTGCCCGGCGTCAACCAGCCGCAGAACGTCGTGGCCTCGGAAATGATGCGTCTGAATACCTCCATCGCACCGACGTCGCAGGCGTCGCAGAATCCGCTCGGCCTTGCCGCCGGCGACAAGGCCGGCTTCCCGAACGGGCGGCGGCCGGCGGACGACGTCACCGACCTGTCCTTGCGCGTCGCCATGGGTGCGCTCTGCGTGCTCACCGGCGACAACGACGCGCTCAAGGTCGGCTGCAAACCGAGCGACGCACCGGCCGGCGGCCTCGCCCTGACGGACGGCGTGCGCAAGACGGCCCAGGACTACTGGAATCGCTTCCCCTACCTGACCACGCCGATCCCGGGCAATCAGGCGGGTGAGTCGAGCACCTCCGGTTCCTCGAACGGCCAATAGGGAGGCATCATGCGAACGTCTTCTGTTTGGCTATTGGCCAGTGCCATGGTGTTGAGCGCCGCCTTGGGCGGATGCGGCGGTAGCGACGTCTCGAGCATGACGGCGTCCAATACGGAAACAGGCACAGGCACGATCACGGGCACGGGCACGGGCACGACCGCGCCGGGCGCGGCAACAGGCAGCGGTTCCTTGCTGGCTGTCGTGATGTCGCTTCTCGGCGGCCGGTCGGATACGGACCAGCCGGTGCCGGTGGATGCCGTGGACGCGCAAACGTCCGACACGGCGCAACCGGAACCCGTCAGCTGATCGCGCCGGCGACCGCCGGTCGAGGGCGGCCCGCCACGCCGGGCCGCCCTGTTCCGAGGCCTTCAACCCTGCTTGGACAAGGCTGCCTTGATTCGAGCCGCGAGCGCGTTGAGCGCCTCGGTGTCTGCATGCACCGAGCCATGCGGCCGCAAGGCCTGCCCTTCATAGCGCGGAAGGATATGGAAATGGACGTGCGGCACCGTTTGTCCTGCTGCCGCACCGTTGAATTGGCCGATCACAAGTCCCTCCGGCGCCAATGCCGCCTTGACCGCGGCGGCGACGCGTTGTGCCGTGCGCATGCATGCCGCGGCACCGTCGGCGGAGAGGTCGAATATCTCCGCGGCCGGCTCTTTGGTCAGGACCAGAACGTGTCCTTCCGCCTGCGGCATGATGTCCATGATCGCGACGGTGGCCTCGTCTTCGTACACCCGCACACAAGGCAGCTCGCCGCGCAGGATCTTGGCAAAGGGGTTTTGGGGGTCGTATGTCATGAGCGTTGCACCATTGAAGTGAGATGCCAGGCCGGCTGCCCTGCCCAATGACCGGGGCATTGCCTGTCAACGTCCCATTGTAAGACTGGCTAAGACTGGCAGCGCACCCATTGATCGGGCCGTTTCCGCGCAAGCCGATCGGCGAGCAAGATGCCGCAGGGACAATCTAGGCGGCCCGTGCCAACGGTCCAGTGAGTGCGTCGAGCAGGATCGCCTGGGTCACGGGCTTGACAAGATGCAGGTCGAAACCCGCGGCCAGCGCCTGGGAACGGTCCGCGGCCGACCCGTAGCCGGTGAGCGCAATCAGGCGGACGCGGCGTTCGCCGAACTGGGCGAGCAGGTGCTGTGCGATCTGGTAACCGTCCATGCCGGGCAGGCCGATGTCGATGACGATGGCGTCAAAATCCTTCTCCTGCACCCGTTGAAAGGTCTCGACCGCTGTCGCACATTCGTCGACCGCATGGCCTGCCGCACGGATGACCTCGGCATTCATGGTGCGGCCGTCCTCATGATCGTCCACCAGTAGGACGCGCAGGCCGTTCGCCGTGCCCGCGGCCCTGTCCAGCGGCTCGGAATCGGCCACCGCATCGGCCAGCGGCAGGCGCACGGTCATCGTCGTTCCCTGCCCCGGTCCGCCGCTTTGCGCAGTGACCGTTCCGCCATGCAGCTCAGCCAGGCGCCGCACCAGCGAGAGGCCGATGCCGAGACCACCGCGCGACCGGTCCAGCGCCTGCTGGCCCTGCACGAAGGGCTCGAACACATGAGGCAGCACCTCCGGCGCGATGCCGATGCCCGTATCGGCGACCTCCAGCACCGCAACGCCATCCTGCGCATAGACCCGCACATCGACGTGTCCGCTCTGCGGCGTGAATTTGGCGGCATTGCCCAGGAGATTGGTCAGCATCTGATCAAGCCGGGTGGCATCGGCATGCACGGTGATGCCCGGCTGGCAGTCCGCCCGGAACGCGGGAAGCCCGGTGCGGTTCATCGTGAGGCTCTCGATGCACTGCAGGACGGCATCCCGGAGATCGACCGTCCGCTTTTCCAGGTAGACCTTGCCGGCGAGGACGCGGCTCAGGTCGAGCAGATCGTTGACCATCCGCGCGAGATGATCGCTCTGCCGCTTGATGATGGCCTGCGCCCGCTGCGTGCGCTCGCCGTCGCCGGGCGCGAGTTCCATCAGCGCCACCGCGCTGTTGATGGCGCTGAGCGGGTTGCGCAGCTCGTGGCCGAGCAGCGCAATGAATTCATCCTTGCTCTTGTTCTGCCGTTCGGCGTAGGCGCGCGCTTCCTCGGCCGCTTGCATGAGGTGCTCGCGCTGCGTCTCCGCGCGCGCCTTCTGTTCACGCTCTTGGGCGAGCAATTCCCCGGCTTCCGTCAGTGCCGCGCTTACGCCGTCGACTTCCTCGATGCCGGTATGCCGGATCGGCCCCGGGCGATGGCCGCGGCCCAGCAGCCGCGCGGCGACGCCCAGCTGCACCATGGCGCGCACGACCCGCCCACCGTACAGCGTGGCCAGCAACAGGCCCAGCAAGGTGGCGACGGCCAGGCCGACGATGGCAACCGTCACCGCGCGCCGCACTTCCGCCTCGACGATATCCACGGGTGCACCCAGGGCCACCGACCAGCCCGAGCGGGCCGACCGCGCGAAGACGTCATAGACCTCGATATTGCCGCGGATGGTATGGCGCAGGATGCGCGTCGTCGGATTCGCCAGGGCGGCGGCCGTGTCCGGCAACGTCAGCGTCCCGACGAACTGCTCCGGCTTGTGCGTACGTGCAATCGTCCGGTAATTGCGGTCGAAGATAGCGGTGACCCAGTCACTGCCCTGCCCCTCACGCTGGAAGGTGCGGTCGAAATAGGCTGCCGGGAAGACCTTCGCGGCCAGGTAGGACCGTCCGTTCGGCAACACGACGGTCTGCGACACCAGCGTGGCATTGCGTCCGGTGGGGAGCTGGGCAATGACGTTCGACACTGCAGGGGCCTCGGCCTGGCTCGCATCGGGGCGCTGCGGGAAGACGGGCAGCGGCACGCCGTACGCGGCGTTCGTATTGACGATCTGCCGCCCCTGTTCGTCGGCGACGACGATCCACGCTGTCGAGTCCTTGCCGTTGGCGGCCTGCGCGGCGGCATAGAGGGCACGGTAGTCCGGTCCTTCGAACAGGGCGCGTTGGCTGACCAGCGTCCGCATGGCCGCATCCGCTTCCGCCAATTCGCGATCGATGGCGATCACCGTCGCGACGGCACTTTGGTGGAGCGTGCCAAGCGCGGCATGCCGTTCTGCCTGTGCCAGCATATAGACGGCCACGCCGGCGGACGCGATCACCGGAACAAGGACCGCTGCCATGATCACCGCATTGTTCCAACGTAGCTTCATCCGTTTTCGCCCACCGTTCCGGCAGATCGCAAAAGGGAAAAATTATATTTCGGCAACTTGAAGCGCTGCCATCCGCACAAGCGGAGGTTGATATTTATCAAATGCAATGACCGCCTGATGTCCGGCTTTACAGGACTGCATCGACGACGGTTGCAATCGCGTTCCGAGCCAGATTGACGCCCTCGGTATGACGTCCTTCGCCTACCCGTAAAATCAGAAATTTCCTATGTGCAATATTTGAGACGCTTTGGAATAATGCGCCAGCCTGTTTCGCAGCCCGACGTCTCCCATGCACATACTCTTCGTCGAAGACGACGACCGTCTTCAAACCATCGTCATCGAAATGCTGGCCATGCTCGGCCACACCGTCGTGATGGCGCGATCTTCGGAACGGGCGCTCAGCCAGTTCGAGGTCCGGCGCTTTGACGTCCTCCTGGCCGACGCCAGGTTGCCCGGCATGTCGGGGATCGAGCTGGCCGCCGCGCTCACGCAGCGTGATCCCGATCTCGCCGTACTGTTCACGGCCGGTGAAGGCTACCTGAAGTCGCCGCCGCTCCCCTTCCCGTTCGCGCTCCTTGCCAAGCCGTTCTATTTCGCTGATTTGCGCGGCGCGCTGGAACGGCTCGCCAAGGACAGGTCCATGTTGTAGCGGGATGCAGCATGCGGTCTCAACGGAGACCCGACGCGACGGTATTTGTTGCCTGGCATCAACAGGCGCTTTTGTCAGCGCAGTACAGTGAATTCGAAACCACAGGAGGACAGGCATGGGGAGTGCGAACAAGTTTCAGGCAGCCAGCGAACGCGTGCTGCTGGCGCAGATCGAGCGCAACGACATCGCGATCCACGATCTGATCGCGCTGGCCTACGACTTGTGCGAGGAGTTGGAGCGCCTGCCCATCGCGGCGCGCGACGCGACCCTGGCACGCCTGAAGCGTGCGGCAACGGCATACCGGACGGCCGGCGCTTCGCCGGAAGCCGCCCTGCTCGACGTCGTGCTACGTCACCTTCACCGCTATTTCGCGCCGTCCATCCGCCACGCAGGCACCGTGGCCAAGGCAGCCGGCTAACTGTTGATGAAGGCATGAGGCATGGTCGGCGCGGAGTCGCCGGACAGCGCCTTAGTTGCTGTACGGCAACATAACAGTTAGTATGCTGCGAACTTTAACCGCCGCCGCCTCTTTAACCGCTGTCGTCCGATGCCTGCCGTCTCCCGTCTTGCCCGCGTCCTGATCGTCGCCGAGCCCGATCCGGCTGCCGCCTTGGCCGCCATGCTGCGGCCGGAAGGCTATGCCGTTGACGTCGTGCGGACCGCCGCGCAGGCGGCCCAAGCGATTCCAGCGGCGCAGCCGGACCTGATGCTGGTGCAGGCCAGCCTGCGGGGCATGAACGGATTTCAACTCACCCGTCAGCTCAAGGCGACAGAAGAGACTGCGAGCATTCCGGTGATCCTGCTGCTGGACGGCGACAGCCGCGAGTCTGCCCTGCTCGCCAACAGCGCCGGCGCCGAAGACACCCTCGTCCTGCCGGTGGATCGCTTTGACCTCGCGCTCCGCGTACGGAACCTCGTGCGGCTGCGACGGCACTCCAATGCGCTGCCGAACCACAAGCGCTTCCTGGAGCAACAGGTCCGCGACTACGCAAGCACCCTGCGCGACAGCCACCTGGAGACCATCGCGGCGCTGGCCCGCGCGTCGCGCTTCA
Source organism: Oxalobacteraceae bacterium OM1 (assembly GCA_004570315.1). GTDB lineage: Bacteria > Pseudomonadota > Gammaproteobacteria > Burkholderiales > Burkholderiaceae_D > Noviherbaspirillum. The sequence continues at coordinate 3,841 of SPQI01000514.1, read as the reverse complement.
AGGATGAGGAGACCGGTGCCCATGTGCGCCGGATCAGCCACTACAGCGCACACCTGGCGAGCGTCCTGGGCATGGATGCGGCCTTCGTCGACACGATCTTCCATGCCAGCCCGATGCACGACATCGGCAAGATCGGCGTACCGGACGAAATCCTGCTCAAGCCCGGCGCGCACACGCCGGAAGAGACCGTGCTGATGCGGCGGCACACCATCATCGGCGCCGCCATTCTCGGCAAGAGCAGCTCGCCCTACCTCGCCATGGCGGCCGACATCGCGCTGCGGCACCATGAACGCTGGGACGGCAGCGGCTACCCCGACGGGCAGGCCGGCGAAGCCATCCCGCTGGCTGCGCGCATCATGGCCATCTGCGATGTCTACGATGCCCTGCGCTCCCGCCGCCCGTACAAGGAACCGTTCAGCCACGACATCGCGCTGCGGGCGATCACGATCGGCGACGGCAGGACCAGTCCAACTCATTTCGATCCAGCTGTTCTCGCAGCCTTTACTGGCTCTACAGACGACTTTCTCGCGATCTTCGAGGAGTACAAGGACGACGACGGCGAACCGCGCCAAGCGGCCCCTGGCGGCCCGCGTCGGCACTAAGCCGCGTTACTGATCTGGTCGACAGCGGTGATGTGCGCCAGCACATGCCGCAAATGCTCCGGGGAAAAAGGTTTGGACAGCAGCGCAAATCGGAACGGCAGTTCCTGCGCGACCAGATAGCCGAGCCCCGTCGCGAACACGATCGAGAGTCCCGGACGCGCGGCGTAGGCCCGCTTGGCCAGTTCGATACCCGATATGCCGGGCAGCTTGATGTCGGTGACGAGCACCGAAAACTCACACCCGGCGGCCACAAGGTCGAGCGCCTCCTCGGCCGAGGTGACGCACGCCACGACTTCATGCCCGAGCGCCCGCAGTAGCGCCGACATCGCGCTGCAGGTGAGGAGTTCGTCTTCGACGTAAAGGATCTTGAGGGGGATTGCGGGGTCTTGCATGACAAATTCCGGCCTGAATGCATCGGGACAGAATTGTATTGATGTGCACTGCGTTCGTATGTCGGCAGGAAACTGAAGGTGATTGTCAGAAATATCCTATTTCACTTAGCCCCGAGAATTCGTGACGTTTGGCTTAGGTGAACAGTCCGCGGGATACCGTTTGATACCTGTTCAAGACCTTGCTGCCGGCCACGCCGACAATGGGACCACATCCATCATCCTCCCCGATCATGCAAATCGCGGTCTGCCTGGAACCGTTGTGCGGGCGTGCGTTTCAGGTCAATGCCTTTCCACCTGAATTTGGCACCGGGCGCCGTGGGCTTATGGTCTGCCCGCATTGCGGTGCTGAGTTCACGTCGAACGTAGATGCCGTATATCTGACGCATGCATTGAGCCCTGGCGAAGAAGTCCACGTCACAGGGAAGGGATAGTCGATTCGAAGGCCCTGTGCAGTCACGACGGTCGTCCATCTAACCTGCGTTCCGGTATGCGCAGCGGTGCCGACTCGCCTCGACAGACCGGATGTGCAGGTGTTTGGGGGTAACGAATGGTGAAACGGCTGCACTACCAGGTGTGTCGTGCATGGTGGTGGTGGCGGAGACTGTGAGATTCGAACTCACGGACGGGTCACCCCGTCGGCAGTTTTCAAGACTGCTGGTTTAAACCGCTCACCCAAGTCTCCGCAGGCGGTCGCGTTGCGCGGCCGAGGTCGGCATTATACCGGAGTAGCGTGCCGCTTCAGCGTGGCTCACGCCAGGAACATTTGCTGCAGGTCATTGAGGAAGCGGCGACCCAATTCGGTCGGGCGGATGGTGCGGTAATCGCGGTACAGCAACCCCTTCGCTTCCGCCGCGTTGAGCGCCGGCTCGATGGCGTTGAGCGTCAGGCCGGTGCGCTCGGCGAACAGGTTGACTTCGAAGCCGTCGTTCAACCGCAGCGCATTGAGCATGAACTCGAAGCCGAGGTCGCCGCGGCCGATCTCGAATTCTTCCTGCAGCGGCCGGCCCGCCGCCACCTGTTCCATGTAGGCCTTGGGCTGCTTGAAGCGCATCTGGCGCACGATACGATGCGGGAAGGACAGCTTCGAATGCGCGCCGGCGCCGATGCCGAGGTAATCGCCGAACTCCCAGTAGTTGCGGTTGTGCCGCGATTGCCGGCCGGGTTGTGCGTAGGCCGACACCTCGTAATGCTGGTAGCCTGCGGCCGACGTCATGCCGGCGATCATGTCCTGCATCTCCGCGCTGGTATCGTCGTCCGGCACCTGCGGCGGGTACTTCGCGAAATACGTGTTCGGCTCCAGCGTGAGGTGATACAGCGACAGGTGCGGCGGCGCGAAGCCGATCGCGGTCGCGACGTCGCGCTGTGCTTCTTCGACCGTTTGCGACGGCAAGGCGTACATCAAGTCCAGGTTGAAGTTGTCGAAGGTCTGTTGCGCAATCTGGACCGCGCGGCGCGCCTCGCCGTCGCCGTGGATACGGCCGAGCGCTTCGAGATGACGGCCGTTGAAGCTCTGGATGCCGATGGACAGCCGGTTGATGCCGCTCTCGCGGTAGCTGCGAAACTTCTCCACTTCGAAGGTGCCGGGATTGGCTTCCATCGTGATCTCGGCCGCGCCGTCGAGCGGCAGCAGCGTGCGGACGTCGGACATCAGCCGGTCCAGTCCCGCCGCCGACATCAGGCTCGGCGTGCCGCCGCCGATGAAGATCGTGTAGATCTTGCGGCCCCAGATCAGCGGCAGCGCCATCTCGAGGTCGCTGCGCAGCGCGGCCAGATAATCGTCTTCGGGAAATCCGCCCTTCGCTTCATGCGAATTGAAGTCGCAATACGGGCACTTGCGCACGCACCACGGAAAATGGATGTAGAGCGACAACGGCGGCAATGCAGCCAGCTGCAAGGTACCGGGCTTGAGGAAAGCGGTCGCCGTCTCGACAGGCGACAGGCCCGCGCCGGCGCCGGCCGGCTTGATCGGAATCATCGTAATTTTTCAACCAGTGCCCGCAGCGCCAGGCCGCGGTGCGATATGCGGTTCTTGTCTTCCGCAGAAAGTTCGGCTGCCGTCTTGCCGAAGGCGGGCAGCAGGAAATGCGGGTCGTAGCCGAAGCCGCCCGCGCCGCGCGGGTCCGCGACGATCTCGCCGTCCCAGCGCCCTTCCGCGATCAGCGGCTGCGGGTCGTCGGCATGGCGCACGTAGACCAGCACGCAGTAATAGTAGGCCGATTTGTCGGCATGCGCTGCGAGCTCGGCGACCAGCTTCGCGTTGTTGCGCGCGTCCGATTTCGGTTCGCCGGCATAGCGCGCGGAATACACGCCGGGCGCGCCGCCCAATGCATTGGCGCACACGCCAGAGTCGTCCGCCAGGGCCGGCAACCCGGTCAGCCGTGCGGCGTGACGGGCTTTGGCAAGTGCGTTTTCGACAAAGGTCGGATGCGGTTCCTCGGCTTCAGGCACGTTGAATTCGCCCTGCGGCCGCACGTCGAAACCGAGCGGCGCGAGCAGCGCATTGAATTCCTTGAGCTTGCCCGAGTTGTTGGAGGCGAGCACGATGGTACGGGTCATAGGCCGAGCGTCGTCTTTTGCAATGCAATCAATTCGGCGATGCCATTCTGCGCGAGGTCGAGCAGGCGATTCATCGTCGCGCGGTCGAAGGCCTCGCCTTCCGCGGTGCCCTGCACTTCCACGAAATGGCCGGCCTCGGTCATCACCACGTTCATGTCGGTATCGCAGTCCGAATCTTCAAGATAGTCGAGATCCAGCACCGGCACGCCGCGATACACGCCGACCGACACGGCCGCGACGAAATGCTTCACGGGAATGGCCGGCACGGCACTTTTCGCGACGAGCTTGCTG
>SPQI01000313.1 GCA_004570315.1 Oxalobacteraceae bacterium OM1 | reverse complement strand
GCCCCATCGACCCCGACCGCAAGTTCGGCACCGTCGGCGCCGTGGCGCGCGACCGCATGGGCAATCTCGCCGCCGCCGTCTCCACCGGCGGCATGACCAACAAGCGTCCCGGCCGCGTGGGCGACACGCCCGTGATCGGCGCCGGCTGCTATGCCGACAACCAGTCGGTCGCGGTGGCCGCCACCGGTACCGGCGAGCACTTCATGCGCGCCGTCACTGCCTACGACATCGCCGCCCGCATGCGCTACGGGCACGAAACCCTGGAGCAGGCCGCACACCGCGCGGTGTTCCAACGGCTCGACGCCATCGGCGGCCGCGGCGGCGTGATCGCGATCGACCGCGACGGCAACATCGCGATGCCGTTCAATACTTCGGGAATGTATCGGGGATGGGTGGTCGATGGCGATGCCATTGGCACCGCCATCTTCCTGTGAAGGCTTATGCCGGAACGGCCAGCGTGTGGGAATCGATGATGCCGCCGCCCAGGCAGACGTCGCCGCGATAGAGCACCGCGGACTGGCCCGGCGTGACGGCCCACTGGGCGTCGTCGAACTGCAGGGCGAAGCCCTCGCCGCGATTGGCGAGCACGCAGGGCACGTCGGCCTGACGATAGCGCGTCTTCGCCGACAGCGGTCCGTCGGCCGGCGGCACGCCCCCGACCCAGCTGACCTGCCCGGCGCTCAGCTCCGACGACAGCAGCCAGGGATGATCGTGTCCCTGCACCACGTAGAGCGTGTTGTTCGCGATGTCCTTCTTCGCCACATACCAGGCATCGTTGCTGCCGTCGGCATTGCGCCGCTCCTTGATGCCGCCGATGCCGATGCCCTTGCGCTGGCCGAGCGTGTAGAAGCTCAGGCCCACATGCTCGCCGACCACGTCGCCTTCCGGCGTCTTCATCGGTCCCGGCTTGTAGGAAAGGTAGCGGTTCAGAAAGTCGCGGAAGGGCCGTTCGCCGATGAAGCAGATGCCGGTCGAATCCTTCTTCTTCGCATTCGGCAGGCCGATCTTCTCGGCGATCTTGCGCACTTCCGTCTTCGGAATTTCACCGAGCGGAAACAGCGTGCGCGACAGCTGCGCCTGGTTCAGGCGATGCAGGAAATAGCTCTGGTCCTTGGTGGCGTCCAGCGCCTTCAGCAATTCGAAACGACCATCGACCTCGCGCACGCGCGCGTAGTGTCCGGTCGCGATGAGATCCGCGCCCAGGTGCATCGCATGGTCGAGGAAGGCCTTGAACTTGATCTCGGCGTTGCACAGCACGTCCGGATTCGGCGTGCGGCCGGCCTGGTATTCGCGCAGGAATTCCGCGAACACGCGGTCCTTGTATTCGGCGGCGAAGTTCACCGCCTCGATGTCCACGCCGACCACGTCGGCCACGCTGGCCGCGTCGATCCAGTCCTGGCGCGTGGAGCAGTATTCCGAGTCGTCGTCGTCTTCCCAGTTCTTCATGAACAGGCCGATGACTTCGTACCCTTGTTCCTTCAGCAGCCAGGCGGACACCGACGAATCGACGCCGCCGGACATGCCGATGACGACGCGCTTCTTAGCCATATTCTTAGCCATCGATCGCTCCCACCACGCTCGGATGCGTATAGATCACGTCGAGCGGCGCACGCTTTCCGGCAAGGTAATCGTCCACGCACTGCAGCACCAGCGGGCTGCGGTGCTTGTCGCGGCTGGCCACGAGTTCGTCATAGCTCATCCACACGGTGCGCAGGATGCCTTCGTCCAGCGGCTGGTCGAGCTGGCGCCCGAGCTTGCCGGCGAAGGCGAAGCGCAGGTAGGTCACTTCCTTGCCGGTGCGCGAGGAGAGATAGCGCGACATGTACATGCCGACCAGCGCGGTCGCCGTGAACTCGTGCGCGGCTTCTTCCATGGTTTCCCGCGCGACCGCATCGATCAGCGATTCATTGGGATCGAGGTGTCCGGCCGGCTGGTTGAAGCGCACGCCATCGCTCGTCTCTTCTTCGACGAGGAGAAAGCGGCCGTCGCGTTCGATGATGGCCGCGACCGTGACAGAGGGTTTCCAGACTTCACTCATGGGATTCTTTCGAGAGGGCGACATTGTACCCGTGCGCCCGGCGGCGCGCCTCGCGCGGCACGATGTTGGAAACAGGCAATGATGGACTCGGCAAGTCGGAAAGTTGTTGATCCGGCACAACGCCCAGCCGCTCCCTCGCACGGCGAAAGCAAGGCGATGCCATGCCGCCGTGCCTTATTTCACGGAACTGCCGGAATGCCGACAGGAATTCCGTCGCATGCCGGAACCCGCCTTATTTTTAGAGTGGTCTCTCCATCGCGGCCAAAAAAGAACGGTTGTTCTATTTTTTGGTTTGCGTGTAAGATCGCCGTAAGGTTTTTCTGACAACAGCGGTCCCGGCGCATGCGCGGGTACCGCCACCGGGAGAAAGAGAAGTGCAACGCATCATGCTTCGCTCGAAGATCCATCGAGTGGCCGTCACGCAGGCCGACCTGCATTACGAAGGGTCCTGCGGCATCGACCAGGACTTGCTGGACGCCGCCGACATCAAGGAATTCGAGAAGATCGAGCTCTACAACATCAACAACGGCGAGCGCTTCTCCACCTACGCCATCAAGGGCAAGCGCGGCAGCGGCGAGATCTCGCTCAACGGCGCCGCCGCCCGCCGCGCCCATCTCGGCGACCTGCTGATCATCTGCACCTATGCGCCGATGACCGACGCCGAAATCGAAACCTATGTCCCGAAAATCGTTTTCGTCGACGAACAAAACCGGATGACCGGCCTGAAGAAGGAATTCTGACCGCCGCACAGGGGCCGGAGCCGCTGCGCCGCCGCCCGCCCGCCGCACCGAATCAACCAGACCAGAGAAGGGGAAGCGAATGGCTCTAACGATTGGAGTACCCCGGGAGATCTTTCCCGGCGAGAAGCGCGTCGCCACCGTGCCGGATGTCGTCGAGAAGCTGATCAAGCTCGGCTTCACCGTGGCCGTGGAAAGCGGCGCCGGCGACGGCGCCAACTTCGCCGACGACACCTATCGTGCCGCCGGTGCCGAGATCGTCGACAACCCGACGGCGCTGTGGAACATGTCGGACATCGTCTTCAAGGTGCGAGCACCCAGCAACGACGAAGTCGGGCTCATGCGCGAAGGCACCACGCTGATCTCCTTCATCTGGCCGGCGCAGAACCCTGAGCTGTTGCAACAGCTGGCGGCGAAGAAAGCGACCGTGCTGGCGATCGACTCGCTGCCGCGCACCCTGAGCCGTGCGCAGAAGATGGACGCGTTGACTTCCCAGGCGGGCGTTGCCGGCTATCGCGCCGTCATCGAGGCGGCCAATGCCTTCGGCCGGTTCTTCAACGGCCAGGTGACGGCGGCCGGCAAGATTCCGCCGGCCAAGCTCTTCATCGCCGGCGCCGGCGTGGCCGGCCTGGCGGCGATCGGTACCGCAGCAGGCCTGGGCGCCATCGTGCGCGCCAACGACACACGTGCCGAAGTGGCCGACCAGGTCGTGTCGCTGGGCGGTGAATTCGTCAAGGTCGATTACGAGGAAGAGGGTTCCGGCGGCGGCGGTTACGCCAAGGTGATGAGCGAAGGCTTCCAGCAGGCGCAGCGCGAGATGTATGCCAAGCAAGCCAGGGAAGTGGACGTCATTATTACGACCGCGCTGATCCCGGGCAAGCCGGCGCCGCGGCTGATTACCGCCGACATGGTGAAGAGCATGAAGCCGGGCAGCGTGATCGTCGACATGGCGGCCGAGCAGGGCGGCAACTGCGAACTGACCGAGCCGGGCAAGGTGGTCGTGAAGCATGGCGTGACCATCGTCGGCTACACCGATCTCGTCAGCCGGCTGGCCAAGCAATCGTCGACGCTGTATTCGACCAACCTGTTGCGCCTGGCGGAAGAGCTGTGCAAGACCAAGGATGGCGTCATCAACGTCAACATGGAAGACGACGCGATCCGCGGCCTCACCGTGGTCAAGGCAGGTGAAGTGACCTGGCCGCCGCCGGCGCCGAAAGTCGCCGCCGCGCCCGCTGCCAAGCCGGCAGCCAAAGCCGCCGTCGCCGCACCCAAGAGCGCCCATGGCCATGGGCCGGGTGCTCCCGCCTCGGTGAAGAGCACGGCGATCGTGTTCCTGGTCGGCGCGCTGCTGTTCTGGCTGATCGGCGCCTATGCGCCGGCCGCCTTCCTCGGTCACTTCACGGTATTCGTGCTGGCCTGCTTCGTCGGCTACATGGTGGTGTGGAACGTCACGCCCTCGCTGCACACGCCGCTGATGAGCGTGACCAACGCCATCTCCAGCATCATCGCCATCGGCGCGCTGGTGCAGATCGCCCCGCCGCTGCCGCCGGGCATGGAGCGGCCCGGCGAGATCATCCGCTGGCTCGCGGTCGCAGGCGTGGCACTCACGGCCGTCAACATGTTCGGCGGTTTCGCCGTCACCCGCCGCATGCTGGCGATGTTCCGCAAATAAGGGAGGCGACACCATGTCCGCAAGTCTCACCACGGTCGCCTACCTCGGCGCGGCCATTCTCTTCATCCTCAGCCTGGGCGGCCTGTCCAACCAGGAATCCGCACGGCGCGGCAACCTCTACGGCATGATCGGCATGGGCATCGCGGTGCTTGCCACGATCAGCGGCGTGCAGATGACGCCGGCCGGCCTGCCCTGGATCATCGGCGCGATGGTCGTCGGCGGTGCGGTCGGCCTGTATGCCGCGCGTGTCGTGCAGATGACGCAGATGCCTGAACTCGTCGCGCTGATGCACAGCCTGGTCGGCCTCGCCGCGACGCTGGTCGGTTACGCAAGCTACATCGACCCGGCCGCTTCGGCGCAGTTCACCGGCGCGGAAAAGGCCATCCACGAAGTCGAGATCTACGTCGGCGTCCTGATCGGTGCAGTGACCTTCTCCGGTTCGCTCATCGCCTTCGGCAAGCTCTCAGGCCGCATCGGCGGCAAGCCGCTGCTGCTGCCGGCGCGCCACCTGCTGAACCTGGTTGCGCTGCTGGTCGTGATCTTCTTCGGCTACCGCTTCCTGCATGCCGAGACCGTGCAGGCCGGCATGACGCCGCTGATCGTGATGACCGTCATCGCGCTGCTGTTCGGCATCCACATGGTGATGGCCATCGGCGGCGCTGACATGCCGGTGGTGGTCTCCATGCTCAACAGCTACTCCGGCTGGGCGGCAGCGGCGACCGGCTTCATGCTCTCCAACGACCTGCTGATCGTGACGGGCGCGCTGGTCGGCTCCAGCGGTGCGATCCTTTCGTACATCATGTGCCGTGCGATGAACCGCAACTTCATCAGCGTGATCGCCGGCGGCTTCGGTGGCGGCGATGCGAAGCCGGCGGCCAAGGGGGCAGGCCCGGCCGAACCGCAGGGCGAGGTCGTTCCGGTGAACGCCGCCGAGACGGCCGAGATGCTGCGCGAGGCGAAGAACGTCGTCATCGTGCCGGGCTACGGCATGGCGGTGGCGCAAGCCCAGCACACGGTGTACGAAATCACCAAGCTGCTGCGCGAGAAGGGCGTCAACGTGCGCTTCGCCATCCATCCGGTCGCCGGTCGCATGCCGGGCCACATGAACGTGCTGCTGGCCGAAGCGAAAGTGCCCTATGACATCGTGATGGAAATGGACGAGATCAACGAAGACTTCCCCGACACCGACGTAGCGATGGTGATCGGTGCGAACGACATCGTGAACCCGTCCGCCGCCGAAGACCCGACCAGCCCGATCGCCGGCATGCCGGTGCTCGAAGTCTGGAAGGCCAAGCACTCCATCGTCATGAAGCGCAGCATGGCCTCGGGTTATGCAGGCGTGGACAATCCGCTGTTCTACAAGGAGAACAACCGGATGCTGTTCGGCGATGCGAAGAAGATGCTGGACGAGGTGCAGGTGGCGCTCAAGGCGGCCTGACCGACAAGCGCCGCAAGAAGAAGGCCGGCCTGCGGGCCGGCTTTTTCTATTGCGATGGGCGTTGCTACGCACAGGCCCATTCACTTGGAGATCGAGGCGTCACGGTAACCAAATCCGTGTTGACCCACGCAAGGATCAAAAGCGGCTTGCATCGTTTCGATACTTCGACTAGTATCGAATTAAATTAATTCGATGACTGTCGAATCATGGAAAACAATGCCGTCATTGCAGCACTGTCTGCTCTCGCGCAGGACTCCCGACTGGCTGTCTATCGCCTGCTAGTGCAAGCCGGCCCGGAGGGAATGGCCGCCACCCGCATCGCCGAGCAACTCGACATTCCGCCATCCTCGCTCTCCTTCCACTTGAAGGAGCTCGCGCATGCCGATCTGGTGAGCCAGAAGAAGGCAGGGCGCTCGCTCATCTATTCCGCGAACTTTTCCACGATGAACAGCCTGATCGGCTTTCTGACTGAAAACTGCTGTGGCGGGAACGTTTGTTCTCCCGTCCGTGTTTCCACGTGTTCTTCCGAAGGAGCCTGCTCATGAAACGCCTGCATGTCCATGTCTCTGTCGACAGCCTGGCCGACAGCATCAAGTTCTACTCCGGGATGTTCGCCGCGGAGCCGACCGTCGTAAAACCTGACTACGCCAAGTGGATGCTGGACGACCCGCGCGTCAACTTCGCCGTCTCGCAACGCGGCCTGGATGCCGGTCTGAACCATCTCGGCATCCAGGTCGAGTCTGCCGGCGAACTGGCCGAGATGGAGGGCCGACTGTCCCGCCTCCAGTCGTCGGTGCTCGAGCAGTCCAACGCATCCTGCTGCTACGCGAAGTCGGACAAATACTGGGTCGAAGACCCGTCCGGCATCGCTTGGGAGACGTTCCACACGCTCGACAGCATTCCGGTCTTTGGCGAGCACACCACGTCGGCCGAGAAGCCGGCTGATGCTGGCGCTTGCTGCGTCCCGCTGGCCAAGACCGAAGGCAAATCGTCCTGCTGCGTGCCGAAGGCTCAATCCAAAGCCTCGGCCTGCTGCTAAACCATGACACCCCTGCGCCAAGCGACTGCTGCAGACAAAGTCGCCATCCTTGCGTTACTGAAGGATAGCGGCCTGCCGTATCAGGACATCGAGGAGACGCGCCTGAACGACTTCCTGGTTGCTGAAGGCGGTCAATCTCTACTCGGTGCGGTCGGGCTCGAGGTGTACGGCGATGCGGCGCTCCTGCGCTCGCTCGTCGTGCGGCCGGAGAGCCGCTGGACCGGCCTCGGCAACCAGTTGGTCACCGCCATCGAGGAGCATGCCCGCCAGAAGGGCGTATCGACGGTCTACCTGCTGACGACCACTGCCGCGGACTACTTCGTGCGGCGCGGCTACGACACGATGCCGCGATCCGAGGCGCCTGCAGCGCTGCAAGCCACAACCGAGTTCGCGGGGCTGTGCCCCTCCCAGGCCGTTTGCATGCGGCGGCGCCTGGCCTAGACCACACAGGAAAGACATGACCGACAAGACGTACAACGTGCTGTTTCTGTGCACGGGAAACTCCGCGCGCAGCATCATGGCCGAGGCTTTGGTGACAACCATGGGCGAAGGCCGCTTCCGGGGCTTCAGCGCCGGCAGCCAGCCGACCGGACGGGTCAATCCGTTCGCCATCGAGCAAGTGAAGCAGGCTGGCTATCCGGTCGAAAGCCTTCGCAGCAAGCGCTGGGACGAGTTCGCGGCGCCGGGGGCGCCCCGGATGGATTTCATCATCACCGTCTGCGACAACGCCGCCGGCGAAGCGTGCCCGATTTGGCCCGGCCATCCTGCGACCGCTCACTGGAGCTTCGAGGACCCGGCGGCGGTTGAAGGCACCGATGCCGACAAGCGTGCGGCGTTCGAGCGTATCTGCGGGCAAATCAGGGCTCGCGTGCAGGCGTTCGTTGGCCTGCCGCTGCATGCGCTCGACAGGGATGCGCTTGACAAGGAGATCCGCAAGATCGGGGAAACCGCCGTATGACCGTGGCGCGTCGCCTCGTGGTGGAAGGACTCGGGACTGCCATGCTGCTCGCCGTGGTGGTGGGCTCGGGCATCATGGCCGAGCGTCTGGCGGGCGGCAATGTCGCGCTCGCGCTGCTGGCCAACGCCCTTGCGACCGGGGCGGGACTGGCTGCCCTCATCCTGATGTTCGGGACCATTTCGGGTGCGCATTTGAACCCGGCAGTGACGCTCTCCGAGGCTTGGCAAAAGAACATGCCGCCGCGCGAGGTGCTTCCCTACATTGTCGCCCAGGTCACGGGAGCGTTCGCAGGCGTCGCCGCAGCGCATCTGATGTTTTCCCTGCCGGCCTTCTTCCCGTCGGAACACGTACGCACTGGTGCTGCCCAATGGTGGAGCGAGTTCGTGGCGACCTTCGGACTCATCGGCGTCATCATCGGATGCTCGCGCAGCCGGCCGACCGTCACCCCGTTCGCCGTGGCCGCATACATCACCTCCGCTTACTGGTTTACGTCCTCGACGTCGTTCGCCAATCCAGCCGTCACGCTGGCACGCGCGGCGACCGGCACCTTTGCCGGCATCCGGCCGGCAGATACCGCGGGTTTCATCATGGCCCAGACGCTGGGAGCGGCGGCAGCGACGTGCCTGTTCAGTTGGCTGTATCCCGTCGCCCCAAAGGGGACTACCGTGGCAGGCACCGTGGCGCCGAGTTCGTTCAGCGGACCACGGAAGTAGCAGGGCGACCTCCACGGCGCAAGCCGGGGCGACTCTCGCGCTGCGCTCACTCAAGCTCGATCTTGCCGTCGAACGTCACTTTCAATCCAACCCCGGCAATCTCGAGCGTCATGGTGGCCGGCAGCGCTTCCGTGCCCGCGATCCGTTTCTCGGCCAGCGCCTGCCCTACCGCCTTCTCGATTTCCGTCTGCGAGCTCACGCCGACCATCTTGAGGAACTTGCGCAGGCTGTGGTTGAAGGTTTCGTCGTTCATGGTTTGCTCCTGTCGTGGAAAGGTGGACAACGGCATGGAGAAATCCTAGCCCATGCGGCCGGCCTGCGCAGAGGAAGGGAAGCAGGAGCGGAAGCTTAGCGCTGCCCGAACATCATCTGTTCGGCGAGCAGCCGCTTGATCGGGCGTACGGCGTCGAGCAGGCCGAGCGACAGGCCAAGGACGCCTTGCGACACGGTGCCTTGCGCGCCGCTCGCGAAGATGCGTGCCATGGTATCGGTCACGCGAATGGTCATGCCGCGGTCGCGCTGGCGCTCTGCAGTGAAGCGTTGCAGCGCTGACGGGCCGGCGTCCTCGACGAGCATGCGCGCCAGCACCACGGCATCGCGCATGCCGAGGTTGAGGCCCTGTCCGGCGACCGGATGCAGCGTCTGCGCAGCGTTGCCGATGGCGACGGTGCGCGAGGTCGCGGCCGCATGCGCATTCAGCCCGAGCGGATACGTGTGGCGCTCGCTGACGCTCATGAAGCGTCCGACGCGCTGCCCGAAGGTTTCCTGCAATTCGCCGAGGAAAGCGAAGTCCGGCAAGGCCTGCAGGCGTGCAGCCGTTTCGGGGCGCGCACACCACACCATCGCATAGCCGTCGTCCTGCGGCAGCAGCGCCAGAGGGCCTTCGTCGGTGAAGCGTTCAAAGGCGCGCTGCGGGACCGGCTCGTCGCAGCGCACGTGCGCGATGATCGCGGTCTGGGTGTAGTCGCGGCGCGTCGCCTTGGCGTCCTGCTCGGAGAACACGCCGCCTTCCGCCTGCACGAGGATGCGCGCGGAGAGGGCATCGCCTTCGGCGAATTGCAAGGTGACGTCATCGCCCGTTTCCTGGATCGACGACACATGCGCCGGGCGCTTCGCAGGAATGCCTGCGCGTTCCGCTGCGGCCGCGAGCGCGGCCACGACCGCGCCGTAACGCGTCACATAGCCGAGTGCTGGCAAGGCGTATTCCGCGCGGTCGATCAGCGTGCGGCCGAAATGGCCGCGGCGGGAGACGTGGATTTCATGGATGGCGTCGGCCGCGACGGGCCAGACGCCGATGTCGTCGAGGATCTGGCGGCTGCCGTAGGAGAGGGCGATCGAACGCGGGTCCTGCGCCGTCTTCTCCAACGGCTTGGCATCGACCAGCAGCAGCCGCCTGGCGTCGACCCCGCGCCGCACGAGCTGCAGCGCGAGCACCAGCCCGACCGGGCCGGCGCCGCAGATGGCGATGTCGACGCGGTCCATGACTTATTGCTTCATCAGGGCTTCGATGTCGGCGACGGTCTTCGGCGCGTCCTTGGTCAGCAGGTCGCAGCCGTTGGCGGTCACCAGCGCATCGTCCTCGATGCGGATGCCGATGTTCCAGTACTGCTCCGGCACGCCCGGCTCCGGACGCACGTAGATGCCCGGCTCGATGGTCAGCACCATGCCTGGCTGCAGCGCGCGCCACGGTTTTTCCTCGCCCGGCTTGGCATTGCCTGCGCGGTATTCACCGCAGTCGTGCACGTCCATGCCCAGCCAGTGGCCGGTGCGGTGCATGTAGAACTGGCGATAGGCGCCGCTTGCAATGACGTCGTCCAGCGTGCCGACCTTGTTCTTGTCGAGCAGGCCGGTGTCGAGCATGCCTTGCGCCAGCACGCGGGTGGCGGCGTCGTGGCCGTCGATGAAGGTCTTGCCGGGACGCGTCACTTCGACGGCCGCCTGCTGCGAGGCCAGCACGAGTTCGTACAGCTCGCGCTGCGGGCCGGTGAACTTGCCGTTGGCCGGGAAGGTGCGGGTGATGTCGGAGGCGTAGCCGTCGAGTTCGCAGCCGGCGTCGATCAGCACCAGGTCGCCGTCCTTGAGCTCGGCATCGCTGGCGCGGTAGTGCAGCACGCAGGCATTCGCGCCGGTGGCCACGATGGAACCGTAGGCCGGGAACTGCGAGCCGTTGCGGCGGAATTCGTAGAGCAGCTCGGCTTCGAGGTGGTATTCGCGCAGGCCGGGGCGCGACACCTGCATCGCGCGGCGATGCGCCTCGGAAGAGATCTCGGCGGCGCGGCGCATGATGGCGATCTCGCTCTCGTCCTTGATCAGGCGCATCTCGTCGAGGAAGACGTGCACGTCCTGCAGCAGCGACGGCGCGGACACGCCGGCGCGGGCCTGCATGCGCACGGCGGCCATCCAGTTCTGGAGCTGCGCGTCGAGCTTGGGATAGGCGCCGAGCGAGTGGAACACCGCGGGTGCATCGGCCATCAGCTTGGGCATCTCGGTGTCGAGCGCGGCGATCGGATAGGCCTCGTCGAAGCCGAAGGCTTCGCGTGCCGCTTCCGGGCCGTAGCGGTAGCCGTCCCAGATCTCGCGCTCGAGATTCTTCTCGCGGCAGAACAGGATGCTGCGGTTGGTCTTGCCGGCCACCAGCACGATCACCGCTTCCGGCTCGGTGAAGCCGGAAAGGTAGTAGAAGTAGCTGTCGTGGCGGTAAGGGAAATCGGAGTCACGGTTGCGCGGCACTTCCGGCGCGGTGGGGATGATGGCGACGCCGCCACCTTTGGCCTGCATCTGTGCGATCAGTTTGGCACGACGTTCTGCGTAAGAAGCCATGTGTCTCTTTCCTTGTTATGAATTGAGTTGGGCCAGACGCTCGGGGGTACCGACGTCCGTCCATTCGCCGCGATACACCTCTCCGCCGACCTGGCCGCGCGTCGCGTATTCGCGCAGGATCGGAGCGATCGGCGCCGCTTGTCCCGGCGTGATCGCATTGAAGATTTCAGGGCGGTAGACGCCGATGCCGGAAAAGGTCCAGCGCGGGTCGCCGTCGTTCGCCACGGAAAAGCTGTTCAGGGCGAAGTCGCCCTTGAGGTTGTGCGCCGGGTTTTTCACCAGGTACAGCCAGGCGACGTCGCGCTTGTCATGCGGATGCGGATTGCCCCAGGCGTCGTTGTCCTGCAGCACGTCCTGCACCTGGGTGAAATCGAAGAAGGGACAATAGATGTCGGCAGCGACGGCAACGAAAGCGTCGTCGCCGAGCAGGTGACGCGCCTTGGCGACGCCGCCCGCGGTTTCCAGGGCCGTGCCCTCGGCGGAGTAGGCGATGCGGGCGCCGAACTGCGCGCCGTCGCCGAGACGTTCCTCGATCAGGTGGCCGAGATGGGCGTGGTTGATGACGATCTCGGTGATGCCGGCACGCACGAGGTTGAGGATGTGCCAGACGATCAAGGGTCGGCCGCGCACTTCCAGCAGCGGCTTGGGACAGGTGTCCGTCAGGGGACGCATGCGTTCGCCGCGGCCGGCGGCGAAGATCATCGCTTTCATTCAGTGGGTCCGGTCAGGGGTCTTGGCAAGGGTGGTTGGTGCACCGTTGAACTTCGCTGGGTCCCGGCGTGCGCTGGGATGACGTGGAAAGAGTAGTGCGGTATCGGCTTGCATTGCCCGCACGCGGGCCGGTCGATGCGCGCCCTCCATCTCTTCCCGTCATTCCGGCGCACGCCGGAATCCAGCGACTTTCACCGCAAGACGCCGAGGCGGCCGACGTATCCGCCACCCCATTGGAAAAGAGACATTCTACTTGGATTCAGAACGTGAATCCGACCGACGACCCCTTGGCTTCGAGCTCGTCGAGCAGCACGATCAGCGGTGCCAGCGCGGTGTAGCGGCCGGCCGCCTTGCGGGTGTATTCCATCACCAGCGGCAGGTCCTTCAGGTAACCGTCCTTGCCGTCGCGGTGATAGAGCCGCGCGAAGATGCCCAGCACCTTCAGGTGGCGTTGCAGGCCCATGAATTCGAAGTCCTGGTAGAACTTGTCGACGTCCGGGTTCACCGGCAGGCCGGCGCGGCGGGCTCGCTCCCAGTAGCGGATGGTCCAGTCGAGCACCATTTCCTCGTCCCACTGGATGTAGGCGTCGCGCAGCAGCGAGACCAAGTCGTAGGTGATCGGGCCGTAGACGGCATCCTGGAAATCGAGGATGCCGGGATTGCCCTGGCCGAGCACCATCAGGTTGCGCGAATGATAATCCCGGTGCACGTAGACCTGCGGCTGGGCGAGGTTGTTCGCCAGCAGCACCTCGAACACCTTGTTCATGAGGCCGGTCTGCTTCTCGGTCAGCGTCGCGCCGAGATGCTTGCCGACATACCAATCCGGAAACAGCATCAGCTCGCGATGCAGCAGGGCACGGTCGTATTCCGGGAAGACGCCGGGCTTGCTCTGCGCCTGGAACAGCACCAGCGCATCGATGGCATCGAGATAGAGCTTGTGCGCCGTGTCGGGGCTCAGCTCGTGCAGGTAGGTGGTGTTGCCCAGGTCGGACAGCAGCAAGAAGCCGCGCTCGACGTCCTGGGCCAGGATTTTCGGGACCGACACGCCGGTCGCGCCGAACACTTCGGCCACGTGAATGAAAGGACGCACGTCCTCTTGCGGCGGCGGCGCATCCATCGCGATGTAGGTGTTGCCATCCGTGCCATCCACGCGGAAATAGCGCCGGAAACTCGCGTCGGACGAGGCGGGACGGATGGTATCGGGGAGGAGTTGCACGGCGCCGGTTGCCGGCAGCCATTCTTTGAGTTGGGTAAGGCGGGAATCTGCTGCTGCGGGTAAAGACATGAAACGGCCTGGAGAGGGTGTTGAGTTCCCATATAATAAGGGATTCGTCCAAAAAATGGCCCCGAGACAGCCCCGCCTTTTCCGCATTTCAATGAACCGGTTTCCCGCCTTTCCACTCTCGCAACGCAAGCTTCGCATCGTGAGCGCCGCAGTCGCCGCCGCATCGGCCGCGCTGGCCTCCCTGCAAGTCCATGCGCAGCAGGCGCAGCGGGACGACCCGAACGCGCCGGCCACCGTCCGCGCCGAAGAAATCACGGGCCGGCCGGATCGCGAGGTCCACCTTGAGCGCAATGTGGAAATCCAGCGTGGCCCGACCACCGTGAAGGCCGACCGCGCGACCTACCATGTCGTCGAGGACGAGATCGATGCGAGCGGCAACATCCGCATGCAGCGCGACGGCGCGAGCTATGCCGGCGACGAGCTGAAGCTGAAGATCGAAGCCGGGCAGGGCTATGTGCTCAATCCCAGCTATCGCCTGGAGAAGAACAATGCGCAAGGCAAGGCCGACCGCATCGACTTCGAGGCGCAGGACCGCGCCACCGTCACCGACGGCACCTACAGCACCTGCGAAGGGCCGGACCCCGACTGGTACCTGAAGGCCGGCACGCTGACGCTCGATTCCGGCCGCGACGTCGGTACGTCGCACAACACCGTCGTGGTGTTCAAGGGCGTGCCCATCCTCGGCGCGCCGGCGCTGTCCTTCCCGCTGTCGGATGCGCGCAAGACCGGTTTCCTGCCGCCGACCATCGGCACCACGAACAAGGGCGGCTTCGAAGTCACCGTCCCGTACTACCTGAACATCGCGCCCAACCGCGACCTGACGCTGTATCCCAAGCTGTTCGCGCGGCGCGGCCTGCAGCTCGGCGCCGATGCCCGCTACCTCGGGGAAACCTATTCCGGCGAGACGCGCGTCGAGGTCCTGCCCAACGACCAGCAGACCAAGACCACGCGCTATGCCTTCAGCTCCACGCACACGCAATCCTTCGCGCCGGGCTGGACATACTTCTGGAACCTGAACGCCGCGTCCGACGACGACTACCCGAGCGATTTCTCGCGCACCATCACCACCGGCGCGCAACGTCTCATGTCGCGCGACTTCGTGCTGGCCTACGGGGCGCCGTTCTGGAGCGCGACGGCGCGCGTCTCGAACTACCAGGTACTGCAGGACCCGGCCGCGCCGATCGTGCGCCCTTACGACCGCCTGCCGCAATTGAACGTCTCCGCCGGCCGGCTCGACGTGAACGGCTTCGACTGGAACGTCGATGCCGAACTCACCCGTTTCTGGCATCCGGACCTGATCCGCGGCGACCGCTTCCTGGTCAATCCGCGCATCGCCTATCCGATCGTCCGGCCCGGCTACTTCATCACGCCGAAGCTGTCGCTGCACGCCACGACCTATCGCCTCGACCAGCCCAATGCCGCCGGCGAGCGCGACCTGCATCGCACGCTGCCCACGCTCTCCATCGACAGCGGCCTCGTGTTCGAACGCGACGCGCAGTTCTTCGGCGCGCCGATGACGCAGACGCTGGAACCGCGCCTGTTCTACGTCTACACGCCGTATCGCGACCAAAGCAACTTCCCGAACTTCGACTCCGCCGAGGCGGACCTCAGCTTCGCGCAGTTGTTCAGCGAGAACCGCTTCGTCGGCAATGACCGCATCAGCGACGCCAACCAGCTCACCGGCGCGCTGGTGTCGCGCTACATCGAGCCGAACGGCGCCGAGCGCATGCGCTTTGCGATCGGCCAGCGCTTCTACTTCACCGAGCAGCGCGTGACCTTGTCCGGCACGCGCAATGAAAGCCGCTCCGACCTGCTGCTGTCCGCCTACGGCCAGGTGACGAACACCGTCAGTACCGACGCCAACCTGCAGTACAGCCAGACCACGCACCGCCTCAACCGCGGCAACGCCAGCGTGCGCTGGCAGCCGGCGGCGCGCAGCGTGGTCAACCTGCTGTATCGCCGCGACGTGCAGAACGCCCTCGAACAGCTCGAAACCTCCGGCCAATGGCCGCTGGCCAAGCGCTGGTACGGCGTCGCGCGCGTCAACTATTCGATCCCCGACCGCAAGGTCGCCGAAGGCCTGCTCGGCTTCGAGTACAAGGCCGACTGCTGGATCTTCCGCATGGTCGGCCAGCGCATTCCGACGGCGACCGGCAAGGCGACCTCCGCCTTGTTCTTCCAGCTGGAACTGAACGGCCTCACGCGCCTCGGCTCCAATCCGATCGACACCCTGCGCGCCAGCATTCCTGGTTACCAGCTGGTGAGTCAACCGAGCAATCCCTAGTGAAACCACGAGCAGCCATCATGAAAACTCTGCCCTCCCTGCGCCATGCCATGTCCCCGATTCGCGGACTCGCCCTTGCGCTCGTCCTGACGTGCTCCGCAGGCGCGCATGCGCAAGGCGTGCAAGCCAACGCGGGCGTCCAGAGCGCCCCCGGCACCCAGAGCACCCAGAGCGCCTCGCGCCCCCAGCTCGCCGACGCCATCGTGGCCGTCGTCAACAGCGACGTCATCACGCGCCAGGAACTGCTGTCGCGCATGAAGGAAGTCGAAGCCCGCATGCGCCAGCAGAACATTCCGGTTCCGCCGCGCGCCGAATTCCAGCGCCAGCTGCTGGAGCGCATGATCATCGACAAGGCCCAGATGCACCTGGCCGCCGACGAAGGCATTCGCGTCGACGACGCGCTGCTCGACCGCGCCATCCAGGGCATCGCCGAACAGAACAAGATGACGGTCGCCCAACTGCGCGACCAGCTGCAGCGCGAAGGCACGTCCTTCACCCGTTTCCGCGAAGAGATTCGCGAAGAGATCACGATGCAGCGCCTGCGGGAACGTGAGGTCGACAACAAGCTGCAGATCAGCGAATCCGAAGTCGACGCCTTCCTCGAAGCGCAGGCCGCCAACGCCGCCAACCAGCAGGAACTCAACCTGTCGCACATCCTGATCGCCGTGCCGGAGAATGCCAGCGCCGAACAGATCGCCGACCGCCGCCGCCGCGCCGAAGGCGTGCTGCAACAGATCCAGGCCGGCGGCGACTTCGCCCGCATCGCGGCGTCCTACTCCGACGCCAGCGACGCGCTCAAGGGCGGCGAGGTGGGCTGGCGCACGCAGGAGCGCCTGCCGCAGCTCTTCGTCGATGCCGTCTCCAATCTGCAGCCGGGCCAGGTCACGCCCATCCTGCGCGGCAACAACGGTTTCCACATCGTCAAGCTGGTCGACCGCCGCGCGGCCAGCGGCGGCGCGAAGGCCGGTCCGTCGGTGCAGCAGACGCATGCGCGCCACATCCTGATCAAGGTGAACCAGGTCGTCACCGCCGCCGAAGCGCGGCGCAAGCTGATGGAACTGAAGGAGCGCCTCGACAACAAGGCCGCGAAGTTCGACGAGCTCGCCAAACTGTATTCCAACGATCTGTCTGCGTCCAAGGGCGGCGACCTCGGCTGGCTCTACCCGGGCGACACCGTGCCGGAGTTCGAGCGCGTGATGAATGCGCTCAAGATCGGCGAGGTCAGCGAACCCGTGCAGTCGCCGTTCGGCTTCCACCTGATTCAAGTTCTCGAACGCAAGACCGACGACGTCTCGCGCGAACGCCAGCGTCTCGCCGCCCGCCAGGCGCTGCGCGAGCGCAAGCTCGATGAAGCGATGCAGGATTGGCTGCGCCAGCTGCGCGACCGCGCTTACGTCGAATACCGCCCCGATGCCCTCGAAGGCTGACCGGCTGTCGTGAGCGCACGTCCAACTCTTGCGATTACCTGCGGCGAACCCGCAGGCATCGGCCCGGAAATTTCACTCCGGGCGGCCTGGGCGCTGCGCGGCAAGGCCGCCTGC
>SPQI01000273.1 GCA_004570315.1 Oxalobacteraceae bacterium OM1 | reverse complement strand
CTCCCGCACAGCCGGCCCAGCAAGTGCCTGCAGCTGCCACGCCCGGCGCAGTACCGCAACAACCCATCCAGCCGCTACCGAATCCTGCCGCGCCATCCGTCGGCCCGGCGGCCGTGCCGACCGGCCGTGGACTGCTCGGCCCGAACGCACCCGGCCAGACGCCGCGGCAGTAAGAACCGCCAATCTTCGTCGGAGAGAATTGCGGCAGCAACTCGCTTGTTCGACGTGACGCCGGCTTTCAGCCGACTGTCACTTCGCCGAACAGCTCGTCCACCCGGCAGCCCAGCACCTTCAGCAGACCATTCAGCAGCGCCACGTTCAGGTGCTGCGCCCGGTTGTCGACCACGCGAAGCAATTGGGGATGGGAGATATCGACGCCGGCGTCGATGAGCATGCGGTGCAGGGCGGCTACGGAGCGGATGCCGCGCTCGGCCATGCAGACGCGGACGCGCAGGATGATGCTGCGCTCGGGGAGTTTGGATTCGTTGGCGGTGTTCATGAGTCGTACCTCACTACGACGCCCGCCATGTTACGCCTGCCGTCCGCTCGCGACAAGAACTGCCATCCGATGCAAGAAATTGGCATACCGCCGAGGCGGCGGCAACCTCAATTGAATGCCTCGTGTGGCAGCGCCCCGCGCTGTTGCAGCGCCAGGCTCGCCGCCTGCATCGTGCCGAGCGCCGGCACTGCGTGTGAAATCGACGGTCCGCCGGATGCGGACACGAGACATTGACCACCCACGGCGGATGTCGGACGGATGCAGGCAGCGCTGCCGGTGCACAGAGATCGATACATAGGACGTGAATGAGTGTGGAGTCGCGGTAAGTGGTGCCAACGCCCCAAACGGTTCCGTCATGTCTGAAGTGGCGTATTTTTACAACAGCATCCCGCGTCGCCATACAAAATCTTTCATGCCATGATTGTTTTTTGCTTTTGCCAATGGCAGAATGCAATCAATCGCTCAACGCGAGAGGCCCGTTTTTCAACCCGTTTTTATGGAGATCGATGTGAAAACCCAAGTGCAACAGCTGATGAACACGACGCGACGCCCGGCGTCCGCATTGGCATCGCGCGTTGCCATGTGTGTTGCATCGTTCTCCGTGCTGGTCTCCGACATCGTCGGCTGCGCCAACCATCGCCGTACGCTCAATGCAGGCATGCATGGCACCAACTTGAAGTACCGATTCATCATCCGGGGGCACAGTCCCCAGGTCGCAGGAGGATAAGCCGACTGCGACGACCGACAGGTCAGGCTGCGAAGCCCGGATGATCCCGAAAGGACATCCGGGCTTTTTGTTTTTGCGTCGCCCGGACGTCCCAGCAGTGAAGCCCTCCGGAAGGAGGCCGTTCCCCGTACAGCCGGGATGAACGACGATCTTTGACAACTCGCCCGATGCATCACGTTGCCCGCAACGGCAAGCGCGCCTCACCGCGCTTGCCCCTGCCGGCAGCCGGAGCGTTGCGCCCTGTCGCACCTGCGACGCCGCGCTCCACCTCGCGCTTTTTCGAAAGTGCATGGCTCAGCCGGGGAAGCACTCATCCTGGCGTGCCTGACTCGATGAGCGAATCATCCCTCGCGACGCGGCACTGCCCGGCAGCACCTCACTGCCGCCGATGCCGGAGCACCGGCATGCGCCGCTCCTTTCACGTTCAACCTTTCCCGGCCGTCATCGCGACGCTCTGCGACAGCCGGCATTTCGCGTCGTACCCAAACCACCGTTCAACCTAACACGAAGGAAGGTCAGCATGAGTCTCGAAGAAATGATGAAGGCCGGAACCGCCACGGCCTTCGAACACTACGACAACGGCGAACTCTGGTATCGCACGCATTACGGTTTCGATTACCCCGAACCGATCACGTACCGCGGTGACGCCGCGTACCAGCGGCAGGAAAGCCTGCTGCAGCAATTCCGTTGATGTGATCAACGCCTGAGCCGCATGCCGTGCGCACCGCAGTTGCCAGATAGGCTTCGCGGTCCGCGGACATCGGTCACCGGACTCGTCCGGCGGGCGCAAGCCGCCGGCGGCACCGAAAGTTTGTGCCGCCGGCCCCGGAAGGCAACCGGGTTGTTTCGATTGGTAACGCGTCCAGCGAGGCCACTTGTATTCCCACCATGCGCCCTCACTTGCGCAGAATTGCAGCAGTGTCGCTGCATCGTTTTCGAGGCTCGCATGGAACAATTTCACGGCACCACCATCCTCTCCGTCCGCCGCGGCAGCAGCGTCGCGCTGGGAGGCGATGGTCAGGTGACCCTTGGCAACATCGTGATGAAGGGCAGCGCGCGCAAAGTGCGCAAGCTGTATCAAGGCAAAGTGCTCGCGGGATTTGCCGGCGGCACGGCCGATGCCTTCACGCTGCTCGAGCGTTTCGAAGCCAAACTGGAAAAGCACCAAGGCAATCTGATGCGCGCTTCGGTGGAATTGGCGAAGGACTGGCGGACCGACCGCATCCTGCGCCGCCTCGAGGCGATGCTGCTGGTGGCCGACCGTGAATCCACGCTCGTCATCACCGGTAACGGCGATGTGCTGGAGCCGGAAGGCGGCGTCGGCGCAATCGGCTCGGGCGGTGCCTATGCCCAGTCCGCCGCCAAGGCGCTGCAGGAAAACACCGACATGCCGCCGGCCGAAGTCGTGAAGAAGGCGCTCACCATCGCCGGCGAGCTGTGCATCTATACCAACCTGTCGCACGTCATCGAAACGCTCGACTAAGCCGCAGAGAACATCATGAACATGACTCCCCAGGAGATCGTCTCCGAACTCGACAAGCATGTCGTCGGACAATCCCGCGCCAAGCGCGCGGTGGCCATCGCGCTGCGCAACCGCTGGCGCCGCCAGCAGGTGCCTGAGCCGCTGCGCCATGAGATTACGCCGAAGAACATCCTCATGATCGGCCCGACCGGCGTCGGCAAAACCGAGATCGCACGCCGTCTCGCGAAGCTGGCCGATGCGCCGTTCATCAAGATCGAAGCGACCAAGTTCACTGAGGTCGGCTATGTCGGCCGCGACGTCGATACCATCGTCCGCGACCTCGTCGACATCGGCATCAAGCAGACGCGCGAGAGTGAGATGCGCAAGGTGCGCGCACGCGCCGAAGACGCTGCCGAAGACCGCGTCATCGATATCCTCGTCCCGCCGCCACGCGATTTCGGCTTCAGCGCGACGCCGGCATCGACCGACGATACGCAAGGCAATTCGACGCGCCAGACCTTCCGCAAGCGTCTGCGCGAAGGTGCGCTCGACGATCGGGAAGTCGAGATCGAAGTGGCCGATGCGGCGCCGCACATGGAAATCATGGCGCCGCCCGGCATGGAAGAAATGACTGAGCAGATCAAGTCGATGTTTTCCGGTCTCGGCACCGCGCGCAAGAAAAAGCGCAAGCTGAAGATCAGGGAAGCGCTGAAGCTGCTGGTCGAGGAAGAGGCCGCCAAGCTCGTCAACGAAGACGAACTCAAGCAGAAGGCCATCGCCAACGTCGAGCAGAACGGCATCGTGTTCCTCGACGAGATCGACAAGATCGCGGCACGTTCGGAAGTCGGCGGCGCGGACGTCTCGCGCGCCGGCGTGCAGCGCGACCTGCTGCCGCTGGTGGAGGGCACGACTGTCAACACCAAGTACGGCATGATCAAGACGGACCACATCCTGTTCATCGCGTCGGGCGCGTTCCATCTGGCGAAGCCTTCCGATTTGATTCCGGAGTTGCAGGGCCGCTTCCCGATCCGCGTCGAACTGGAATCCCTCTCGGTCGCCGACTTCGAGCGCATTCTTACCGGCACCGATGCCTGCCTGACCAAGCAGTACGAAGCCCTGCTCGGCACGGAAGACGTGAAGGTGGAATTCACGCCGGACGGCATCGAGCGTCTCGCGTCCATCGCCTATTCGGTGAACGAAAAGACTGAGAACATCGGCGCCCGTCGTCTCTATACCGTGATGGAAAAGCTGCTTGAGGAGGTCTCGTTCTCGGCGAGCGAAGTCGGCGGCAAGGTCGTCGCCATCAATGCTGCCTACGTCGACGACAAGCTCGGTGCGCTGGCCGTCGATGAAGATCTGTCACGCTACGTGCTGTAACGACAACCATGGCCAACAAGGCGCTCAGCAAGCGGCAGAAGCTCATGATTCGCAACGAGCCTGCCCGCATCCAGACCAAGCCGCGCAATCCCTTCGCCGTGGCGGCGAAGCAGCGCGCGGCTGGCGCGCACCGGAAAAATGTGTCGGCTGAGCGCCACATTCTCGATCGTTTGCTGCAGCGTGCGCTCGAAGGCGACGAATAAAAGCAAACTGTAAGCCGGCGTTAAGTTACTTGCTGTAAACTCGTCTGGTTCCATACCAACCAGGTCGAGTTCGCCGATGAACCTCAAAACGCTCGCCCAGACTCTCGGGATTTCCGAAACGACCGTCAGCCGTGCACTCAACGGCTATCCGGAGGTCAGCGAACGCACGCGCGAGCGGGTGCTCGCCGCGGCCAAGGCGGTCGGCTACCGCCCGAACCCGCTGGCGCGCAGCCTGGCCGTCGGCCGCACCAACGTGCTGGCCATCGTCTACCCGACGCTCGCCGTCGATTTCGCCGATCCCGCCTTCCTTCATTCGTTGTCCGGCATGTCCGACGCTGCGGCGTCGAAGACCATGGACCTCATCATTGCGCCGGTGCCGGCGGCCAACGAAATGTGCGCTTACGAAATGGTGGCACGCGAGCGGCGCGTGGACGGCCTGATCGTGAGCCGCACCCGTGTGCACGACGAACGCATCCGCTTCCTTGCCGAGCGCAACGTGCCGTTCGTCGCCTATGGCCGCACCGAACTCGACAAGCCCTATGCCTGGTTCGATTACGACCACGCGGCCGGCATGGCGCTGGCTATCCGCGAACTGCATGGGCACGGCCATCGGCGCATCGGCTTCATCGGCGGCGCGCCCGACACCAGTGCCGCCCAGCAGCGGCGTACAGCCTTCGCCGCCGTCGCACAAAGCTGCGGCTTGGCCACCAACCCGCAACTGATGATTGATGGCGCCGACGACCGCAACGGCGGTTACGACGCCATGCGCCGCCTGCTCGGCTTGCCGGAACGCCCGTCGGGGGTGGTGATTGCCAACGGACCGGCTGCTGCGGGTGCGTTGCGCGCGCTGCGCGAAGCCGGTCTGGTTGCCGGTCGCGACATCTCCGTCGTCGCCTGGAATTCCCGCGAACCGGCGCTGGCGGAAGACGGCGTCACCATGATCGACGAGCCGAATCCGCATGCGGCCGGCGAGAAGATGGTCGAAATGCTGATCGCGCTGCTCGACGGCACGTCACCGACCGACCTGCAAGTCACTTGGGCTCCCGCCCTTATCCCCGGCGTCACTGTCGCCACTCCCCGCTAGATCGCCGCCCGGCAACAACGCTTCGGCGTTGTTCGTTGACAAATGCAAGCGCTTTGAATAGACTCGGCCTGTCAGTCAAAGCGGTTTGACACAACTTTTCGATCAATCGAACCGCTTCGACTCCTCGGTGTCTCCACCTTCCATGCATGTTCACCTTGGAAGGTTTGCCCCGCAGATTCGCGTCTGCGGGGCTTTTTTGTTTT
The DNA here is from genome assembly GCA_004570315.1 of Oxalobacteraceae bacterium OM1. Taxonomy (GTDB): domain Bacteria; phylum Pseudomonadota; class Gammaproteobacteria; order Burkholderiales; family Burkholderiaceae_D; genus Noviherbaspirillum. The sequence continues at coordinate 11,720 of SPQI01000273.1, read as the reverse complement.
GAATCGAGGAAATGCCGCTGAGCGCGGCTCAGTTCTTGCGCGGAACGACCCGGAACAGGTCCTGGAGGCCAATGACGGTGAAGAGGGCGGTGACCAAGTGATTGACGTGATGGAATTCGATCACCTTGCCATTGCCGCAGAAAGGCGAGAGGCCGGTCAGAAGGCGACCCGCAGCATTGAAATCGACGCGCACGAGACGCGAGCAGTCGATGATGGCGGGGCTGTGTTCGTCGGAATAGGAGGCGATCGCGACGATCAGGTCGTCGATCCGGCCTTCCACCACCGGCGGCATCATGAAATGCTCGCTCGCTGCCGCGGTCGCCGGCGCGGCGCTGGCCGTCGTTACCTTGTTCTGCGGCGCCACGAAAGCCGGCGGCGAGACTTCGAAGGTCACGCAGTAGTCGATGCTCGCTTCCTCGAAATCCTTCTCGCGGTTCAGCAGCCGCAACAGTTCCAGCAGTAGCAGCCAAGGATCCTCGGATTCGTCGCGTCGGCCGACTTCGACGATCGCGCGAACCTTCTCGCTCAGCTCCAAGGCACCGACCAGGACAAGGTCATGGCCAGACTTCTGCAAACGCCGGAATGCAGCCAGCAGTAGCGAGCAGCCGGCGGCGTCGGCTTCCGAGACGCGCGCAAATTCCAGGCGCAGCGTGCGATGGGTTTCGGCCAGGCGCTGGACCCGCTCGATATGCTTGGCGACGGACGCGTCCAGCTTGCCGGTGAACGCCACTGCAGGAACGGCACCCGCCGCCGCGGCCGGTGCCATCGTGCGCTGCACGGTCGCGGCCCAGGTCGGCGGCGAAGTCTCGAACTTGCTGGCGTACTCGATCGACAGGTTTTCGAATTGTTGCTGCTTGCCCGTAACCTGGTACAGGTCGAACAGCATCAGCCACACTGTTTGCATGGCCGGACCGAGACTGTCCTCGGCGATCGCCGCCACCAGGATCTGCTCGACCAGGGCGTTCTGGCCGTTGGCGAACATGATCGCCGCCTCTTCGAGTACCGGCGTGATTTCGGTCGACGGGTTCTGCACTTCACCGATGGTGGACAGCCCGCCGAGCAGGAATTGCGTCGTCGTGCCCATGTCGGGCAGCGCAGGAGCCAGCGTATCGCCGGACTTGGACTTGGCCGCGGAAGACGGCTTGGATGCCGGAGCGGCCTTGCCCTGCGGCGCGGCGGGCGTCGGTGCCTTGGGCACCACCGGCTGTGTAGTGTTCGGTGAAAGTTTCGATGCAGTCGTCACGAATTCGGACGACATCTCGGATTCGATGGCATCGATTTTGAGCGCGGTCGCGAGTGCGGCCTGCGCATCGCGCTTCGGCGCGGCCGATCGGGAGGCAGTGGCTTTGCCAGCGCCGGAGGACTGCGGTGTGGCGGAGGAGGGCTTTCGGGCACTGGTCGAGCCGGAGCCCGCATCCCGTTTGGCACGAGACGTGTCTTTTTCAGCCGGCGAAGGCTGATCGCGGTCTTTCTTGCCGAAAAGCGAAAAGATCCCCACGTCGTCCCTGAAAAAAGTCGGCGCCCATGTTCTTCTTGTTGCGGCTGGCTTCGGGCTTAGGTTTTTCGGTGCAAGAAGTTGCCAACCGGATTCTCATTACAGCCGTAGTGGGGCGGTTTGTCAAACGCCGTCTGCAAAGTGCAGCTACAACGGGCAATGTGCAATGCAACACCGGCTGCACAAGCAAAAAAGCGTACGCAGCCGAGCCGTCGTACGCTTTTCGTTGCGCGGAGTGTATGTCTTCAGTCGCCGTAGAGCTTCTGCTTCAATTCGCGACGTTGCTGGGCCTCGAGCGACAGGGTCGCGGTCGGGCGTGCCAGCAGACGCGGAATGCCGATCGGTTCGCCGGTCTCCTCGCAATAGCCGTAATCGCCGGCATCGATGCTGGCGATCGACTGCTGCACTTTCTTCAGCAGCTTGCGTTCGCGGTCGCGCGTGCGCAGTTCCAGGGCGTGCTCTTCCTCGATCGTGGCGCGATCGGCCGGATCCGGGACGAGGACGGTTTCGCGCAAGTGCTCGGTGGTCTCGCCGGCATTCTTCAACAGATCGCGCTCCAATTGCTGCAACCTGGCCTTGAAGAACGCAAGCTGGGCTTCGTTCATGTAGTCCTTGTCGCTCATCTTGAGGATTTCTTCCTCGGTGAGGAGACGGCCATCGGCGGGCGCTGCGGTCGGTTTTGTCTTGGTAGCCACTTCGGGTGCTTTCGAAACTACGGGGTTTGCCATTGTATCTGTTAATCCGTCATTGTCCTTGCTGGTTCGCAGGGCAGTGGCGGACGTCTCCTTGGAACGCGGTACGGCAACAGCCCCTTTTTCCTGTTGCAGTTCCGCAGGGGTCTTGCTCCCTTTGGCGGCTGCGGCCTTGGGGCTCGCAGCGCGGGCGGCCGTTGGCGTGGCAGCCTTCTTGGTAACGGGTTTGGCGGTGGATGTGGCAGTGGACTTGGTGGCCGCTGAGGTCTTGGTCGCCGCTTTCGAAGCGGGTGCCTTGGCCGGCTTGGCCGGTTTGACTTTTGCGGCGGATTTGGCGGCTGTCTTGGCGCTCGCGCTCTTGGTGGCGGATCTGGTAACGGTTGCGTTCATGGTGTCCCTCTTGTAATGAACCCGCGCAACAACGCCTGACGAAGCCGGCCGCTACACCATGCCCCCAGCAGGCAATGACTGCGTCGGGCACCGCATGGAATAGCTTCCCATGCATCTTGCCAAACGACTACGTCCGCTGCTTGAACTTACATCAACCAAAATCGAATTCGGCATAGTTTATACCAAACATTGTTCCAAACCGCGAATAAAAGTTTCCTTCGGTAGATTCTTGCCAATGAACACCATTTTGCTGCCGCGTGGCTCATCTTCGCCCCATTTGGCGCCGATGTCCGTGCCCATCATCTGGTGCACGCCCTGGAATACCACTTTCCGGTCGCCACCGTCCATCCACAGCACGCCCTTGTAACGCAGCATCCGCGGGCCGTAGACCTGGACCAGGCCACCCAGGAATTGGTCGAGCCGTGCCACGTCGAAGGGGCGGTCGCTGCGGAAGACGAACGCGGCGATGTCGTCGGAGTGATGCGCATGGTGGTGGTCGTGCGCGTGGTCGTGGCCGCAATGCTCGCCGCATTCATGGTCATGATGCGCGTGGTCGTGCTCTTCGGCGGCGAGAAAATCAGGGTCGAGCTCCAGCTTGTCGTTGAGGTTGAAGCCGCGCAGGTCGAGCACCTCGCCAATGGGCACCTCACCGAAATGCACCTTGCTGACGGCGGCGCGCGGATTCATCCGCTTGAGGCGTGCGACGAGGGCGTCCACCTGCGCCGCGTCGACAAGATCAGTCTTCGACAGCAGCAGCTTGTCCGCGAAACCGACCTGGCGTTGCGCTTCCTCGTGCTCGTCGAGCTGCTGCATGGCATGGCGGGCATCCACGACGGTGACTACGGCATCTAACAGGAAATGCGAAGCGACTTCATCGTCCATGAAAAAGGTTTGCGCGACCGGGCCGGGATTGGCAAGACCGGTGGTTTCGATCACGAGATGGTCGAAACTCAGCTCGCCCGCATTGCGCTTCTGCGCCAGCGTGCCGAGCGCGACGATGAGGTCGCCGCGCACGGTGCAGCAGACACAGCCGTTGCTCATCTCGACGATCTGCTCGTTGGTCTCCTGGACCAGAATCTCGTTGTCGATGTTTTCCTGGCCGAATTCGTTTTCGATGACGGCAATCTTGTGACCGTGCGGTTCGCGCAGGATGCGGTTGAGAAGCGTGGTCTTGCCGGCGCCCAGGAAGCCGGTGAGGATGGTCGCGGGGACGAGTGCCATGAGGCTCCTTTCGATTACGGCCGTGCGCAGTCGGCGCACCAGCCCTTGATGGTGAATTCGATGTCGTGGCTCTGGAAGCCCTTGCCGAGGGCGCGGCGCAGGCTGTCGCGCAATGCCTCGGCATCGGTCATGCCGTCCATGCAGAACACGCGCGCACAGCGGGTGCACTTGAAGTGGCCGTGCTGATGCTCATCGACCGCCTGGTCGGCGCCGGCGCTGTAGCGGAAGACGCGGTCCTCGCCGGCAATCTTGTGGGCAAGGCCGGCATCGGTGAGGCAATCGAGGGCGCGGTAGAGCGTGACGCGGTCCATGTCGGCCAGCGCTTCCTGCACATCCTGATGCGAATAGGCGCGCGGCGCGCCCAGCAGGGCGGCGAGCACCTTCACGCGTGCCTCGGTGACGCGCACGGCAGCCTCGCGCAGCTGCAGCTCCGCCATGGCGGCACGTGCGGCGCTCGGGCGGCGGGACGGCGTCTTGCTCCTGGGTTCCATCGTCGGCGACAAAAAAGCGATGGGGCATTATAGGCCGTGACGTGCAATCGAGTTGCAAGTCCGACCATGTTCGGCTCAGGGCTTGTGCAGCATCAAGCCTTTCAGATATTCGCCTTCCGGAAAGCTGGTCGTCATCGGATGGTCGGCGCCGGCGGAGAGGCGGCGCAGGATGCGGGCATCGACCTTGGCGTCGTTGGCGGCGCCGGCAACGATCTTCTGGAACAGGTCGGCACTGATGGCGCCCGAGCACGAATACGTGAACAGCAGGCCGCCCGGACGCAGCAGCTGGAAACCAAGCAGGTTAATGTCCTTGTAGGCGCGCGCGGCGCGGTCGACGTGGTCGGGCGAGTTGGCGAACTTCGGTGGGTCGAGCACGATGAGGTCGAAGCTTTTGCCCTGTTCGCGCAGGGTGCGCAGCGTCTTGAAGACGTCGGCATCCCACCACTCGGCGCGCGTGGCGTCGAAGCCGTTGAGCTCGACGTTGCGCTTGCCGATGGCGAGTGCTTCGCCGGACGAATCGATGGAAATTACGCTCTTCGCGCCGCCCTTGAGCGCGGCCAGCGAAAAGCCCCCGGTGTAGCAAAAGCAGTTGAGCACGTCGCGTCCCGCCGCATGCTCCATGACGAGGCGGCGGTTGTCGCGCTGGTCGATGTAGAAGCCGGTCTTGTGCCCGGTCTTGATGTCGACGGCGTAGCGCACGCCGTTTTCCGTTACCGGCGTTTCGGGGCCGGGTTCGTCGCCGGCGAGGACGCCGGTCACCAGCGGCAGGCCTTCACGTTCACGCACCGAGGCGTCGGAGCGTTCATAGACGTTAGGGCAGCCGCTTTCCGCGATGAGCGCCTGCACGATCGGCACCTTCCAGGCTTCCACGCCGGCCGACTGGAACTGGCAGACAAGGAAGCCGGCCTTGCCCGCATACCAGTCCACGACGAGACCGGGAAAGCCGTCCGCTTCGCCAAAGACGACGCGGATGGCATCGGTCTCGCGCACCGCTGCCGCGCGATAGGCGAAGGCCTGCTTCACGCGGCGCTTGATGAGCGCGTGGTCGATCGGTTCGTTTTCGTTGAAGGTCCAGACGCGGGCACGGATCTGCGACTTCGGGCTGACGGCGGCGCGGGCCAGGAATTGTCCGGAAGCCGATTGCACGACGGCCGTGGCGCCGGGCTTGTTCTTCTCGTCGGGACGGCCTTCGATGCGGTCGATGGCAGTCGGAAAAATCCAGGGATGGCGGCGCAGGAGGCTTTTCTCCTTGCCCGGCTTGAGGGTGATGGTCAGCATGAGTGTAATCGGATGAGCGAGCCGTTCGTCGGCTCAGGGTTTCTTCTTCGCACGCGGGTGCGCTGCATCGTAGACCTGCGCGAGGCGCTGGAAATCCAGCGAGGTGTAGACCTGCGTGGCGGCAATGGAAGCGTGACCGAGCATCTCCTGCACCGCTCGCAAGTCGCCTGACGACTGCAGCACATGCGATGCAAACGAATGCCGCAGCACGTGCGGATGCACATTGGCGGGAACGCCCAGCGCCTGGCCATGCGCCTTCAACCGCGCCTGCAACACACGCGGCGCGATGCGCGTGCCGCGCTCGCTGAGGAATAGCGGATGCGGATCGAGCTTCACAAGTGCGCCGCGCACGGCAAGCCAGGCTCGCAGCGCATCGAGCGCCGGACCGCCGACCGGCACGCGGCGCTGCTTGTTGCCCTTGCCGGTGACGGCGACTTCCTGCGCTTCCATATCGACCCAGCCGGACGACTCGTAGCGGTCTTCCTTCGCGTAGCGCACGTCGAGTGCACACAATTCCGACACGCGCAGGCCGCTCGAATAGAGCAGCTCGAACATCGCGCGATTGCAAAGCTGCAGGGTCCGCTTGTCGTCGTGCGCCGGATTGCGTTCGGATACCACGCGCACCGCATCGTCGGCCGACAAGGCTTTCGGCAGCGGCTTGTCGCGCTTGGGCGCCTTCACGCCTTCGACGGGATTGGCGGCAATCGCCTCATGTTCGCCCAGCCAGACGTAGAAGCCGCGCCATGCGGAGAGCATGCGCGCAATCGAGCGGCCGTTCAAACCGCGGCCGTGCAACTGGGCGGCGAATTTTCGAATGTGGAACTGATTCAGTGCAGCGAGCTGCAGCTTGCCCGGCAAGGCGTCGGCAAGCGCGCGCAGTTCGAGCAGGTCGCGGCGGTAGCTCGTGACGGTGTGCGGCGACAGCTTGCGCTGGGTCTGCAGGCTATCGAGATAGCGCGCGACCGGATCGGGATTGGTCGCGTCGCTCACGTCAGTCCAGCAGGCAGGCGAGCGCCGCGCTGGCGGTTTCGCCGATCTTGGACAGGAAATCGGTGGCCATGTCGGCCGTGAAGCGCTGCGGATCGGGCGAGCCGAGCACCAGCAGGCCGAAGGCCTCCGGGTCAGTGCCGCTGCGCAGCGGGATCATGGCGATCGACTGCACGTTCTCGGCGTCTTCCAGCCAGGTGGCCGCTTCGAATTCCTGGTTGGCGCCGCAGTAAGGCGCGACCAGGCCGTTGCAGAACAGCTTGGCGTCGTCGGAGACGTCGGCGGAGAACCAGGTATGGGCGAAGTCTTCGGCCACACCCCAGATGCGCAGCGTCGCGTGCGGCACGCCGAAGATCGTCTGCAGTCCGTTGACCAGCGTGTGCGGCAGATCGACGTCGTTGCGGGCCAGCAGCAGAGCGCGCGACCAGAGCAGGAATTTCTGCGTGATCGCGTCGTTTTCCTGGGCGATGTGCATCAGCTGCGACAGGCGCAGTTCGAGCGACTTGATCTTCTCGCGCAGGACTTCCATCTGGCGTTCCTGCAACGACACGGTGCGGCCGGCGAGCGGGCTGGTCAGCTTGACCTTCGCGAACAGCTCGCTGTGCTCTTCGAAGAACTCCGGGTTGTCCGCCAGGTATTCGGCGAGGGCTTGGGAGTCGATCTGGTAGGTCATGGGACAGATTCCGTGAGGGCAGCCGGGCTGCCAAAACTGCGTGATTTTAACCGACATTACGCCCCGCAGACGGTGCTGCGAGGCCCTTGTCGGACAGGCTAGATTTCGATTTCGCCTTCGAAGACGCGCACCGCCGGGCCGGTCATCATCACCGGCTGGTCCTCGCCGGCCCAGGCGATCGACAACTCGCCGCCGCGGGTGGATACGCGCACCGGCGAATCGAGCAGGCCGCGGCGGATGCCGGCCACCACGGCGGCGCAGGACCCCGTGCCGCAAGCTAGCGTTTCGCCTACGCCGCGTTCGAACACACGCAGCTTGATGTGATGGCGGTCGACGATTTGCATGAAGCCGGCGTTGACGCGCTTCGGGAAGCGCGGATGGTGTTCGATTGACGGGCCGTCCTTCGCCACGGGCGCGCGCTCGACGTCATCGACTGCTTGGACGGCATGAGGATTGCCCATGGAGAGTGTCGAGAACCAGGTCGTGCGGCCGTTGATGTCGAGCGGCCAGAGCGTATCGCATCCTTCAGCTTTGCCTTGCAGGCCTTCAGCGTGGAAGGGCACGCGCTCGGGAGCGAGGACCGGCGGCCCCATGTCGACTGTGACGTTGCCGTCGGCTTCCAGCCGTGGCTCGATGATGCCGGACAGGGTTTGCACGCGGATGGCGCGCTTGTCGGTCAGGCCCTTGTCGGTAACGAACTTGACGAATGCGCGCGAGCCGTTGCCGCACTGTTCCACTTCGCCGCCGTCGGCATTGTAGATCCGATAACGGAAATCGACCTCGCCGTCCTGCGGCTTTTCGACCACGAGAATCTGGTCGGCACCGATGCCGAAACGGCGGTCGGCAAGCTGCTGCCATTGCGCGGGCGTGAAATCGATGCGCTGGCTGATCGCATCGATGACGATGAAATCGTTGCCGGCGCCGTGCATTTTGGTGAACTTGAGCTTCATGCGTCGATTATAGACCCGGCGGTCATTCGTAGAAGCCCGGCTCGCCCGGCGGCCGGGTCTTGAAGCGCTTGTGTGCCCAGAAGTATTCGGCCGGCGTCTCGCGCACCCGTTCCTCGATGAAGGCGTTCATGCGCCGCGTGGCTTCGGTCAGGTCGGTGCCGGGATAGTCTTCCCAGGCGGGGTAGAACGTCACGCGCCAGCCGCGGTAGTTGGGCAGGAAGGTTGCGATCAGCGGGATGACCTTGGCCTTCGTCGCCGCGGCGAGGCGGGCGGTGGCGGTCAGCGTCGCGGCCTGCACGCCGAAGAAGGGTACGAACTCGGCATCCTTCGCGCCGAAATCCATGTCGGGCAGCATGAAGAAGGGGTAGCCCTCGCGCATCGCGCGGATGATGGGCTTGATGCCGTCGGCGCGGGAAAACTGGCGGGCGTCGGGCTGGAAGCGCGAGCGGCCGCGGCGCAGCGCGCGGTCGAAGGCCTTGTTCTTCTGCGGCGTGTAGATCGTGCACATCTTCGTGTCGAAGGTCGCGGCCACGCCGGCCACATCGAGGCAGACGAAGTGCGGGCACAGCACGATCACGGGGCCGGAGCGGAATTCTTCCAGTGGTACGGAAGGTTCGATGACCATCAGCCGGCGCAGGCGGGCTTGCGGCGCCCACCACAAGATGCCGCGTTCGAGGATGCTGCGCGCGTAGGCCTTGAAATGATCCATCGCCAGGCGCTTGCGCTGCGCTTCGGACAGCTCCGGCATCGTCAGCCGGAGGTTGGTGAGCGTGATGCGGCGGCGGCTGCCGATCACGTAGTACAGCAGCGCGCCGACGCCTTCGCCGAGGCGTCCGAGGATGGGCAACGGCAGCCAGTGCAGCAGCCACATCAGGCCTAACAACAATCTCATGCAACTTCCTTGGTGGGAGGCGTGACGCCCGGCGGCACCTTGTAGCGGTTGTAGCTCCAGATGTATTGCGCCGGGCAACGCGCGATCAGGCGTTCCATCGCCGCGTTGACTTCACGCGCCTGCTGTTCGGGCGTGCCGGTCAGGTCGCCGTCGAAGGGAACGAAATTCAGGACGTAGCCGCGGCCGAAGGGGAGGCGTTCGGCGTAGGCGAGAAGGATGGGCGCGCCGCTCATCTGATGCAGCTTGGCCGACAACGTCATGGTGTACGCAGGCTTGCCGAAGAAGTCGACCCACACGCCTTCGCCTTGCTGCGGCACCTGGTCGGGCAGCAGGCCGATCGGGCCGCCTTGCTTCAAGGCCTTCAGCAGCATGCGCACGCCAGTCAGGTTGGCAGGAGCGAGCGCAAGGTTGTGTCGGGCACGGGCGTCTTCGATCAGAGGCTTGAGGAAGGCCTTGCGCGGTGGCCGGTACAGCACCGACAGCGGCACGATTTGCGCCACCGCCTGGGCGAGGATTTCGAAGCAGCCGAGATGCGGCGTGAGGAAGACGATGCCGCGCTTGGCGTCGAGTGCGGACTGCACCAGCGGCCAGTTCTCGATGCTGGATTTCTTCAGCACGCGCTCCTGCGGCGCGCACCAGATGAAAGGCAGTTCGAGAATGCTCTTGCCCGACTCCGTGATGGCGGCGGACAGGTGCGCGCGGAAGCCCGCGCGCTCAAGATTGTCCTTGAGGCGACGGCGGTAAGAGGGGGAGAGCAGGTAGACCAGCCATCCGAGCGCGGCGCCCATGGCATGCAGTACCGGAAGCGGCAATGTTGCCAGCAGGCGAAAGAGGATGACGAGCATCAAGAAACCAACAGATAGCTAGCAGAATTCTTACGAAGGCGTAAAATAGCACGAAACTTTTTACCGCCGAGTTAATAGACAACTTGCGAGGCGGGTTACAAATTTCGCTAAAGCGTCGCAGGCTCGGAGGATGGCCGCGACATGGTCAACCCAACAACAGGAGCCTGCGATGGCAAATGAATATCTCTTCACCTCGGAATCCGTTTCCGAAGGCCACCCGGACAAAGTCGCCGACCAAATTTCCGACGCTATTCTTGATGCGATCTTCGCGCAAGATCCGCGTTCCCGCGTTGCTGCCGAAACCTTGTGCAATACCGGCCTCGTCGTGCTGGCGGGTGAGATCACCACCAACGCGCACGTCGACTACATCCAGGTCGCGCGCGACACCATCAAGCGCATCGGCTACGACAACACCGAGTATGGCATCGACTACAAAGGTTGCGCCGTGCTGGTCGCGTATGACAAGCAGAGCAACGACATCGCCCAGGGCGTCGACCACGCCAGCGACGATTATCTCAACACCGGCGCCGGCGACCAAGGCCTGATGTTCGGTTACGCCTGCGACGAAACGCCCGAACTCATGCCCGCGCCGATCTATTACGCGCACCGCCTCGTCGAGCGCCAGGCGCAGCTGCGCAAAGACGGCCGCCTGCCGTTCCTGCGTCCGGACGCCAAGAGCCAGGTGACGATGCGCTACGTCGACGGCAAGCCGCATTCGATCGACACCGTCGTGCTCTCCAGCCAGCACAGCCCGGAAATGAGCGACGGCTCGAAGATGAAGCCGGAGTTCACCGAAGCCGTGATCGAGGAGATCATCAAGCCGGTGCTGCCGAAGGAGTGGCTGAAGAACACCAAGTACCTGATCAACCCGACCGGCCGCTTCGTCATCGGCGGTCCGCAGGGCGACTGCGGGCTCACCGGCCGCAAGATCATCGTCGATACCTACGGCGGCGCCTGCCCGCACGGCGGCGGTGCCTTCTCGGGCAAGGATCCGACCAAGGTCGACCGTTCCGCGGCCTACGCCGCCCGCTACGTGGCCAAGAACATCGTCGCGGCCGGTTTGGCGCGCCAGTGCCAGATCCAGGTGGCGTACGCGATCGGCGTCGCGCGTCCGATGAACGTGACGGTCTATACCGAAGGCACGGGCGTGATCCCGGACGAACAGATCGCGGCGCTCGTAAACGAGTTGTTTGATCTGCGTCCGCGCGGCATCATTCAAATGCTGGACCTGCTGCGTCCGATCTACGGCAAGACTGCCGCCTACGGCCACTTCGGCCGCGAGGAGCCGGAATTCTCGTGGGAGCGCACGGACAAGGTCCAGGCCTTGCGTGCCGCAGCAGGGCTGAAATAACGCGTCGTGACACTGGCACGACGCCCGGAAACAACAGGGAGTCGTGTCATTGTGTCAGCAGTTTGTCGTGCAGTGTTGAGTGTGATGATGTCCTTGCCGGTGGTTGCCCATGCGGCGACGCCGGCGCAGCAGGCGGAGTGGTGCAAGCGGCTGACGCCGCGTTTGCCGACGGTGTCCGCCGCCAATTGCCAGAAGGTCGGCCTGACGGCGAGCGGCGCGCAATCGCTTAAAGGGTTTCCTTTGCTGGTCCGCGATTTTCCGGCCGCCGGCAAGAAAGACCCGGTGCGTATTCTGCTGCTAGGCGGCATCCACGGCGATGAACTGACGGCGTCGGCAGTCGTGTTCCAGTGGATGCAGTGGATGCAATCCGCACCTGCCTCGCAGTTTCAATGGCGCGTGGTGCCGGTGGCAAATCCCGACGGACTGCTCGCTGCAAAACCGCAACGCGTGAATGC
>SPQI01000164.1 GCA_004570315.1 Oxalobacteraceae bacterium OM1 | reverse complement strand
GTGCACGACGGCGCCGGTGACCGCGGCCGGGATCAGCCCGCACAGCAGGCGCTGCGCCGCCGGCGGGACGGAACGCGCCGGCCGGGCCGACTGCAGGCCACGTCGCGTCAGGCACAGGGCGAACAGCGACCACAGGGAAGCCAACTCCACCACCATCGAGGCATCCACGAATTCCAGCAGGCCGGCCTTCCAGCCCGGCGCCTGCAGCAGGCTGCCGCAGACGATTGCCGCATTGACAACCAGCAGGCTGCGAAACATCACGCCGACGTTGCAGCAGTCGGGAATCACGGTGTGAGCAGGTGCGGAAGACGGCGTCGGCATGGGGCTTGGCGCAGTGCTGTTTTATAATGATGCATTCTCCGAGGCATCACTATGACAGCACAACTCTCCAAAAAAAGCGAGGCTTGGTCGGCCCGCTTTTCCGAACCCGTCTCCGATCTGGTCAAGCGCTACACCGCGTCCGTCTTCTTCGACAAGCGCCTGGCCGAGGCCGACATCCAAGGCTCGCTGGCGCACGCCGAAATGCTGGCGCACCAGGGCATCATCAGCGCCCAGGACTACGCCGACATCCAGCGCGGCATGGCGCAGATCCAGTCCGAAATCGCCGCGGGCAAGTTCGAGTGGCTGCTGGATCTTGAAGACGTGCACCTGAACATTGAAAAGCGCTTGACCGAGCTTGCCGGCGACGCCGGCAAGCGCCTGCACACGGGGCGTTCGCGCAACGACCAGGTGGCGACCGACATCCGCCTCTACCTGCGCGGCGCCATCGACGACATCCTTGGCCTGCTGCGCGAACTGCGCCTCGCCCTCCTCGATCTCGCCGAACAGCACGCCGAAACCATCCTGCCCGGCTTCACCCACATGCAGGTGGCCCAGCCGATCACCTTCGGTCACCATATGCTGGCCTACGTCGAAATGTTCGCCCGCGACGCCGAGCGCATGGCCGACTGCCGCCGTCGCGTCAACCGCCTGCCGTTGGGCGCCGCCGCGCTGGCCGGCACGACCTTCCCGATCGACCGTGAGCGGGTCGCGAAAACCCTTGGCTTCGAGGACGTCGCCCGCAACTCGCTCGACGCCGTGTCCGACCGCGATTTCGCCATCGAATTCTGTGCCGCCGCGGCGCTGGTCATGACCCACATCTCGCGCATGTCGGAAGAACTGGTGATCTGGATGAGCCCGCGCGTCGGCTTCATCGACATCGCCGACCGCTTCTGCACCGGCTCGTCCATCATGCCGCAGAAGAAGAACCCTGACGTCCCCGAACTCGCCCGCGGCAAGACCGGCCGGGTCAACGGCCACCTGATCGGCCTGCTGACGCTAATGAAGGGCCAGCCGCTGGCGTACAACAAGGACAACCAGGAAGACAAGGAGCCGCTGTTCGATACTGTCGACACGGTCACCGACACGCTGCGCATCTTCGCCGACATGGCGCGCGGCATCACGGTCAAGCCGGACGCCATGCGCGCCGCCGCCCTCCAGGGCTACGCCACTGCCACCGACCTCGCCGACTACCTGGTGAAGAAGGGCCTGCCCTTCCGCGACGCGCACGAGGCCGTTGCCCATGCGGTGCGCACCTGTGTCGACCGCGGCTGCGATCTCAGCGACCTGCCGCTCGAGGAACTGCGCAGCTATTCGCCCCTGATCGAGGCCGACGTGTTCGACGTCCTGACGCTCGAAGGCTCCGTCGCCGCACGCGACCACATCGGCGGCACGGCGCCGGCACAAGTTCGGGCCGCCATCGCCTACGCCCGCAAGCAGCTCGACTGATCCCTCCCCCAGACCTGCGGCCTCGTGCCGCAGGCCTCTCTCCTGCGTAGTTCTACGTAGCGCCGTCTACGGGCAAACCGCAACTTTTGCACCGTGCCAACAAAAACAGCGGCTTACGGGATTTCCGCTGTTCGAATGCCAAGGCAATTGGCATATACTCGCTCGAACAATAAAACGGCGTTTCTCGTCGCGAACGCCTCATTTCGCTCGATTTACATCACCCAGGAGACATCATGTCGTTCTTCCTCTCGTTATCGAGATTCATTGACGCGCTCAATGAAAAAATCGGTAATCTCGTCAGCTGGGCGCTCCTCGCGTCGGTACTGATCTGCACTGGAAACGCCCTCGTCCGCTACGCCCTCAACACCAGCTCCAACGCCTGGCTCGAGATCCAGTGGTACCTGTTCTCGGCCATGTTCCTGCTGGCCACCTCGTACACATTGCGCAAGAACGAACACGTGCGCATCGACGTCGTCGCCGGTCGCTTTTCCAAGCGCACGCAGGTGGTGATCGACCTGTTCGGCTTCCTGTTCTTCCTGCTGCCGATCACGCTGATCATTCTTTACTACGCGATTCCGTACGCCACCCTGGCGATCCAGAACCAGGAAATGTCGAGCAATGCAGGCGGCCTGATCGTCTGGCCGGCAAAGATCCTGATCCCGATCGGCTTCGCTCAGCTTGCCCTGCAAGGCATCTCGGAAACGATCAAGCGCGTGGGCTATTTGCAAGGCGTCGTCGATGCGAGCGCATTCGAGAAGCAAGCAGCCACGCCTGAAGAAGAAATCGAAGCCATCAAGGCCGCGAATAAACTGAACTGACGCCTGGGAGCGACTCGAAAATGAATGAATTCCTCATCGCCAACATGGCGCCGATCATGTTCGGCGCGCTTGTTGTGTTCCTGCTGTCGGGCTTCCCGGTGGCATTCTCCCTGGCGGCGAACGGCCTGTTCTTCGGCTTCCTCGGCATCGAGCTCGGCCTGCTGAAACCCGAACTGCTGCAGGCTCTGCCGAACCGCATCTTCGGCATCATGGCCAACGACACGCTGCTGGCCATCCCGTTCTTCACCTTCATGGGCCTCATCCTCGAGCGCTCCGGCATGGCGGAGGATTTGCTCGATACCATCGGACAGCTATTCGGCCCGATCCGCGGCGGCGTCGCCTACGCCGTGATCTTCGTCGGCGCGCTGCTGGCAGCGACGACCGGTGTGGTGGCGGCGTCGGTGATCTCCATGGGCCTGATTTCCCTGCCCGTGATGCTGCGCTACGGCTACGACAAGAAGCTGGCTTCCGGCGTGATCGCAGCTTCCGGCACGCTGGCCCAGATCATCCCGCCGTCGCTGGTGCTGATCGTGATGGCCGACCAGCTCGGCCGTTCCGTCGGCGACATGTACAAGGCCGCGTTCGCGCCGGGTCTGCTGCTCACCGCCATGTATGCCGGCTACGTGCTGGCGCTCTCGATCTTCCGTCCGAAAACCGTTCCGGCCCTGCCGCCGGAAGCGCGCAACCTGCGCGAGCCGAACGGCCGTAGCGGCGTGGTATCCCTGCTGGTGCTGCTGCTGGTTGCAGTCGGCATTTCCTACGGCTTTGCGTCGTATTACGAAGGCACGCACCCGAATGCGCCCGGCGATGAAGTCGGCATCTACTCGGCCGGCATCGGCATCGTGTCCGCCTTTGTCCTCGCCCTCATCAACCGCACCTTCAAGATCGGCCTGCTCTCCCGCATGGCCGAAAAAGTGGTGTTCGTGCTGATTCCGCCGCTGGCCCTGATCTTCCTGGTGCTGGGTACCATCTTCGTGGGTATCGCAACGCCGACCGAAGGCGGCGGCATGGGCGCGTTCGGCGCCATGGTCCTGGCCATTCTGAACCGTCGCCTGTCCTGGAGCCTGCTCAAGCAAGCCATGGATTCCACGACGCGCCTGTCCTGCTTCGTAGTGTTCATCCTGGTGGGTTCGAGCGTGTTCTCCCTGGTGTTCCGCGGCGTCAACGGCGACCTCTGGGTCGAGCACCTGCTGACCTCGCTGCCGGGCGGCTCGACGGGCTTCCTGATCGTCGTGAACCTGCTGTTCTTCGGCCTGGCTTTCTTCCTGGACTTCTTCGAGCTGGCCTTCATCCTGGTGCCGCTGGTCGGTCCGGTGGCCGACAAGCTCGGCATCGACCTGATCTGGTTCGGCGTGCTGCTGGGCGTGAACATGCAGACCTCCTTCATGCACCCGCCGTTCGGCTTTGCGCTGTTCTACCTGCGCTCGGTCGCGCCGAAGGAAGTGAAGACCTCCGACATCTACTGGGGTGCCGTGCCTTTCGTGCTCATCCAGGTCATCATGGTCGCCCTGATCATCGCGTTCCCGAAAATCGTGTCCGTCGAAAACAAGACCGACATGAAGGAGCAGATCGAGCTGCGCATCGACACGCCGTCGATGGAGCAGAACAACGAGCCGCAGGCGCCGAACTTCAGCGATCCGCAGTCGCAGGAAGCTCCGCAACTGAACTTCTCGACGGACGGCGACAAGAAGTAAAGCGAACCGCCCGCATGAGCCCGCAGCCTGTCTGCGGGCTTTTTTTTTGGGCGCAAAAAAAGCCGCGACTCGCAAGTCGCGGCTTCTTCGCTGCCCACGCCGTGTCAGGCGCGACGACCGATCATGTAGTTCTGGATCGGCGCCTCCGCCACCGAGAACCATTGGTTTTCATCGAGACGGAAACGCTTCCACGGTTCGTAGATCTTCTTGAATTTGGCATTCTTCGCCGCTTCCTCGTCCATCACTTCGTTGGCCGCCTTGTAGCAAGCATCCATGATTTCCTTCGAGAAGCTCTGCAGCTTCACGCCTGCCTTCAGCAAGCGCGCCAGCGCCGCCGGGTTGCGCGCGTCGTACTCGGCCTGCATCATGACGTGGGCCTCGTAGCAGGCCGCCTCGAGCGCCGCCTGGTACTCCTTGGGCAGCTTCTCCCATTCCTTGATGCCGACGTAGAACGAGAGCTGCGGACCGGCTTCCCACCACCCCGGCGAATAGTAGTACGGCGCGACCTTGTTGAAGCCCAGCTTTTCGTCGTCGTAGGGGCCGACCCATTCCGCGGCGTCGATGGTGCCCTTCTCCAGCGCCGGGTAAATGTCGCCGCCGGCAATCTGCTGCGGCACCAGGCCGAGCTTCTGCATCACGCGGCCGGCGAAGCCGCCGATGCGCATCTTCAGGCCATTGAGGTCCTGCACCGTCTTCACTTCCTTGCGGAACCAGCCGCCCATCTGCGTACCGGTGTTGCCGCCGACGAAGTTCATGATGCCGTAGTCCTTGAAGAACTCGCGCATCAACTGCTTGCCTCCGCCCTGCTCGATCCATGCCGTCTGCTGGCGCGAGTTCAAGCCGAACGGGACCGCGCAGTCGAAGGCGAAAGTGGGATCCTTGCCGAAGTAGTAGTAGGACGCGGTATGCCCCATTTCCACCGTGCCCGCCTGAACCGCGTCCATCACCTGGAGCGCTGGGACGATTTCGCCGCCGGCGTAGGGGCGAATCGTGAACTTGCCGCCGGTGATGGCGGCGACGCGCTTGGACATCACTTCGGCGGCGCCGAAGATGGTGTCGAGAGACTTCGGGAAGCTTGATGCGAGGCGCCAGGTAATGGTTGGCTGGGCTTGGGCAAGTGCCGGGGCGGCAATCGACCCGGCGGCAGCACCTGCACCGGCCTTTTTCAAGAATGAGCGGCGTTCCATGTGTTTGGTCTCCTTCAGCAAGGGGTTCGGTTTTCGGAAGCACAGCGTGGTGGTGCGTTTCGTAAACGCACTGTTGCAAATAGTAGGTTCTGAAACATGCCGATGCAACAACGTTATGAAGAGCGAAACGGCGCTTTCGATGGACGAAACCGCCCTGTCCTGCCGGAACACCGGCGGGTCAACTGTTGAAGCGAAGCCGGAAAAGAAAAAGGCACCGGAATCCGGTGCCTTTTTCTTTGGAACAGGGAAGGTTTACTTGCGGCTGACCATGAAGTTTTGCAGCGGCACTTCGGCCACCGAGAACCACTGGTTCTGGTCGCGCTGGAAGCGGCGGTACGGCTCCCAGATCTTCTTGAACTTGGCGTTCTTCGAGGCCTCGTCATCCATCGTCGTGATGGCCGCCTTGTAGCAGGCTTCCATGATTTCCTTGGAGAAGAAGCGCATCTTGGCGCCGTTCTTGATCAGGCGGGCCAGCGCCGGCGGGTTCTTGGCGTCGTATTCGGCCTGCATGACGACGTGCGCCTCCGCGGAGGCTGCCTCGATGGCGTACTGGTACTCCTTAGGCAGCTTTTCCCACTCCTTGATGCCGATGTAGAACGACAGCTGCGCGCCGGCTTCCCACCAGCCCGGTGCGTAGTAGTACGGGGCGACCTTGTAGAAGCCGAGCTTTTCGTCGTCGTACGGGGTCGTCCATTCGACGGCGTCCAGCGTGCCCTTCTCGAGCGCCGGATAGATGTCCGCGCCGGCGAGCTGCTGCGGCACGAGACCCAGCGGTGCCATCACCTTGCCGGCGAAGGCGCTGATGCGCATCTTCAGGCCCTTGATGTCGTCCAGCGTCTTGATCTCCTTGCGGAACCAGCCGCCCATCTGCGCACCGGTATTACCGCCCAGGAAGTTAATGATGCCGTAATCGCGATAGTACTCGCGCAGCAGTTCGCGGCCGCCGCCCTGGTCGAACCAGGCGGTCTGCTGGCGCGAATTCATGCCAAAGGGCACGGCGCAATCGAAGGCGAACGTCGGGTCCTTGCCGAAGTAGTAGTACGGCGCGGTGTGTCCCATTTCGACGGTGCCATTCTGCACGGCGTCCAGGACCTGCAGCGCCGGCACGATCTCGCCGCCTGCGAATACGCGGATGTTCAGCTTGCCGCCGGTCAGCTGCGACACGCGGCGGCTGAACACTTCAGCCGTGCCGTACAGCGTGTCGAGCGACTTCGGAAAGCTCGACGCGAGGCGCCAGTTGAGCGTGGGTTGGGACTGTGCAAGCGCAGGCGCGGCGATCGCACCGACCGATGCGCCGACCGCGGCCTTCTTCAAAAAGGAACGGCGTTCCATTGTGTCTCCTGTGGATAGGCTCTAAAAATTATTGCTGGTGTCGCAGTGTGCAGTCCGCCGCTGGTGCGGACCGCCGTACAGGATGCCACAAAAGCACGAAATGAGTCTCGATGCTTCGGCTGGGCATCCCGCAAATGAAACGACCCGCAGCGCTTGCACGTTGCGGGCCCATTCGTGACGCTACATGCCGACGCGCATCTTACTTGCGGGTCACCATGAAGTTCTGCAGCGGCACTTCGGCCACGGAGAACCACTGGTTCTGGTCCTGGCGGAAGCGCTTCCACGGTTCATAGATCTTCTTGAACTTGGCATTCTTCGCGGCTTCCTCGTCCATCACTTCGGTGGCCGCCTTGTAGCAGCCTTCCATGATGTCCTTCGAGAACGTGCGCAGCTTGACGCCGTTCTTCAGCAGGCGTGCCAGTGCCGGCGGGTTCTTTGCGTCGTACTCGGCCTGCATCGTGACGTGGGCTTCGTAGCTCGCGGCCTCGAATGCGTACTGGTATTCCTTCGGCAACTTCTCCCATTCCTTGATGCCGACGTAGAAGGACAGTTGCAGACTCGGCTCCCACCAACCGGGCGTGTAGTAGAACGGCGCAACCTTGTTGAAGCCGAGCTTTTCATCGTCGTACGGACCGATCCATTCGGCCGCGTCGATGGTGCCTTTCTCCAGCGCCGGATAGATGTCGCCGCCGGCGATCTGCTGCGGCACCAGGCCCAGCTTCTGCATCACGCGGCCGGCGAAGCCGCCGATGCGCATCTTCAGGCCGTTCAGGTCCTGGAGCGTCTTCACTTCCTTGCGGAACCAGCCGCCCATCTGCGCGCCGGTATTACCACCCTGGAAGTTGATGATGCCGTAGTCCTTGAAGAATTCGCGGGTCAGCTGCTTGCCGCCGCCCTGATCCCACCACGCAGTCTGCTGACGGGAGTTGAGACCGAACGGCACCGCGCCGTCGAAGGCGAATGTCGGATCTTTGCCGAAGTAGTAGTAGGACGCGGTGTGGCCCATTTCGACTGTGCCGGCCTGGACGGCGTCCATCACCTGCAGCGCCGGGACGATCTCGCCGCCGGCGAACACGCGGATGTTGAATTTGCCGCCAGTCAGCTGCGCAACGCGCTTGGACATGACTTCGGCAGCGCCGTAGATGGTGTCGAGCGACTTCGGGAAGCTCGATGCCAAGCGCCAGTTGACGGTGGGCAGGCTCTGAGCCAGTGCGGGTGCAGCGACGGCGCCGACGGACGCGCCGGCAGCAGCTTTCTTCAAAAAGGAACGCCGTTCCATTGTTGTCTCCTGCAAGGTTGAAATGGATTGCCACAGTCATGCGGCGCAGGCCGCGCACATCGGAATCGACTGGGCGCACTCTTGTTTTCGGTTCGCCGCTTGCAACGTTGCAGCCTGCGACGGCCAAATCATGCCTGCGAGATTCTAGGCATGCGTTTCCTTGTCCGGCAAGAGAAAAGGTGCAGGGTAGGAACGCGTAAGTACTTATACGTATCGTGCGGCCACGCGATCCAATCGACGAAATTGCTGTCGAACCGATGCGGCGCGACAGCATAGCGCAGACCGTCCCTTAACAGCATCACGGAGGCGACATGGACAGGAAACCGGAAAAGAAACCGCTCTACAAATCCTTGTACTTGCAGGTGCTGGTCGCCATCGTCATCGGCGTGCTGCTCGGCACATTCAATCCGGGGCTCGGCGCCGAAATGAAACCCCTGGGCGACGGCTTCATCAAGCTCATCAAGATGATCATCGCGCCAATCATCTTTTGCACCGTGGTGCTCGGCATTGCAGGCATGGAAGACATGAAGCGGGTCGGCAAGACCGGTGGTCTTGCGCTGCTGTACTTCGAGGTCGTCAGCACGATTGCGCTCATCGTCGGCCTGCTCATCGTGAACGTGGTGCAGCCCGGCGGCGGCATGCACGTGAACCCGAACACGCTCGACACCAAGGGCATCGCCGCCTACACCGCTCCGGGCAAGATGCAGACGACCACCGGCTTCCTGCTCAACATCATTCCGGACAGCGTGGTGGATGCCTTTGCCAAGGGAGACATCCTTCAGGTCCTGCTGTTCTCGATTCTGTTCGGCTTTGCGTTGCACCGCTTCGGCGGACGGCATTCCCTGGTGTACGAATTCGTGGAGCGCCTTTCGCATGTGCTGTTCGGCATCGTCGGCATCATCATGCGCGTTGCGCCGATCGGCGCATTCGGCGCCATGGCCTTCACCATCGGCAAATACGGCATCGGCAGCCTCGTCTCGCTGGGCAAGCTGATGGGCACCTTCTACCTCACCTGCGTGGTGTTCATCTTCGTGGTGCTCGGCATCATCGCCCGCTTGCACGGCTTCAGCGTCTGGAAGTTCGTCAAGTACATCAAGGAGGAGCTGTTCATCGTCCTCGGGACATCGTCGTCGGAGTCGGTCCTGCCGCGCATGATGGCCAAACTCGAGAACCTCGGGGCCCGCAAATCAGTGGTGGGCCTCGTGATACCGACCGGCTACTCCTTCAACCTCGACGGCACCTCGATCTACCTGACCATGGCCGCAGTCTTCATCGCGCAGGCGACGGACACCCCGATGAGCCTGACGCAGCAGCTCACCTTGCTGGCGGTCCTGCTGGTCGCATCCAAGGGTGCGGCCGGCGTGACGGGCAGCGGCTTCATCGTGCTGGCGGCGACGCTCTCCGCCGTGGGCGGCGTGCCGGTCGCCGGACTGGCGCTGATTCTCGGCATCGACCGCTTCATGTCCGAAGCGCGCGCCCTGACCAACCTGATCGGGAACGGCGTGGCAACCCTGGTGGTGGCGAAGTGGACCGGCGAGGTCGACATGGATCGGGTGCGCCGCCATCTCGACGGCGAAACCGGGGAAGAAGCCGATGCGCCGGAAGAAGTGCTGGTGCACGAGGATGAGGCCGTTGATCAACCGGCCGCCGGCCGGGCCGCCTGAACGAACGTCGCTCAGGCGGTTCCGCCGTCGTCCTTGCGGCGGGCGATCCAGTGGCCGACCAGCACCACGCCGATTGCGCCGAGGATGCCCGGACCGCTCAGATGAGTATCCAGTGCCGGCAGATCGATGTCGTGACGCGGCAGGTTGGCGTCGATCCATGGCGCGACAGCCGTGTCGGAGAACAGCATTTCCCCGCTCAGATAGCCGAGCAGTGCCGCGCCGAGCACGATGATGAACGGCACGCGCTCCATCAGCTTGAGCACCAGCGTGCTGCCGAACACGATCAGCGGAATGCTGATGGCGAGTCCCGCCACCAGCAAGGCGACATTGCCCTTGGACGCTGCAGCGACGCCCAGCACGTTGTCGAGGCTCATCACCAGGTCGGCAAGCAGGATGGTGCGGATCGCCGATGCCAGCGTGGTATGCACCGGAACGCCCGCCTCCTCTTCCTCTTCTTCGGCGAGCAGCTGCGCGCCGATGTAGAACAGCAGCACGGCGCCGACGACCTTCAGGTAAGGCAGTGTCAGCATTTCGAGTGCGAAGATGGTCAGCACGATGCGCAGAACGATGGCCGCTCCGCTGCCGAAGAAGATCGCACGCCGCTGCTGCATGGGCGGCAGTGCGCGTGCCGCCATGGCGATCACGACCGCGTTGTCGCCCGAGAGCACAACGTTGACGAGAATGATGTTGCCGAGGGCCGCCCAAAAGGCGGGAGATGCAAGCTGATCCATCCGCCGTTCCGCCTCAACCGCCCGCGATGGTCATGCTTTCGATGAGGATGGAGCCGGTTTCCTTCGTGCCGCGGATCAGCGTGTCGGCGCCGATGCCAACGATCTGCCGGAGCATGTCCTTCATGTTGCCGGCAATCGTGATCTCCTCGACCGGATACTGGATCACGCCGTTTTCCACCCAGTAGCCGGAGGCGCCGCGCGAATAGTCGCCCGTCACATAGTTGACGCCCTGCCCCATCAGTTCAGTCACCAGCAGGCCAGTGCCCATCTTGCGCAGCATCGCGGCGAAGTCGTCGCCAGGCCGGGTCAGATTCGACGTAATCGAAAGATTGTGCGAGCCGCCGGAGTTGCCGGTGGTTTTCATGCCCAGCTTGCGCGCCGAATAGGTCGAGAGGAAATAGCCCTGCACCACGCCGTCGCGCACCACGTCGCGCTTGGAGGTCCTGACGCCTTCCTCGTCGAACGGCGCCGAACCGACCGCGCCGATGACATGCGGATCCTCCTTGACCTGGATATGCGGCGCGAACACCTGCTGGCCCAGGGAATCGAGCAGGAAGGTGGACTTGCGGTACAGCGCGCCGCCCGAGACGGCCTGCACGAAGGCGCCGAGCAGTCCGGCCGCCAGCGGCGCCTCGAACAGCACCGGGCATTTGCGGGTATCGAGCTTGCGGGCATTCAGCCGCGCCAGGGCGCGTTCCGCCGCATAGCGGCCCACGGCTTCCGGCTCGGCGAGCTTCCTGGGGTCGCGGCTCGACGAATACCAGTCGTCGCGCTGCATGTTCGCGCCCTTGCCGGCGATGGGCGCGACCGAAATGGTGTGCCGCGAATAGGGATAGCCTCCGATGAAGCCGCGGCTGTTGGCGGCGACAAAATGCGACTGCTGCGCATAAACGCTCGCGCCTTCGCTGTTGGTGATGCGCTTGTCGACCTCGAATGCGGCGCCTTCGCAGCGCTTGGCGATTTCCACCGCGTCTTCTGTCGACAGCAGCCATGGGTAGCAAAGCTGCAGGTCGCGCGGCGAACGCTCAAGAGTGTCTTCGTCGGGCAGGCCCGCGCAATCGTCTTCGGCGGTGAACCGAGCAATGTTGTAGGCGGCATCGACGGAATCGCGCAGCGACTGCTGCGAAAAATCGGAGGTGCTCGCATTGCCGCGGCGCACGTGCCCTTCTCCGCCGAGGTAGACCGTCACGCCGATGCCCTTGTCCTTGTTCTGCTCGATCGTCTCGATCTTGCCTTTGCGTACGGTCACCGCCAGCCCCTGACCTTCGCTGATTTCCACGGCCGCATCGGACGCGCCCTTTTCCCGGGCGAAACGCAGGACATCTTCGGCAATCTGTTTCAGTTGCTCCTGGCTGTGGGTGAATACGGGCTGGCTCATGGGCAATCTTTTTCGTCGATGTAAAGCGGTTATCATAGCAGTCGTTTACTGAATGGCTTTGTGCTCTGCCGAATCATGGTCAATCCCAATCGCGGCGCTGTCGGCTTTCGTTCCGACGAATTCGAACAGCAATACGACCGCCCCTCCAAATCCCAGCTCAAGCGTGAGATGACTGCCCTGCAGGACCTCGGCGAAGAACTGGTGTCCCAACCCAAGGACCGCGTCATGCGCGTGCCGATGCCCGAAGACGTGCGCGAAGTGATCCTCGAGTGCCAGAAGATCAAGGACCACGAAGGACGCCGTCGGCAGATGCAGTACGTCGGCAAGAAGATGCGCTCGCTCGAGCCTGAGGAAGTGGCGGCGATCCAGCAGGTGCTCGACAGCTGGAAGGGTGCGTCGAAGGCCGAGACCGCCGCCATGCATGCGCTCGAGCGCAAGCGCGAGAAGCTGCTCGCCAACGACAAGGCGCTCACCGAGCTGCTCGCTCAGCATCCTGAGGTCGACGGCCAGCAGCTGCGCACGCTGATCCGCAACGCGCGCAAGGAGCAGGCCGAGAACAAGCCGCCCAAGGCCTACCGCGAAATTTTCCAGATCCTCAAGCAACTGCAGAAGCCGTCCCAACCGGCGGCCGACGAATCGCATGACGACGACGAAGACGAATCCTGATGAACTGCTGATCGGCCTGGTGTCGATCTCCGACCGCGCCTCCAGCGGCGTCTACGAAGACCAGGGCATCCCCGCCCTGCGCGACTGGTTCACGTCCGCGCTCACGTCGCCCTGGCGCATGGAGACTCGCCTGATTCCCGACGAGCGCACCGCCATCGAGACGACGCTGATCGATCTGGTCGATGACGTCGGGTGCGACCTCGTGCTGACCACCGGCGGCACCGGCCCGGCGCGCCGCGACGTCACCCCGGAAGCCACGCTCGCGGTCGGCACCAAGGAAATGCCCGGGTTCGGCGAGCAGATGCGCCAGATCAGTTTGAAGTTCGTGCCGACCGCCATCCTGTCGCGCCAGGTCGCCGTGATTCGCGAGACCGCCGATCATGCGGCGCTGATCATGAACCTTCCGGGTCAGCCCAAGTCGATCAAGGAGACGCTGGAAGGCTTGAAGGACGCCGACGGCAAGCCGGTCGTGGCGGGCATCTTCGCCGCCGTGCCCTACTGCATCGACTTGATCGGCGGCCCCTACATCGAGACGAACGAAGCGGTCTGCAAGGCCTTCCGGCCCAAGTCCGCCATCCGTCAGAAATAATCCGCGCATCAGCGCGCCCTATCTTCCCATCCGCCCTTTTCACGCAGGACTTCCGACGATGTCGCTAGAAACCATCGAGATCGATACTTCGCCCAATCCAACCGCAGCGGTCATCTGGCTGCACGGCCTCGGCGCCGACGGCAACGACTTCGTGCCCATCGTGCACGAGCTCGACCTGTCCGGCCTGCCGGGCATCCGCTTCGTGTTCCCGCACGCGCCGACCATGCCGGTCACCATCAACGGCGGTTACGTCATGCGCGCGTGGTATGACATCCTCGGCACGGATCTCGCGCGGCGTGAAGACGAAGCCGGACTCCGCAAGTCGCAGAAGATGGTGGAGGAGCTGATCGCGAAGGAAAAGGCACGCGGCATTCCGGCTTCTCGGATCGTGCTCGCCGGCTTCTCGCAGGGCTGCGCGATGACGCTGCAAACCGGCCTGCGCCATCCCGAGAAATTGGCCGGCTTGCTCTGCCTGTCCGGCTATCTGCCGCTGCACACCATCGTCGAGGATGAGCGCCATGCCGCGAATCACAACACACCGATCTTCCTGGTGCACGGCCGCATGGACCCGGTCATCCCGATCGACCGCGCGGAGAAGTCGCGCGACATGCTTGTGCAGATGGGGCACAAGGTCGAGTGGCACGAGTACATGATGCCGCACTCGGTATGTGCGGAAGAGGTGCGGGATATCGGGAATTGGTTGCGCAAGGTGCTTGGTTGAATGCAGCAACACGTCGCGCAATTTAGCTCTGTCGTTCCCACGAACGCGGGAACCCAGGGATGCGCAGGCTACTTGAACCTCGCCCTCTAAGCATCTCCGGGTTCCCGCCTGCGCGGGAACGGCAGTGGGATTGAAGTAGCAAGGAGCAAAAAAAACCGGGCCAACGCCCGGTTTTTTATTTGAACACCACCGTCTTGTGCCCGTTGAGCAGAATCCGATGCTCGACGAACCACTTCACCGCCCGCGCCAGCACCACGCATTCCACGTCGCGCCCGATGGCCGTCAGCGTCTCTGGATCCATCGCGTGATCCACGCGCTCCACGTCCTGCTCGATGATCGGCCCTTCGTCCAGATCGCCCGTGACGAAATGCGCCGTCGCGCCGATCAGCTTCACGCCGCGGTCATGCGCCTGGTAGTACGGCTTGGCGCCCTTGAAACTGGGCAGGAAGGAATGGTGAATGTTGATCGCCGTGCCCCGCAGCGCCTCGCACATCTGCGGCGACAGGATTTGCATGTAGCGCGCCAGGACGACCAGGTCGATGTCGTTGGCTTTTACGATTTCCATCACCCGTTCTTCCTGCGCCCGCTTGGCCTCGGCCGAAGCGCCGGCGGCCAGCGGCAGGTGGTGGAAGGGAATGTTGTAGCTGGCGGAGAGCTGGTAGAAGTCCGTGTGATTGGACACGATGGCCGGAATTTCCACCGGCAGCAGGCCGCTGCGGTAGCGGAACAGCAGGTCATTCAGGCAGTGGCCGATCTTCGAAACCATCAGCATGACCCGCGGCTTCTTGTGCGCATCGTGCAATTGCGCGTCCATCTTCAGCTCGCGCGCCACCTCGGCGAAATCAGCGCGCAGCTGCGCATCGCTGACCGTCGGATCTTCGGCCGCGAAGTGCACCCGCATGAAGAACAGCTCAGACTGCGCGTCACCAAACTGCGCGGAATCGATGATGTTGCAGCCGTGCTCGGCGAGGAAGCCGGAGACACGGTGGACGATGCCGCGGTGGTCGGGACAGGACAGGGTCAGAATGTATTCGGGGTGCGTCATGACGGGAAGTTGGCGGGATGTTGGTTCGACAAGCAGGCGGCTATTGTCGCATGCCTTTGCTGCAGTGAACAAAAACCCGGAGCACGACAAGCGTGGTCCGGGTGTGTGCCTCAAGCCGCGGCCGCCAGGGCAGCCGCGATGACTGCGAGGACTTAGCCGACCTTGGCGACGGTCAGGCCCTTGGCCGCAGCCGCGGTGCCGACCTGCACTTCGCCGGAAAGCTGGCCGCCTTCTTCGATCACGACCTTGCCGTAACGGACTTTGCCGGTGACCTTGCCGGTCGAGTAGATGACCAGCTTCTGGCGCACGGTCAGTTCGCCGTCGAATTCGCCGCGGATTTCGGCGATGTCGATCTCAGCGGAGCCCTTGAATGCGCCGCCTTCGGAGATCTGGATCACGCGGGAATCGATGGTCGCTTCGACGCGGCCTTCGACGCACAGCGTGTCGCAATCGGTGATCTCGACGCCCTTGAGCTTGATGTTCGGGCCGACGATCAGCTTGCTGCCGCCTTCGTTGGTGGTCGGCTGGTCAGCCGATGCCGCGGTGCCGCTCATGGTGCTGACGGGCGGGACCGATTTGTTCAGGCCCGTGCCGGTCGGGACGATGCCGCTGGTGGTGTTCAGCGGGGAATTCGGTGTGTTGGCGTCGCGTTTGCCAAACAGCGTTTCGGAACGAATCATGTGATCTCCTGGTAATCGTGGATAGAAATTGGCGTGTGCGGTGATAAGTGCAGTCCCGGCATTCCCATCGTTGTAACGACACAAAGCCAGAAAATGGGATGACTCCCCTACCCCCTTGAGCCCCGGCAACACGACGGCTCCTGCGTTGGTCCGTATGCCCCCAGGAAAGTTCCTGCCGTTACCCTGCGGTTACACTTTTTAAAAAAGCACGACCGTTTCATTTCTGTTGTATAGTCGTCCAGTTCGGTTTTCGCAGTACCCGCCCTGTCCATTCCTAGGAGACGCCATGACTACTACTGCCCTCACCAATCAGCAGGTTCGCCTCGCTGCCCGCCCCGTCGGCCTGCCCAAACGCAGCGACTGGAAGTTCACGTCCGAGCCGGTGCGCGAGCCGGGCGACGGCGAAATCGTCGTCAAGGTCCTGTATCTGTCGCTCGACCCCGCCATGCGCGGCTGGATGAACGAAGGGAAGTCCTACATCCGTCCAGTAGCGATCGATGAAGTCATGCGTGCCGGTGGCATCGGCAAGGTCGTCGCCTCGAAGTCGCCGAAGTTTGCGGTGGGCGAATACGTCAGCGGCGGCACCGGCGTACAGGAATACTGGGTCGGACCGGCCGACGACAAAACCGCGGCTTTTTACAAGGTCGATCCGCGCATGGCGCCCTTGCCGAAATACCTGAATTCGCTCGGCATGCCGGGCATGACGGCCTATTTCGGTCTGCTCGACGTCGGTCAGCCCAAGCCGGGTGATACGGTGGTCGTTTCAGGTGCCGCAGGTGCCGTCGGTCAGACGGTCGGCCAGATCGCCAAGCACAAAGGCTGCCGCGCGATCGGCATCGCCGGCGGCAAGGAGAAGTGTGATTTCGTCGTCAACGAACTGGGCTTCGATGCATGCATCGACTACAAGAACGGTTCCGTACGCGAAGGTTTGAAGCAGCATTGCCCGACCGGCGTGAACGTCTACTTCGACAACGTGGGCGGCGACATCCTCGACGACGTGCTCGCGAAGCTGGCCATGAAGGCACGCATCGTGATCTGCGGCGCGATCTCGCAGTACAACAACACGACCCCGGTGAAGGGACCCGCGAACTACCTGTCACTGCTCGTGAACCGCGCCCGCATGGAAGGCATGGTGGTGTTCGACTACGCCGACCGCTATCACGTCGCCGCGGCCGAGATGGGCAAGTGGATGCAAGCGGGCACGTTCCAAACGCGCGAGGACATCGTCAAAGGGCTCGACACCTTCCCCGAAACGCTGCTCATGCTCTTCGAAGGTAAGAACTTCGGCAAGTTAGTCCTGCAGGTGGCGGACGAAGAATAAGCGGTCCGACAAATAAAAAGCCCCGATGCGTCGGGGCTTTTTTGTTTGCCTGCCAGGGTCAGCGCATCGGCCGGCACTGCCTCAGTTCGCATTGCGCCATGAAGGTCGTGCCGTTATCGCACTGCATGCGGTAGACCTCGACCGGTCCCTTTTCGGTCACCAGCCCCGCGCCCTTCTCGCCGGTGCAGCCGAAGCGCTTGGCCAGCCGCTCAACGGTTGCCGACGAGACGCCAGACCGGAATTCCACTTTCTGCACGACCGCGGTACCGTCCGCATCCTGGATGGTGATGCCGTCTGCAGCCTTTGGCTTGGCCGATGCCGCGACCTGTTCCGGTGTTGCGCCGTGTTCCCAGAAACGCATCGAGGCGCAACCGGAGGCTAGCAGCGAGAGGCTGAGGGCGGCGATCAACGGCAAATGCTTCATGGGGTCCTCTGTATGGATACCGG
>SPQI01000518.1 GCA_004570315.1 Oxalobacteraceae bacterium OM1 | reverse complement strand
GAGGGAAGCGGCGTCAGTGCACAATCTTCGCGAGGAAGTCACGCGCACGGTCGGAACGCGGAGCGCCGAAGAACTCGTCCTTGCTGCAATCCTCGACGATCTGGCCCTTGTCCATGAACACGACGCGATTGGCCACGCGTTTGGCGAAGCCCATCTCGTGCGTCACCACCATCATGGTCATGCCTTCCTGTGCGAGGCCGACCATGACGTCGAGCACCTCGTTGATCATCTCCGGGTCGAGCGCGGAGGTCGGCTCGTCGAACAGCATGGCGATCGGGTTCATCGAGAGCGCGCGAGCAATCGCAACGCGCTGCTGCTGGCCGCCCGACAGCTGGCCGGGGAACTTGTCTTTCTGCGACAGCAGGCCGACGCGATCGAGATACTTCAAGCCCTTCTCGGTCGCCTCCTCTTCGCTGCGACCGAGGACCTTGACCTGGGCGATCGTCAGGTTCTGGCGAATCGACAGGTGCGGGAACAATTCGAAGTTCTGGAACACCATGCCGATGCGCGCGCGCAGTTTGGACAGGTTGGTCTTGGGATCGCCGACCGAGATGTTATCGACCAGGATGTCGCCCTTCTGGAAGGGCTCGAGGCCGTTGACGGTCTTGATCAGCGTCGATTTGCCCGAGCCGGACGGGCCGCAGACGACCATGACGTCGCCCTTGGAAACATGGGTGGTGCAGTCGGTCAGGACCTGGAAGCTGCCGTACCACTTGCTGATGTTTTTAATATCGATCATGTCCTAATCCTTAGCGAATGATGGCAATGCGCTTTTGCAGCTGCTTGACCAGGGTGGAGAGCAGGAAGCACAGCGCGAAGTAGACGACGGCAACGAAGATGTACATCTCCACGACACGGCTGTCGCGCTGCGCAATCTTCACCGAGGCGCCGACGAAGTCCGTCACGTTCAGAAGCGACACCAGCGAGACGTCCTGGAACAGCACGATGGTCTGGGTCAGCAGGATCGGCAGCATGTTGCGGAAGGCCTGCGGCAGGATCACCAGCTTCATCGATTGCCAGTAATTGAATCCCAGCGCATAGCCGGCATTGACCTGCCCCTTCGGGATGCTCTGGATACCCGCCCGCATGATCTCGCAGAAATAGGCGCCTTCGAACATGATGAAGGTGATGTAGGCCGAGCGGTCCGCGCCCAACTGGATCGGACGCTCCGAACCGGTAATGGCCTGCAGCACCACAGGCACGAGGAAGTAGAACCAGAAGATCACCAGCAGCAACGGAATGGAGCGCATCAGGTTCACGTAGCCGGCCGCGATCATGGACAGCGCATTGAACTTGGACAGGCGCGCCATGGCCAGCAGCGTGCCGAAGATGGTGCCGCCGACCGCTGCGATGACGGTGAGTTGCAGCGTGTATTGCAGCCCGCCCAGCAGGTAGGGCCAGGTCCGCGCGACGACGTCGAAATCGAGATCACCCATTATTTCCCTCCCCCGATGATGTAGCCCGGGACGGCGACGCGACGCTCGATGACGGCCATGACGCGGTTGGCGGTCATCGCGACGACCACGTAGATGACCGTGGCGGCGCCGAACGCCTCGAAGTAGCGGAAAGTCATTTCGCCCATTTCACGCGTGCGGAAGAACAGCTCGACCAGGCCGATCGAATACGCGACGGCGGTGTTCTTGATGAGGTTCATGGTTTCCGACGTGAGCGGCGGAATGATGATGCGATAGGCCATCGGCAGCAGCACGTAGCGATAGGTCTGGATCTCGGTCAGGCCGAGCGCATAGCCGGCGTAGCGCTGGCCGCGCGGCAGCGACTGGATGCCCGAGCGGACCTGCTCGGCGATACGCGCCGAGGTGAAGAAGCCGAGACAGACGATCGAGGTGATGAACTGGTGCCGTGTCGGATCCAGGGTCACGACCCAGGCCTTGACGGCCGGGACGATGCCGGGCACGACGAAGTACCAGACGAAAAATTGCACGATCAACGGGATGTTGCGGAACAGCTCGACATAGGCATTGCCGAGCCTGATCATCCACGTGCGATTGGTGGTGCGCGCCACGCCCACGATGGAGCCCAGCACGAAAGCGATGATCCAGGCGAAGAACGCGGTACCCAGCGTCCACCCCAGACCGGAGAGGAGCATCTCGAGCCAGGTGTCGTCACCGTCCGGCACGAGCTCCGTAAAGATCCCCAGGTTCATTTCAAATTTCTCCCAGCAGTTCAGGCGATCGCGCCTGTGCGATGCCCATCTTATAACTTTGGCGGGTCATCGCGCGTCGAAAAAAAGCCGGACGGGCTGGCAGCCCTCCGGCTTTTCATCGCAAGCGAAGGTTTAAACGCCCTTGTCGTTCGGGTTCTTGAACGCTTCACGCAGTTGCGGCGACATCGGGAAGTTCAGGTTGATGCCCTTCGGCGGAATCGGGCTCTGGAACCACTTGAAGTAGATGCGCTCGATTTCGCCCGACGTCATGATCTTGCCGACGGTCTTGTCGACCAGCGACTTGAACTGCGGATCGTCCTTGCGCAGCATCATGCTGTACGGCTCGGAACGCAGAGACTCTTGAATGATCTTGTAGTCGTTCGGATTCTTCGAGTTGGCGATCTGACCTGCAAGCAGGATGTCGTCCATCACGAAGGCGGCGGTGCGGTCGTCGGCCATCAGCAGGAAGGACTCGGCGTGGTCCTTGCCGTAGATTTCCTTGATCTCTGCGCTCTTGGTCTTTTCGTAGGATTTCAGCAGCGGAACGGAAGTCGTGCCGGAGGTCGTCGAAATCGTCTTGCCGTTCAGGTCGGCCAGCGAGTTGATGTGCGAGGACTTCTTCACGGCGGCCGTCACGTTGATGACGAAGTAGGTCGGGCCGAAGGAGACCTGCTGCTGACGCTGCGTCGAGTTGGTGGTGGAGCCGCACTCGAGATCGATGGTGCCATTCTGCAGCAGCGGGATGCGGTTGCTGGAGGTGACCGGCTGGAGGTTGACCTTCAGGTTCGGCATCTTCAGTTCCGTTTTGACCGCGTCCACGACGCGCATGCACAGGTCCATGGCGTAGCCGATGGGCTGCTGTTTGTCGTCGAGGTAGGAGAACGGAATCGAGGATTCACGATGGCCGATGGTGATGGCGCCAGTCTCCTTGACTTTCTTGAGCGTGCCCGTGAGTTCCTGGGCTTGGGCGGCGGTGGCGACGGCCATGCCGGCACCGATGAGGACCGCGATCAGACGGGAAGTTTTCATATGGTCTCCGGAAAAAAATTGCGAACCTAGTGTACCAAAAAGCACTGTTTATAAAACGGCATTTCCATTGCTGCTGCACTGCGAATGCCTGACTCCCCTGCCCGGCAAACGCCGACCGTGCATACGGGGTTGACCCTTTGCGACGTCAGTCGCCCACCTTGTCCGTCGGGAAACGCAGCATGTCGCGCAGCAAGTGTCCCATCGGCATGTTCATGTTGACCTGTTTTGGAGGAATCGGGCTCTTGAACCACTTGTCGTAGAGCTTGTAGATCTCGCCGTCGTTGATGATGCGTCCCATCTCGCGATCGACGATGGCCTTGAAGGCGGGATCGTCCTTGCGCAGCATGATGGCGTAGGGCTCGGCCGAGAGCGTATCGCCCACGATCTCGAAGTTGGCCGGCGTCGGCGCATTGGCGCGCAGGCCGAACAGCAGCACGTCGTCCATCGGGAAGGCTTCGGCCTGGCCCTTTTCGACCATGGCGAACGAGTCGGCATGGTCGCGGCCCTCGAGCAGCTTCAGACTCAGCGAGCGTACCTTGTCGCGCTCGTTGAGCAGCTTGACGGTGGTAGTGCCTTTAGTGGTGACGACGCGCTTGTCGCGCAGGTCGGACCAGTTCTTGATGCCGGAATCGGTGCGCACGACCATGCGCACGGCGGCGACGAAATGCGGGATGGTGAAGGCCACCTGCTTGCGGCGCTCGGCGTTGTTGGTGGTGGAGCCGCATTCGAGGTCGGCCTTGCCCTCGGCAATGGCGGGAATGCGGTTGGACGACGTGACCGGCAGGTACTCGATGTTCAGCTGCGGCAGCTTCAACTCGCGCTTCACCGCATCCGCCACCTTCAGGCACAGGTCGACGGCATAGCCGACCGGCTTCTTGTTGTCGTCGAGATAAGAGAACGGCACCGAGGAGTCGCGGTGCGCGATCACGATGGTTCGGGTGTCGCGGATCTTGGCAAGCGTATCGGCCGCGTTGGCCGCGCCGGCTGCAACGCACGACAGGCCGGTTAGGCCGATCGCGACGGCGGTGCCGACTGACTTCAAATTGCGCATGGTGTCTCCATCTCACGCAGGTTGGATATCAACAAACTGGCTCGCGCGCGGCGCGAAAAACTTAACCTGATGCAAGTTCCGGGCCGCGCGGGGTTTCGATGATAGCCGGAGCCGAAGCATTGCCGGCTCACTTTTTTGATTCCGCCCCGTAAGGAGCGGCAGATCAATACGTATTTGTACTTAACAGTGTTGCATGCGCGTGACGCGCAGCGCCGTCACGGGTACAGACCACGCATCTCGCGCGCCTGCAGCACACGCGTACAAGCGACGATGAAGGCTGCAGTGCGCAGCGACACCTTCTTCTCTTCCGCCAGCTGCCAGACCGACGCGAAGGCCTCGCGCATGATGCGGGTGAGACGTTGGTTGATCTCGTCTTCGGTCCAGAAGAAGCTCGAGAAGTCCTGCACCCATTCGAAGTAACTGACCGTCACGCCGCCAGCGTTGGCGATCACGTCCGGCACGACCAGCACGCCCTTGTCGTGCAGGATGTCGTCGGCCGCCGGCGTGGTCGGACCGTTGGCGCCTTCAAGGATGATCCTGGCCTTGATCTGCCCTGCATTGTCCGGCGTGATCTGCTGCTCGAGCGCGGCCGGCACCAGGATGTCGCAGTCCACGCCCCAGAACTGCGCGCGGTCCTGCACCGCTTCGGCGCCAGTGAAGCCCACCACGCTGCCGTGCTGCGCGACATGCGCCTGCAACGCAGTGACGTCAATGCCGCTCTCGCGTACGACGGTGCCCATGTGGTCCTGCACCGCGACGACCTTTGCCCCCGCTTCGGAGAAGAGGCGCGCCGCGATGCCGCCCACGTTGCCGAAGCCCTGCACGGCGACGCGCGCGCCCTGGATGCTGATGCCCTTCTTCGCCGCCGCCTCGCACCCGACCACGAACACGCCGCGCCCCGTCGCCTCATGTCGGCCCAGGCTGCCGCCCAGGGAAATCGGCTTGCCGGTGACCACGCCGGAGGCGGTGCTGCCGAGGTTCATGGAATACGTGTCCATCATCCACGCCATGACCTTTTCGTTGGTGTTGACGTCGGGCGCCGGGATGTCCTTGTTCGGACCGATGATGATGTTGATCTCGCTGGTATAGCGGCGCGTCATGCGCTGCAGCTCGCCCTGCGACAGCGTCTTCGGATCGACGCGGATGCCGCCCTTGGCGCCGCCGTACGGCACGTTCACCGCGGCGTTCTTGATGGTCATCCAGGCCGACAGCGCCATCACTTCCGAGAGCGTGACGTCCTGGTGGAAACGCACGCCGCCCTTGCCGGGCCCGCGCGAGGTGTTGTGCTGGACGCGATAGCCCTCGAAGTGGGCGATGGTGCCGTCGTCGCGCTCGATGGGCACGTCGACGATCAGGGCACGCTTCGGACGCTTGAGCGTTTCGACCCAGCGTGCCAGCGCCCCGAGATGCGGGGTGACGCGATCGATCTGTTCGAGATAGACGCCCCACGGACCGATGCCGTGCGGGGTGAGATAGGACGGGATTTGATGCTGGCTCATGCGTTGCTCCATGTTGAACGTGCCGCAGCAGGAAGGCGGCGCCGACGATGAAGCGATGCTAGAGAATCGCCAAATTCAAATCCAATGCTTTGTTGGCATGTAACTATGCAAAAAATGCATCAGCCGTTCAGGCACGCCGCGCTTTGCGGGCGGGTGGTTTTTCGCTGCCTTCGTGCTGCCGCACGAGGTAGTCCCACAGCCGCGACACGATGGGCTTGCCGGGACGCTGGGATGTCGGGCGTTCGCGGTACAGGCGAATCTCCATGTTCACCTCCCAGTCGGCCTGTCCGGCATCGGCACGCGCCAACTGCTTCTGCTTGATCTCGCGCGTCACGGCCGACTCCGGCAGGAACACGATGCCATGCCCTTCGAGCGCCATCATCTTCAGGCCTTCGGCCATGTCGGTCTCGTAGCGCTTCTCGAGGAAGAGCGGCCGCTTGGCGTCGCTCAGAATGAGTTCGACCATGCGGCCGAGGTAAGCGTTGCTGGTGTAGGACAGGAACGGCAGCGGTGCCTTCGACGTGCCGGGCAGCACGAATTCCGGCGTGCCCGACCGGTCGCAGCGGGAATAGGCGCGCAGGGCTTCGTTGCCGAGCGTGATCATGTCGTAGCGGCTGGCGTCGAGCTGCACCGGCTGGCGCGGATGGTGATAGCAGAGCAGCAGGTCGCAGCCGCCCTCCACGATGGTCATCACCGCGTCGTGGACGTTGAGCGCCATGAGCCGCGTGTTGATGGTGCCGAAGCCTTCCCGCAGTTCCGTCATCCACTTCGGCATGTATGTCAGCGACAGCGTATGCGGCACGGCAAAATCGACGGTGGTCTGCGCGGTGGGGCGCTTGCCGCGCAGGAGCGCGCGGGCGTTGTTGATCTGCCCGAGCATCTCGAGCGCCTGTTCGTAAAAAACTTCGCCGGCAGGAGTGAGACGGGTGGGATAGGACGTGCGGTCGATGAGGTCGGTGCCGACCCAGGCTTCGAGCGACTGGATGCGGCGCGAGAACGCGGGCTGCGTGACGTGCCGCAGCTCAGCCGAGCGGCTGAAGCTGCGCGTCTCTGCCAATGAGATGAAGTCTTCAAGCCACTTGGTTTCCATGGCGCTATGTTAGGCGCTTCGGCAGCGGAAGCAAAGCACGTCAGGCGACCGCCGATTCCGGGCTGATGCCGCCCGGCGATGCCGGCGTCTCATCCTTGCGCGCCTGCTGCCGCGCCCACATTTGCGCATAGGCGCCGTCGGCGGCGAGCAGCTCGAGATGCGTGCCGCGCTCAATGATGCGGCCGTGGTCGAGCACGAGGATCTGTGCTGCGTCGGCGATCGTGGACAAGCGGTGCGCAATGACCAGCGTCGTGCGGTTCTTCGCGATGGCCTTCAGCTCCTGCTGGATCGCCTGTTCAGAACGCGAATCGAGCGCCGAAGTGGCTTCATCGAAGATCAGGATGGCGGGATTCTTCAGCAAGGTGCGCGCGATCGCCACGCGTTGCTTCTCCCCGCCCGAGAGTTTCAGTCCGCGCTCGCCCACCATCGTGGCATAACCGTCGGGCAGGCTTTCGATGAAGTCGTGGATATGCGCTGCCTTGGCCGCGGCAATGATGTCGTGCTTGCTCGCATCCGGCCGGCCGTAGGCAATGTTGTATTCGATGGTGTCGTTGAACAGTACCGTGTCCTGCGGCACGATGCCGATCGCGCGGCGCAGCGATTCCTGGGTGACGTCGCGCAGGTCCTGGCCGTCGATGGTGATGTTGCCGTCGTTGACGTCGTAGAAGCGGAACAGCAGGCGCGACAGCGTCGATTTGCCCGAGCCGCTGTGGCCGACGACCGCCGTCGTGGTGCCGGCCGGAATGGTGAAGTCCACGTCGAACAATATCTGGCGCTTGCTTTCGTAGCTGAAGTCGACATGCGCAAAGCGCACTTCGGCACCATCGACATGCAACGGCTTCGCCCCCGGCGCGTCGGCCACTTCCCTGTGTTGATCGAGCAGCATGAACAGTCGCTCCATATCGGCCAGGCTCTGCTTGATCTCGCGATAGATCACGCCGAGAAAGTTGAGCGGCACGTAGAGCTGGATCATGAAGGAGTTGACCAGTACAAGATCGCCCAGCGTCATGCGCTGCTCGATGACGCCAAGCGTCGCGCGCCACAGGATGAGCGTGACGGCGACCGCGATGATGAGCGACTGCCCGGTGTTGAGCAGCGACAGCGAGGTCTGCGATTTCACCGAGGCGGTTTCCAGCGTCTGCAGGCTCTCGTCGTAGCGCTTGGCTTCGTAGTCCTCGTTGCCGAAGTACTTCACCGTTTCGTAGTTGATCAGCGAATCGATCGCCTTGGTGTTGGCCTTGGAATCGAGCTCGTTCATCGTGCGGCGGAAATGCGTGCGCCATTCGGTCACGGCGACCGTGAAGCCGATGTAGGTTGCCAGTGCGCCGAGCGCAATCCCTGCGAACCAGATGTCGTAATGCAGCACGAGATAACCGATCACGAGCGCAATCTCGACCAGCGTCGGCAGGATGCTGTAGAGCGTGTACGAGACCAGCGAGGAAATGCCGCGCGTGCCGCGTTCGATGTCGCGCGTCATGCCGCCGGTCTGCCGGTTGAGGTGGAAGCGCAGCGAGAGCGCATGCAGGTGGCGGAACACCTTCAGCGCGATGTTGCGTACCGCCCGCTGCGTCACCTTGGCGAAGACGAATTCGCGCAGCTCGGTAAACATGGTCGTGCACAGGCGCAGAAGGCCGTAGGCCACCAGCAGGCCGGCCGGTAGCACCAGCACCGCCAGCGGATGGCCGGGACTCGGCGTGAGGCTGTCGATGATGTGCTTCATCACCAGCGGCACGCCGACGTTGGCGGCCTTGGCGCCGACGAGGAAGGTCAGTGCCAGCAGCATCCGCCACTTGTAAGCCCAGAGATAGGGGAAGAGTGTCTTGAGCGTGCCCCAGTCGTTGCGCGTGCCCTGGTTGGCGGGCGGCAACGGCGGTGCGGAAGAGGAAGCGGAAGAGCGGCGCATGCAGGCCTTCGATGGAGATTGGTTTATGCTTGGAAGGATTCTAGAACATGCAATCCGGGCCCGCTTTTTCAAGGGCCGCAGCTGCGAAGGGAGTATCCAATGTCACACCATCATCACACCCAACTGCCGGACGGCAAGGTTCCCGTCCTCCGCGTCATGCCGATGCCGTCCGACGCCAACATTCACGGCGACGTCTTCGGCGGCTGGATCATGTCGCAGGTCGACATCGCCGGCTCGCTGCCCGCCGTGCGCCGCGCCAACGGCCGCGTGGCGACCATCGCGGTGAATTCCTTCCTGTTCAAGCAGCCGGTGTTCGTGGGCGACCTGCTCTCGTTCTACGCGGAGATCGTCAAGGTTGGCAATACGTCCATCACGGTGAACGTGGAAGTCTATGCCGAGCGTAACCGGCTGCAGGCCGAGACCGTGAAGGTGACGGAAGCGACCCTGACCTACGTGGCGACCGGCGAAGATCGCAAGCCGCGCCAGCTGCCGCTCGTTTCCTGACACTCCTGCGCCAGCGCAAGGTACGGAACCGTTTCCGCGCCTTGCCGCTCTTTCCGTACTTCGCCTTCCTTGCCGCCCAGTGGACCGCCGCGCCTTCCTGCTCCATTCCGCACGCCTTGCTTCGCTCGCCGCTGCCGGCTCCCTGCCGGGCCTCACACTGGCTCGCAACATCACATCCAACCCGTTTTCGCTAGGTGTCGCCTCGGGCTCACCTCGCCCGGACAGCGTGGTCCTGTGGACGCGCCTGCTGCCCGACCCGCTGCATGCCGAAGCCATGGATTCCGCGCCGGTCAGCGTGCGTTGGGAGATTGCCGAGGACGAAGGCTTCAAGCGCATTGCCGGTAAAGGCGTCGCGACGGCCCTGCCGGAACTCGCCCACAGCGTGCATGTGGATGCCGGCCAACTGCAGCCGGACCGCTGGTACTGGTACCGATTCATGGCGGGCGACGCGGTGAGCCCCGTGGGCCGCACACGCACGGCGCCGGCCGCGGATGCCATGCCGGGCGCCCTGCGCTTCGCGTTCGCGTCCTGCCAGCACTGGGAGTTCGGCGAATATGCGGCGCACCGGCACATCGCCGCGGCGGCACCGGACCTGGTCGCCTTCCTCGGCGACTACATCTATGAATGGGGCCCCTTCGCCCTGCAGCATCCGCTCAAACCGACCCGCGAGAACGAAAGCCTCACGCTGGAGAGTTATCGCGCCCGCTATGCCCAATACAAGTCCGATCCGCACCTGCAGGCGGCGCATCACGCGGCGCCCTGGATCGTGACGTGGGACGACCATGAGGTTGCCAACGACTACGGCAACGATCGGGACGAGCGGCTCGATCCGAATTTCCTTGCGCGCCGCGCCGCGGCCTACCAGGCGTTCTACGAACACATGCCGATCCGCCTGCCCGCCCTGCCCGACGGCCCGCTGCGCTATGCGCATCTGCGGCTCTACGAGCGTTATGCCTGGGGGCGTCTCGCGCAATTCCATGTGCTCGACGACCGGCAGTACCGCTCCCATCACGCCTGTCCGCGTCCCGGGCGCGGCGGTTCGACGACCGTCGGCGCGTCCTGCATCGAGCGCACGCGTGCCGACCGCACGCTGCTCGGACGCGAGCAGGAGGTCTGGCTGGCCGATGGCTTCGCGAGTTCGCAGGCCGCATGGAACATCGTCGCCCAGCAGACGCTGATGGCGCAGTCGACGCACCTGCCGCTCGACGGCCCCGAAGGCGGCCGCTTCTGGACCGACGGCTGGGACGGCTATCCAGCCGCACGCGACCGCCTCTTCGACGCGCTGGCCAAGCATCGCCCTGCCAATCCGGTGGTGTTGTCGGGCGACGTGCACAGCTTCTTCGCGGCCGACTTGCGCCGCGATTTCTCACGGCCCGAATCGTCGGACAACCCGCGCCTGGCGACCGAGTTCTGCGGCACCTCCGTCACCTCGAACAGCCGCCCGCAGGCCCGCACCGACGAATACGTCCAGCTGAATCCGCACATCAAATACGGGCGCAGCGACGTACGCGGTTATGCCATGGTGGAACTCAAGCCGAGCGTGATGGAAGTGCGCTTCGAAGCGCTGGACGACGTACGCCGCGCCGATTCGGGCAAGCGCACCATTGCGCACTTTGCCGTGGAGGACGGCCGCCCCGGCATTTTCAAGGCGGGATAAAAAAACCGCCCGGCATGCGGGCGGCTCAAACCTTGGGGATGCGGGACAGCGCTTACGCGGCTTTCTTCTCGTCGCGCAGTTCGCGGCGCAAAATCTTGCCGACGTTGGTCTTCGGCAGCTCGTCGCGGAATTCGATGTACTTCGGCTTCTTGTAGCCGGTGAATTGCTCGCGGCAGTAGTCCATCAACTGCTCGCTGGTCAGCGTCGGGTCGCGGCGCACCACGAAAAGTTTCACCGCCTCGCCGGAGTTCGCATCCGGCACGCCGATGCAGGCGCATTCCAGCACACCGGGATGCGCCGCCACCACGGCTTCGATCTCGTTCGGATACACATTGAAGCCCGAGACCAGGATCATGTCCTTCTTGCGATCGACGATGCGCACGAAACCCTTCTCATCCATCACCCCGATGTCGCCCGACTTGAAGAAGCCGTCCGGCGTCATGACCTTGGCGGTTTCGTCCGGGCGGTTCCAGTAGCCGGCCATGACTTGCGGACCACGGATAGCGATTTCGCCGGGCTGGCCGAGCGGCACGGGGCGGCCGTCGTCGTCGAGGATCGCGATGTCGGTCGACGGAACCGGCAGGCCGATGGCGCCGGAGAACTCGGTCGCGGTCGCCGGATTGACGGTGGCCGTCGGCGCCGTCTCGGACAAGCCGTAGCCTTCGATGATCGACACGCCCGTGACCTTCTTCCACTTGTCGTTGACCGCCTGCTGCACCGCCATGCCGCCGCCGTTGCAGATCTTCAGGCCGGAGAAGTCGAGCTTGGCGAAGTCGGGATGATTGACCAGGCCGTTGTAGAGCGTGTTCACCGCCGGCAGCAGGTTGAACTTGTACTTCGACAGTTCCTTGATGAAGCCGCCGATGTCGCGCGGATTCGGAATCAGGATGTTCATCGCGCCCCAGCGGGTGCCCATCAGGCAGCAGGCCGTCAGCGCGAAGATGTGGTACAGCGGCAGCGCGCAAACGATGATCAGCGGATCGATCTTCGGCTCCTGTTGCAGCGCCGGCTGGGCCCAGGCATCGTTCTGCAGGACGTTGGCGATCACGTTGCGGTGCAACAGCGTCGCGCCCTTGGACACGCCGGTGGTGCCGCCGGTGTACTGCAGGAAGGCGACGTCGTCACGCGTGAGATCGACCGGCTTCAGGCCGGCGCGTGCGCCTTCGGCCAATGCATTCTTGAAGCGCGTGGCGTTCGGCAGCGAGAAGGCCGGCACCATCTTCTTCACGTTGCGCACGACGAAGTTCACGATCGCGCCTTTCGCGCCGCCGAGCATCTCGCCCATGCTGGCCACGACCACATGGCGCACCTTGGTCTTGCTGATGACCTGCTCCAGCGTGGTGGCGAAGTTCTCGAGGATGATGATGGCTTCGGCGCCCGAATCGTTGAGCTGGTGCTCGAGTTCACGCGGCGTGTAGAGCGGATTGACGTTGACCACGGTGTAGCCCGCGCGCAGCACGCCGGCGATCGCGATCGGGTACTGCAGCACGTTCGGCATCATGATGGCGACGCGCGCGCCCTTCTTCAGGCCGCGGCTCTGCAGCCAGGCGCCGAGATGCTTGGAATAGGCGTCGACTTGTGCGTACGTCAGGTGCTTGCCCATGCAGGCATAGGCGTCGCGCGAGGCGAACTTGGTGAAGGACTCCTCCAGCAGGTGGACCAGCGAGCGGTAATGCGTGGTGTCGATTTCCGTGGGCACGCCCGGCGGATAGGACTTCAGCCAGATTTTGTCCATTGTCTTCCTCGTTCCTGATTGGCATAAGGGCCGGCCGAAAAAGCGAACGACCGGTTCATTTTTTGCACACAATGCTATCGGGCCATGCGTCCGGGCGCAAGGGTTTTGCCGGATTCAGAGCATGTCCTCTAGCGGCAAGGTCATCTTGCGGCCCATCAATTCCGAGTCGAGACGAGCGGCACCCGCATGTGGACCGGCACAAAAGAAAACGGCCCGTCGAAACGGGCCGCATGGCGAGGATACGAGGAGCGAAGAGATTCAGGGACGTTCAGGACCCGCGACGGTGCGGCTCGATCCGGCGGCCATCGCCGGCGGCTGGCCGAAGCTGGCCAGCATCTGATGGCGCTCGGTTTTATCCAGATCCGCCAGGCGGCGGACCGCGTCGTAGAACTTGTCCATCCGCTTTTCCCGCACCAGCAGCGCACGGAATCCCGGCACGAAGTCGTGATACGTGGCGATGGCGGAAAGATGGGCATTGGACAGCGGCTCGGCGAACCACTTGTCGTAGCCGCTGTAGCCGCCCCACGACGTCTTGAGCACCTGATAGTCGTCCTTCAGCGCCTGAAAGATCTGCGCCTTGCGCGTGCGCTTGTCGTTGTCGCTGACGTCACGCGCAAAGTTCTCTTCCAGTTCGCGGCGGTGCTTCAGCAGCAGCGCAAGAAATTCGCGCTTCCGCTTCTCGTAGGCGGCGTAGGCCGTGCGCATCTTGTCGTCGCCGTACTTGGCCAGCCAGCGTTCGACACCGGCCTCCTCCACCGAGACCGCAAAGGACTCGTTGAAGCGCGAGTCGCCGGCCACGTAGACCGTCTGGTGCGCCAGTTCGTGGAACACCATGCGCGCCACTTCGCCGTCCGGATACTGGATGAAGCTGGAGAGCACCGGGTCCTTGAACCAGCCCAGCGTGGAATAGGCCGGCACGCCGGAGACCTCGACGTCGTAATGCTCGGCGCGCAGCTCGGCGGCGTACGCCTGGGCCGCTTCCTTGCTGTAGTAGCCGCGGTAGTTCACGCAGCCGGCCACCGGGAAGCACCATTGCAGCGGCTTGAGGGAGAGTTCAGGCGTGGCGACCACGTTCCACATCACGTAGGGCCGCTTCAAGTCGGTGTAGCTGGTGTAGCTGCCGTTGTCCGGCAGGCCCAGCTCCTGCACCGCAAACTTGCGGATTTCCTTGACCTTGGCGAGCTTGTCCTTGAGCTTGTCGCTGGTGGACGGATTGGCGATCCAGTCATCGATCGGACGCGCCTCGGCGAGGAGCTCGAACTGCCCCTGCGCCGCCTGGGCGAAGTAGTTGATCTGGGAACATCCGGCTGCCAACGCTGCCGCACCACATACTGCCAGGACCCGCCACTTCATCTTCGCTCCTACACGTTTTCCACCTGCACCAGCACGTCGTAGAAGGTTGGTGCATTGCCCATATCGGTCAGACGCTGGCTCGTCACTTCATTGGCGTTCTTGCCATCGCCGGCGAATTTCTTCCACCAGATGGACAAGCCAACCACGAGCCCGGGTCTTGCCTTGTCGGTCACGCGCGCCTTGGCGACGAAGCTGCCCCGGTCATTGAAGATGTGGACCATCCCGCCGTCTTCAATGCCACGCGTCTTCGCATCGTCCGGATGGATATCCAGATGCGGCTCGCCCTCGGTGTCACGCAAACTTCTCACATTGACGAAGCTGCTGTTGAGAAAGTTCCTTGCCGGCGGGGAAATCATTGCGAGTGGATATCGGCTTGCCAACGTCGGGTTGCTGGCGACCGACTCGTGCGGCGGGATATACGTCGGCAGCGGATCGAGTCCGTCGGCCAGCATGCGTTCGCAATAGAACTCGCACTTGCCGGAAGGCGTCGGAAAACCGCCGTCAGCAAACGGCGCCTCGGACACGTTGAGCTTTTGCCAGCCCTTGCGCTTGAGCGATTCCCAGTCGAAGTGGATGGCGCGTTCATTGCTGCGATCGAAGGCTTGCGCGGCGATCTCGTCGTCGGTCTCGCGGAAGCAAGGATCGTCGAAGCCCATGCGCGCGGCCAGCAGACGGAAGATCTCGGTATTCGGCTTGGCTTCGCCGAGCGGCGCGATGGCCGGATTGTTGGCCAGCATGTAGACATGGCCATACGCGGAATGCACATCGGTGTGCTCGAGCTGCGTGGTGGCCGGCAACAGGATGTCGGCGTAATCGGCAGTGTCGGTTTGAAAATGTTCGAGCACCACCGTAAACAGATCCTCGCGCGCAAAGCCGCGCGCGACCTTCGGCGACTCGGGCGCAACGGCGACCGGATTGGAGTCGTACACGATCACCGCCTCGACCTTCGGCCCGAATT
Organism: Oxalobacteraceae bacterium OM1; assembly: GCA_004570315.1. GTDB lineage: Bacteria > Pseudomonadota > Gammaproteobacteria > Burkholderiales > Burkholderiaceae_D > Noviherbaspirillum. Next base: position 3,344 of record SPQI01000518.1, on the reverse strand, counting down.
CCGGCGAAGCCTCGCGCAGCAGGTCGTCGCCAATGGTGCTCATGTTGATCGTGCGCGGCGTGCGGCCGGCCAGCAGCTCGGGACGCTGCAGCGCGCGGTTGTCTTTCGGGAAGCTGTCGGACGTGGACAGCTGCACGCCGCCCGCAGCATGCCGCCATGCGCCGACGAGCGCCGGCAGGCAGGCGATATTGCGCACCGCCATGCCGCCGCCATGCACGCGCTGCAGGCCGTAGTTCATGCGAATCGCCACTGGCTCGCCGCGCTTCGCGGTCTGACCGTATTCGCGTGCCAGTCCGAGCACTTCTTCGACGGCGATGCCGCAAGTGCGCGCAGTGCGTTCCGGCGTCCACTCCGCCGCGCGCTTCTTGAGTTCATCGAAGCCCAGCGTGTGGCGCGCGATGTAGTCGTGGTCGAGCAGGTCTTCCGCAATCAGCACATGCATCATGCCGAGCGCGAGCGCCGCATCCGTGCCCGGCAGCACCGCGATGTGCTGATGGCACTTCTCCGCCGTCAGCGAACGATAGGGATCGATGGCAATGAGCTTGGCGCCGCGCCGCTTGGCTTCCTGAGCGCGCATCCAGAAATGCACGCTCGACGCGATCGGGTTGCCGCCCCAGATCAGAATGAGCTTGGCGTTCTGGAATTGCTCGAGGTCAGTGCCGATACGCGCGCCAAGCGTGTACTTGTAGCCCACGCCGCCGGCGGTCGCACAGATGGTGCGGTCGAGGAAGGAGGCGCCGAGCTTGTTGAAGAAGCGCCCGGCCATCGACTCGCTCTGCACCAGCCCCATGGTGCCGGCATAGCTGTAGGGAAGAATCGCCTGCGGCTCGCGTGCAGCGATCTCCTTCAAGCGTGCAGCGATCGTGTCCAGCGCCTCGTCCCAGCTGATCCGCTCGAACTTGCCCTCACCTTTCTTGCCGATGCGCTTCATGGGATGCAGCAGGCGATCCGGATGATAGGTGCGCTCGGTATAGCGCGAGACCTTGGTGCAGAGCGCGCCCGCCGTCGTGGGATGCTCGGGATCGCCGCGCACCTGTGTCGCCACGCCGTCTTCGACGGTCACGAGGAGTGCGCAGGTGTCGGGGCAGTCGTGCGGGCAGGCGGCACGGACGATGGTGGTGGTCATGGAATTCCTGGAAGCGATTGCCGGGTCGACAAACGTAAGTGCCGCCGGCGTTCATGGCGCCTGCGGCCGGTTAACATCGGAGTGTCAGTCTAAGCGTAATATACCCATAATGCATGCCCTGCGCATGCAGCGCGGCAAGCCATCCACAAGACCGCGCACACCGTTGGAGCAGACCATGAAACTGATCGATCCCATCCTGCAATTTCATAGCGAATTGCAACAGATCCGGCGCGATATCCACGCGCATCCCGAACTCTGTTACGAAGAACAGCGCACGGCCGACGCCATCGCGCAGAAGCTCACCGAATGGGGCATTCCCATCGCGCGCGGCATGGGCGAGACCGGCGTCGTCGGCATCATCAAGAACGGCACGAGCAGCCGGGCTGTCGGCCTGCGCGCCGACATGGATGCCTTGCCGATGCAAGAGGTCAACACCTTCCCGCACGCCTCGAAGCATGAAGGCAAGATGCACGCCTGCGGCCATGACGGTCATGTCGCCATGCTGCTCGGCGCCGCGCATTACCTGAGCCGGCACCGCAACTTCGACGGCACCGTCTACCTGATCTTTCAGCCGGCCGAGGAAGGCGGCGGCGGCGCGCGCCGCATGATGGATGACGGCCTGTTCCGCGAATTCCCGATGGAAGCCGTGTTCGGCATGCACAACTGGCCGGGCGTGCCGGTCGGGACCTTCGGCGTGACCGTCGGGCCGATCATGGCCTCGTCCAACGAATTCGAAGTCGTCGTACGCGGCAAGGGCTGCCACGCCGCCCAGCCGCACAAGGGCATCGACCCGGTCATGATCGCCGTGCAGATTGCGCAGAGCTGGCAAACCATCATCAGCCGCAACAAGAACCCGATCGACGCGGGCGTGTTGTCGATCACGCAGATCCATGCCGGCAGCGCCACCAATGTCGTGCCCGACGACGCCACACTCATCGGCACGGTGCGCACCTTCTCCACCACCGTGCTCGACATGATCGAAGAGCGCATGCGCGCCATCGCGGACCATACGGCGGCCGCCTTCGATGCCGAGGTCGATTTCCATTTCAAGCGCAACTATCCGCCGGTGATCAACCACGCGAAGGAAACGGCATTCGCCATCGAGGTGATGCGCTCCGTCGTTGGCCCGGAAAATGTGGAAGCGAGCGTCGAGCCGACGATGGGCGCCGAGGACTTCGCCTTCATGCTGCAGGAGAAGCCGGGCTGCTATGTCTTCATCGGCAATGGCGAAGGCAGTCATCGCGACGCCGGCCATGGCCTCGGACCGTGCAACCTGCACAACGCGAGCTACGACTTCAACGACGAGCTGCTGCCCATCGGCGCGACCTACTGGGTACGCCTGGCGGAAGCTTTCCTCGCACAGCGCTGAAGCCTGCCGCGCGCCTTACTCGGCGCGCGGCACGAAGCGGATATCGCCGTACCAGGCCTCGCCGGTTTCGCCGGTGTTGTCGGTATCGGTCAGCACACCTACGCCCAGCAGCTTGCCGGGCTTCTCCCCGAACGCCTTTTCGAAATCCGCCACGATGTTGCGGCGGTACTTGCACCATTCGCCCACCTGCTGCGGACCGCTGGCAGCCACGATCATCTTGATCCGGCTGCTGTGATGGCTGTCGATGACCGTGCCGACGGGCAGGCGGTTTTCCCAGATGTACATCAGCGTCGCATAGGGAAAATCATGGCCGGTCACGAGCTTGGCGGTCTCGAATAGCACCTGCTCCTTGAAGGGCAGGTTGTCCTTGTCGCCGTCGAAGCCGAGCACGATGCGCACCGGCGAATCTTCGGTCGCCCGATGGGTATTGTCGGCACTGTGCACAAGCCCGGATATCTTCCATTGCCACTCGAGTTCCGGCTGCATCGCCGGATCGACCACGAGGTCGTGCATCAAGGCGGACGAAGCCCCTTCGGCACGCGCATGCAGCACCGTGCGGCCATTTTCGTCGATCAGCTTGTAGTCGGTCGGCTTCTTCGTGCGCAGGATGACGAGCGGCTTCCAGCCCGTTGGCAATCCACCCGGCGGATTCCTCGAAAACGCCGGGATGGCGGCGGCCTGCGGGGCGGGTACCGGTGCGGTGGCGGGATGGCTGGCGCAGCCGGCCAAGGCAGCCAGAAATACGATGAGCGGAAGAACTTTCATTGCGGCGGGATGGAGGAAGAAGCGGCCTGCAGGAGAGCGCATTGTATAGCGGCAACACTGCAAAACAGGCATCTGCCTTCCGGC
>SPQI01000400.1 GCA_004570315.1 Oxalobacteraceae bacterium OM1 | reverse complement strand
GCAGCAGCGGTTCCAGCAAGAGCGGCAGCGGCCAGTAAGCCCGCACCGCATGGGTGACCTCGTACGCATGACGCGAAGCATGATCGGGTCATGCGCACGAGGCACACACTCGCATACCATCTCGCCTCGCCGCTTTCCATGCGGCACGCATGCACGTCGCAGTGCATCGCTTCCTTCGCATGCCCGCGCGCATGACGCATCCCCTACTTTCTTTTCCGCCCGGCATCGAAGCTTGCTCTCATAGCGCCAATTTGGCCGACAAACACCATCGCGCTTGAGCCGCCGCAATCGCTCATCCTCCGTTCGGATGAGATTCCATCGGCAACTTCCCTCGTACTCTTATCGCACTCGACGGCAATGTTGAAACGCAGCAGTGCCGTAATCCGGAACGCATCAAAGACATGCCCATCGGCATGCAGGGAAAAACCGGTCGATCGCGAGACACATCGCGGCGCGAGATCCGAAACGAGCAGACAAACAAGGGGATGTTTTCATGTTCATGATCCTACTCGGCACCATCGCCGCGCTCATCCTGGGCGCGGGCGTGTCCGAAAAAATGCCGCCCGCGGACCGCCCGCTCGGCAGCTTCGATCTGCCGATGAACGCCGTCGGCGGCGGCCCGGTGTCGCAGCCCGTGCGCATCGAACCGTTCTCGGAGCTGAAGTACAAGCACATCGTCCGCCAAGCCTATGAATACAGCTGCGGCTCGGCCGCGCTCGTCACCATCCTGAACTATCACCTCGGCCTCAAGGTGAACGAACAGGAAGCGATGGAAGGCATGCTCGAGCGCGGCGAGAAGGAAAAGATCATCGAACGCCGCGGCTTCTCGCTGCTCGACATGAAGCGCTACGTCGCCTCGCTCGGCGTGCAGAGCGCCGGTTTCCGCGCGGAAGTGAAAGACCTGCTCACGCTCGAGCATCCCGCCATCGTCCCGATCGACTATGCCGGCGCCAAGCACTTCGTGGTGCTGCGCGGCGTGCGCGACGGCCTCGTCTACATCGCCGATCCCTCGGCCGGCAACATCGTGTTCTCCATCGACGATTTCGCCGCGCTCTGGGACCGCAACACGCTCTTCCTGATCTACCCGCCGAAGGACAAGCCGGCCGTCGCCCAACTGGCGCTGACCGACAAGGAGCTCGGCGTGTTCGACATGGATCGCGTGAAGGACCGCGGCCAGCTGCAGGCGCTCGATCGGGCCTACATGCTGGAGCGCGCGGCCACCTCCGGGTTCGGCAACACCTACCTGCGCCGACAGTAATTCCATCCGTAACGCCGTTGCGAACGGTGCTCCCGCGGGAGCCGCCGGGAGCGTCTTCATCTCGTCATCAAGGGAGTCCACATGAAAATACGTCCAGTGCTGGGCCTGATTGCCGCACTCGCTTTACCGGCGAGTTTGCCGGTCTATGCCCAGTCCTCTTCTTCGCGGCCCGGCGAACCCGAAGGCATGGCCGCCGCGCGCGACGCGCTCAAGCAGAAGGAGGGCGACACCGACCAGACCACGCTGCTGCAGCAGACCCTCACCGCAGTCGACAAGCAGTATTCGCTGCTCAAGCGCGGCAAGGTCGCCGTCACCTACGACTTCAACTACAGCTACATCGGCCAGGAAAAAATCAACGCCGACCTCTCTTCCGGCCAGCTCACCCTGTTCAACATCGAGAACGACAGCTCGCATACCATCACCAACACCCTGGCCGCCGACTACGGCGTGCTCGACAACCTCACCGCCAGCTTCAGCGTGCCGCTGGTCAGCAAGTATTCGCAGAACCCGACCTTCGACGGCACCTCGCATTCGATCGGCGACATTGCGCTCGGCGCCCGCTACCAGCCCTTCGAGACCCGCCGCGGCCAGCCGTCCATGACCTTCAACGGCTCGCTGCGCCTGCCCACCGGCCGCAGCCCGTTCAAGGTGCAGGCCGACCAGGGCCTCGCCACCGGCTCCGGCTCGGCTGCCCTTACGGCCGGCATCAACGTCAACCACATCGTCGATCCGGTCGCGCTGTTCGGCTCGCTCAGCTTCACCTACAGCGCGCCGGCGTCGCATCTGTCGCAGGTGCGCGGCAACCGCATCCTGGCGCGGGTGGAGCCGGGCATGTCGATCGGCTTCGGCATCGGCTTCGCCTATGCGCTGTCGTACAACATCTCGACCTCTCTTTCGCTGCAGGAAACCATCTCGGCCGGCTCCAAGCTGCGCTTTGCCGATGGCACCGAGGTGAAGACGCAGACGCAGACGGCCGGCGTGCTGACCTTCGGCCTCGGCTACCGCGTCTCGCCCAAGACCACGATCAACATCACCGCCGGTGTCGGCCTCACACCGGACGCGCCGAATTTCTCCATCGGCGTGAACCTGCCGATCGACTTCTAAGATGCGGACGATGCGCGCTTCCCTGCCCGCCCCGGACTCGCTCCGTCCGCTTGCGCTGGCCGCCGCCCTGTTCGCGGCCGGGCTGCCGGCCGCGCACGCCGCGCTGACCGAGAACCTCGCCACCAGTCCCACGGCGATGTCGCTCGGCAATGCGGTGACGGCCGATCCGCCGGGCATCGAGTCCATCCATTTCAATCCGGCGGGCCTGGCGCGCCTGACCGGCGAAACCCATACCGCCACGATGTTCGGCGCGTCCATCCGCACCAGCGCCAGCTTCCACCAGCCCGACGGCTTCGATATCGGCGGCTTCAAGGACGACCCGCTCAACAACACCTCGACCGGCCCGACGCGCCAGGCGATCTACGTGCCGGGCGTGGGCGTGCCGAACTGGCGCCTGCCGCTGGCGGTGGTGCCGGGCCTGGGACTTGCCTACAACAAGGAAGGCTCGCCGTTCACCTTCGGCACCATGTCCTACCTCACGCAGGCCATGAGCGTGGACCACACGAAGGACCCGAACGACCCGGCGCGCTTCGATGGCCGCCTGGTGCAACTGCAGCGGCTGGTGTATCTCTCGCCGGCCGTCGGCTACAAGGTCTCGGACACGCTGCGCATCGGCGTCTCCGTGCCGATCTCGCATGCCGCCTTCGCCTTCAACACCGACATGCGGCTGCCGAACAAACTGCTCGGCATCACCGGCCAGGTGCAGAACGGCTGGTGTCCGAAGGATGGCGGAAACGTCCTCGACACGCTCGGCCCCGGCCTGTGCGGCGGCGGTGAAGACGGACGTCTGTCGCCGTTCAAGCGGGCGGCCAACTTCGATCTCGACGTGACCTCGCCGGTCGACCCGACGATCAACCTCGGCATCCTGTGGGAACCCACCGACCGCTTCGCGCTGGGCGTGGTGTACCAGAGCGGGTCGAAGACGGTCTATACGGGACGCTATCGTTTCGTCGCCGATCCGATGCTGCGCCGCTTCATCGACGGCATCTGGTCCAGTCTGCAGGGGCCGATCGTTGCCGCAGTGTTCGGCCTGCCGAGCAATATTCCGCAGGTCCAGGAAGGCAATGTCACGGCGACCATTCCGTTTCCGAAGCATTTCCAGATCGGCGTGAAGGTCAAGCCGACGCAGAAGCTCCAGGTCAACGTCGACGCCAACTACACCGACTGGGGCAGCTGGGATGCGCTCACCTTCAAATTCGACCAGAGCATCAAGCTGCTCGAGATGGCGCGGCTGTTCGGCATCCCCGACTCCACGCAGCTGAAGATTCCGCGCGGCTACCGCAGCGTCTGGCACTTCGGCTACGGCCTGCAGTACGAGGCGAGCAAGAAGCTGACGCTGCGCTTCGGCTACGAGCCGCGCAAGAGTTCGATCCCGTCGGACCGGATCGACATGGTCGCGCCGCTGCCCGACACCAAGGTCATCAGCGCCGGCTTCACCTACAAGCTGCGCCGCGACATGGAACTCACCGTGGGCGCCAGCTACATGAAGGGCGACTTCAATACACCGGCCAACGGCAGCTGCAACATGAACTGCGACAACTTCTTCAACGTGATTTACAACCCCTACGCCGGAATGGACGTCAACGGCGGCATTCGCGTGCGCTACCTCGGCGCAAGCTTCACCCGGAAATTCGACTGACACACAAGGAGACAAACCATGCTCAAAAAACTGATCGTCGTCGCTCTCATTTCGTCCGCAGGCTGCGCCTTCGCGGCCACCGATACCGCAGGCATGAACAAGCAGCAGCTAGTCGACCGCGTGCTCCAGCTCTGGCACGTGGACGCGCTCGGCGAAGCCATGCTGCAGCAGCCGGTCGCCGATGCGGTGCAGCAGGCGCGCGCCGTCCTGCAGGGGCGTGTCGTGCCGGCGCGCCAGGACGCCGCACTCAAGGAAATATCCGCCGACGCCAGGAAATTCATGGATGAGAATTCGCCGCTGGTACGCACGACGACGCAGAAGCTCGCGCCATCGACCATCGGCCCGCTGCTGTCGGCACGCTTCAACGACGAGGAGCTGCGGCAGATCATCGCCATTCTCGAATCGCCCGTCCGCCAAAAATTCGAGGCGGCGCTGCCGGAATTGAACAAGGCGCTCGGTGAAAAGCTGGCTGCCGACATGCAGCCGACCATCAATCCGAAACTCAACGACCTCAAGCAGCGCATCGGCCTGCGCCTGCGCACGGCCATTGCCCAGTGAGACTCCCATGTCCGTTGAAGACGATTTCTCCAGCGAGGAACGCACAATGATCTATTCGTCGGCAATCGACCTGGTCCGCGGGGTGAAGGCGCGCCTGGCGGCCCGCGGATTCGATATCGAGGAACTGTCGCGGCAGACAGGCCTGGACGAATCCGAATGCCTGGCGGACGACGCGCTCACCCTGGCCGACAAGGTCAGCCACTTGTGGGAGATGGTGACGGAGATCGCGGGCGATCCGCTGCTCGGCCTGAAGGTCGCGCAGCCGCAATCCCTCGACCGCTCCGGCCTGATGGGCCACATCATGCGCGCGTCGCCCGACGTGATGACGGCGATCGAAAACCTGGTGCGCTATACGCCCCTGGTGTCGCCCGCGGTGCAGAGCAGCATCGAGCACCTCACGGGCCGCACGCGCGTCACGCTGCAGCTGCCGGGTGGACAGCGGCGCGTGCCGCAGCAGCACTACGACTTCGTCTGGTGCATGGTGCTGCGCACGTTGCAGACCGCCGCCGGCAGCAGCCGCGTGCAGCCCACGCTCGTGACCTATGCCTTTCCGGCGCCGCCCGGCGAGCGCGCGTATGCGGAGGCCTTCAGTTGTCCGGTGCAGTTCAATGCCGCGGCCAACAGCATGGAGTTCGCCGACGTCGACCTGGCGGTGCCGCTGTCGTGCACCAACCCGGTCGCGGCCGACTGGGCGCTGCGCATGCTGGCCGACCTTGCGCAGTCGCAGCGCGAGTGGACGGTGCGCATGCTCGCCAAGCTGGAACGCACGCATCCGGAAAACACCTCGTTCACGCTGCGGGTGAAGCGCATCCTGGTGAGCATGCTGGCCAAGGGCGAGCCGCTGCGCGAGGATGTGGCCAAGCGGCTGATGATGAGCGAACGCACCCTGCAGCGCCGCTTGGCCGAGGAAGGCACCAATTTCACGCGGCTGGTGGACGACACGCGGCGCGAGATTGCCCAGCGGTATTTGCGCAACGGTCAACTGTCATTGAAGAAACTGAGCTTCCAGCTCGGCTTCTCCGACCCGAGCGCATTTTGCCGGGCGTGCAAGCGCTGGTTCGGGCGCTCACCGACGCAATTGCAATGAGGGAATAGACAGCATCGATCGATCGTTCTGCGGAACATTCTTGCCGTTGCGCAGTCTTAGCGGGTCGCTTTTTGAACTCCCGCACATTGATCGAAACCATGTCCGATGCTTCCCTGATTTCCTCGGCGACGCAATGGCTCATTCAGCACGGGCTGCGCCTGATGCTCTGGCTGGGCGTGGCCGGTTCGCTGCTCGCGGCCGGCTGCAGCCAGCTCGCGCAGAAGGAACGCGAGCTGACCTTCGGCATCCGTCCCGGCACGGCCAGCTGGTACAGCGGCCTGCCCGACGGCGTGCAGGAACTGATGCTGCCCGTTGCCGACGGCAAGAAGACCGAGCGCATGCACGCCTGGTGGTGGCCGGCCGAGCGCAAGAACGCGCCGGCGGTGCTCTACCTGCACGGCGCGCGCTGGAACTTGACCGGCCAGCTGTTCCGCATCGAGCAGCTGCACGACTTCGGCTTCTCGGTGCTCGCCATCGACTATCGCGGCTTCGGCGACAGCGAAGGCGAATTGCCGTCGGAGAAGACGGTCTACCAGGATGCGCACGTCGCGTGGCAGCGCCTGACGCAACTGCAGCCCGACCCGAACAAGCGCTTCATTTACGGCCACTCGCTCGGCGGCGCCATCGCCATCGACCTAGCATCGAGCCTGAAGGCGGATGCCGGCGCACACGGCCTGATCGTGGAGTCGTCGTTCACCACGCTGGCCGACGTGGCGCGTGCCCTGACTTACCCGTGGCTGCCGTTGCAGCTGCTGCTGTCGCAGAAGTTCGACTCGGTGGACAAGATCTCGCACGTCCACATGCCGGTGCTGATCGTGCACGGCACCGCCGACAAATACGTGCCCTCTCGCTTCAGCCAGAATCTCTACGACGCGGCGCCCGAGAAGAAGCGCTTGCTGCTGGTGCCGGGCGGTACGCACAACAACAGCATGTGGCTCGGCGCCTCGGGTTACCGGCAGGCCTTCCACGACCTCTTCGGCCTGCGCACGCTCTCCTGATCAGGACGTCAGGACCTTAGGACATTTGCAAGCGCCGCTCGAGCAGCGCCATGAGGCCCTTGCGGTTCTTGTGCTTCGCTTCGTAGTTGCGGATCTTGCGGATGTCCTTCGCGGCCATGCCGTCGAGCCTGGCGCGCACCTGCGGAATGGTCATGTGCTGATACTCGGGAAGCGGCAGGTTGCGGTCCGGCGACTTGCCGGCGGCGTCCTTCTGCTTTTCGGTGCGCGTCTCGCCGTACTGCGAGCGCTGCTTGTTCACGATGCGCGCCGCGACTTCGTCCTCGCGCCCCTTGTAGCGGCCGCTCTGCTTGAATTTTTTCTCGAGGGTCAGGTACTCGCGTTCGCGCTTCTGGCTGGCTCCTGCTGGCATGGCGTTCTCCTGTGCTGACGGATGTGCGCTGCATTGCAAGGAGCATGCCGAACAGGACAAAAAAAAGCCCGCGCGCGAAACGCGGCGGGCAAATCACTGCAGGAGGGAGAAGCGACGCCTTCACTATAGCGATGCCCCGCCTGCGACTCTTGCAATTTTACAAATCATTACCGGTCCTACACGTAGACAAGCCGCAGACAAGCCCGAACCGGTTTTGTAGCCCTGCCTGACGCATTCATGTCAAAGCAGGCAGAATACGTGTCCAACTCCCTTCGCCGATTATCTTGCAAACCGTACCCGCAGCCCGCCCCATCAGCAGCAACCAGCTCGCCGTCCTGCTCGCCGCCCTCGCGATGCTGGGCCCCTTCTCCGTCGATACCTACCTGCCGGCCTTTCCGAACATCGAAGCCACGCTGCACGCCAGCGCGCTCGAAGTGCAGCAGACGCTCACCGCCTACATGCTCGCCTTCGGCGGCATGATCCTCTGGCACGGCGCGCTCTCCGACGCCTTCGGCCGGCGCAACGTGGTGATCGCGTCGCTGGCCGTGTTCGGCGTCGCCTCGCTCGGCTGCGCCGCCGCGCACAGCGTCGGCTACCTCTGGGCCTTCCGCATCCTGCAGGGCATTTCCGCCGGTGCGGGCGTGGTGGTCGGCCGCGCGATCATCCGCGACATGTATCTCGGCGCCGAAGCGACGCGGCTGCTGTCGCTGGTGACGATGATCTTTTCTGTCGCGCCCGCCATCGCGCCCATCCTCGGTGGCTGGATCGTGACGCTGTTCGACTGGCGCTCCATCTTCCTCGCCATCTTCGCCTACACCGCCGTGCTGCTCTGGGCCTGCTACAAGCGCCTGCCGGAAACCCTGCCGCTCGAGCAGCGCGCCTCCTTCAATCCGCGCTTCCTGATGGAGAGCTACACGCGCGTCTTCCGCTCGCCGCTGTTCCACCTGAAAGCCGGCACGGTCGCCGTGAACTTCGCCGGCCTGTTCCTGTACGTCGCCGCCGCGCCGGTCTTCATCACGAAGCACCTCGGCCTCGGCGCCGATCAGTTCGGCTGGCAGTTCATTCCCTCGGTGGCCGGCATCTTCGGCGGCGCCTTCTTCGCCAACCGCCTCGCCGGCCGCATGCCGATCCACCGCCAACTCGCGCTCGGCTTCATCCTGCTGGTCGGCGCCGGCGCGGCCAACGTGCTGTATCACGTGTTCTTCCCGCCGGCGCTGCCGTGGTCGGTGCTGCCGCTGTTCTTCTACACCTTCGGCATGTCGGTCGTGGCGCCGGGCATCACGCTGATGGTCCTCGACTTGTTTCCCGAGATCCGCGGCGTGGCCGCCTCCTGCCAGTCCTTCGCGCAGACGATGCTGGGTGCCGTGGTCTCCGGCGTCATCGCGCCCCTGCTCAGCCATTCGGTGCTGTGGCTGGCCGCCGGCCAGCTCGGCTTCGCACTGGCCGGCTGGGGCATGTGGCGGGCGAGCCAGAAGCTGACGCAAAAAAGCCATTGACGCATTGCCTTCCTCGATATACTGTATATCCATACAGCTTCTCGACGAGGAACGGACATGATGCAAACCGCCAGCACCTTCACCCCTTCCGCCGGCTTCGGCGTTCGCACGCAAGGTTATGCCGAGCCGCGCATGCCGGTCACGACCCGCTTCGGCGAACTGGTCGACGTGCGGAATCGCGGGGCGCTGCGCCTGGCCCGGCTGGTCGGCATCCAGGTGCCCGGCAAGGAAGCGCCGGCCGTGGTCCGCCTGTGGTCGGGCGACACTTGCCGCGAACTGTCCTCCGGCGAGGCCCGCGCCCTGGCGGCCCAGCTGCTCGACGCCGCCCGCCACGCCGAAAAGCAGAACCTCGGCTGATGCTTCACCTGCCGGCACACACGTGCCGGCCTTGTCGTCATGCGTATTCTTTTTCTTGAATTCGACGGCGTGCTCCACCCGGCCAGCGCGGCGGCGCGCTTCACGATGGCGCGCCCGCTTAAGCGCTCCATCCAGGATGCCTGGCTGTTCCGCTGGGCGTGGATCCTCGACGAATTGCTGGAATCCCACCCGGACGTCGGCATCGTCACCCACTCGAACTGGCGTTATCTCGCGCCGGACGATGAACTGCAAAGCTTCCTCGGTCCCGTGGCGCGCCGCTTCGTCGGCAGCGCGCCGCGCGGCGAGCGCTGGGTCAGCATCGCACGCGTGGTCCGCGAGAGCGAACTGCGCGAATACCGCATCCTCGATCCGCTGCCTGGCGCGTTTCCGAACGGGACGGAGGAATTGATCGTGTGCGATCCCGAGGCCGGGCTGAAGGAATTGCGGGTGCAGGGTGAGTTGAAGGAGTGGCTGCAGGCGTCGGCGCTGCATGCCGGCGGCGGAGTGCCTCGCTTGCGTTGAGCGTTGCAGTCGATTATTCGACGAATGGGATTGCTCCCATCAAGGGCTTGCGCCGCAGAGAATACTCCCTCCCCTTCAAGGGGAGGGCTGGGGTGGGGATGGGTGTAGCTTCGCTTCACTTGCTGCTGAAACCCATCCCCACTCTAAGCTCCCTGGAAGGTGAGGGAAAAGCCGGCCTACAACCTTTCCACTTCGCCGCTTGCAAGCCGCTCGGACTCCGCAGGCAATGCATGCATTGCGTAACCCCTGCGCCGTCCCACAACAAAAATGGGACTCCCGCCTGCACCGCATGCCGGACCTTGTCGTCCATGCGATACAAAAGGGAATCCCATGAGGCGCACCCATCGGGCACGCCGGTCGCGGTCGCTGCGCGAAAGCAGCAGCCGCGCGATCAAATCGATCAGCCGTTCAGTGCGTCCTTGAACGCCTTGCCGGCGGAGAACTTAACGGTCTTGGCAGCAGCGATCTTGATCTCTTCGCCGGTGCGCGGGTTGCGGCCCGTGCGCTCGGCGCGTGCGCCGGCGGCGAAGCTGCCGAAACCGACCAGCTGGACGGAGTCACCGGCTTTCACTGCCTTGATGATGTTGTTGATCGCGGAGTCGAGCGCACGCTGGGCAGCGACTTTGGACAGGTCGCATTCTGCTGCGATTGCATCGACGAGTTCTTGCTTGTTCATAAGTTATACCCCTCCCAAAAAGGCCCTGATTCTAGCACCAGAGCGACATTCCGGTCTGCAACATGTTTGCAACCGGCAAGGCAAAAATTGTATTGCAATCTGTAAGCGGTCCCGCTCAGACCCGCATCGGTCAACCGAGTTCGAGCAGCACCGGCTGGTGATCCGACGCAGCGCTGGTACTGTCCACCCGCACGTCGCGCACACGCGGCACCAGGTCCGCCGTCACGAAAATGCAGTCGAACGTAAACGACTCGCCCGGCCATTGCACTTTGTCGTAGAGGCCGACGGTCGGTGCGTGCGTTTCTCCAGGATGCCGCACCTGCCAGGCATCCGCATAAGCCGGCGTAGCTTTGTCGATATTCTCGACGAGCCGCGCCTGCTCCGGCGAATCCGGACGGCAATTGAAATCGCCGGTCAGGATGCCGGGCGCCGCACGCGGCGGCACGCAGAACGGTCCGCTGTCGGGATCGGCGACCGGCCCGTTGCGCGACTGGGCCACCGCCTCGCGCTGCAGTTCGCGCAGGCGTTCGATCTGGGCGCGCCGCTGCGCTGCAGAGTAGTACTCAAGATGCGTGGTGGTGACGCGAATCGGACCGAGCGGCGTCTGCAGGCTCGCCTCGAGCGCCATGCGCTGCATGCTCTTCACGCCCGGGTCGGCCGGCCACGGCAGCAGATGGGAAAACGTCTGCAGCACCGGGAAGCGGGAGAGCACCATGTTGCCGAAGCGCTTGCGGCGGCCGTCCGGACCGGGAATGTCGGTCGCGATGCCGCGCACCGGCGTGAAGCCTGGCAGCAGGCGCGCGACTTCGGCGAACTGGTCGCGCGCATCGTTGCCGCCGAGTTCGTCGAAGCCGTCGGCGACTTCCTGCAGGCAAAGCACATCGAAATCGGCCAGGCGGCGCGCATCGTTGACAATGCGTTCCAGATCGACGCGGCCGTCGACGCCCCTGCCCCACTGGATGTTCCAGGTAATCAGTTTCATGGCGGCCACACTCCTTCCGAAGCGCTCGCGTCGAGCAATGACGCTGCCCGAGGACTTCAGGCTGCCGCGCGCTCCGGTGTTTCCATACGTGCACGCAGCTCGCGCGCCACCGGCAGCAGCGCCGCGGGCGACAAATCGTCGAGCATCACTTGCGGAGACTTGTCGATCTCCGGATAGTTGCGCAGGATCGAGCGTCGATAGGCCGGATCGTAGTGGTTGCGCATGAGGCGCTCGAAGAGTTCCGGCACCTTGTATTGCCCGGCGAGCGTCTGCCAGGTTTCGAATTCCTCGCCGCCGATCAGCGGCCGCAGGTAAATCAGGCGCGCGATCAGCGAGGCCGGATCGGCCCGGAAATGTTCATAGTCTTCCAGCAGCAGCTGCACGCGCTGCGCCATCGGCGCGTCGACCGCCACGGTCGTGCCCTGGCGCATGGCTGCCAGCAAGGACTCGGGCACCTGCACCTGGCCGATCTTCTTGCTCTCGGCTTCCACCCACACCGGACGCGCCGGATCGAATTCGCCAAGGCGCCGCAGCAGGCAGCTGTCAAAATATTTCTGCGTGGGTTGCGGCTTGCCCGGCACGGCGCCGATCATGGAGCCGCGATGGACGGCGATGCCTTCCAGGTCGAGCACCTGCGCGCCGCTCTCTTCGAGCGCATGCAGCAGGCGCGTCTTGCCCGAGCCGGTGGGCCCGGAGACGACGATGTACCGGTAATTGCCCGGCACCGTCGCGAGCTGTTCGTTCACCCAGCGGCGATAGGTCTTCCAGCCGCCCTTCAATTTCTCGACGCGATAGCCGATGGTGTCGAGCACGTCGAACCAGACCTTGCTGCGCTTGCCGCCGCGGAAACAGTAGACCAGCACCTTGCTGCGCGCCGGCAGGCTTGCCACGCGCTGCTCGATGTGGCGCGAGATGTTCATCAAAGAATAACGTGCGCCGAGCTGGTAGGCGGCGAGCGGATCGGTGCGGTGCAGCGTGCCGACCTCGGCAAATTCGCGGTCGTTGACGACCGGCAGATTGACGGCGCCGGGGATGTGATCTTCGGCGTATTCGTGCTCGCTGCGCGCGTCGATGATCAGGTCGTAATCGTGGAAATCAAGCATCCGGCCATTGTACGTCAGCCATACCTCGGCCGCGCCGACGGCCCGAATGTTGGATAATCGGCAGTTCTCCGAGAGACCTGCCATGAATGCACCTACCGAACTTCCCGTCCGTCTCACTTCCTTTTCGCACGGCGGCGGCTGCGGCTGCAAGATCGCGCCCGGTGTGCTGGCCGACATCCTGCGCCGCTCCTCCGGCTTCCCGGTGCCGCCGCAGCTGCTGGTGGGCATCGAAACCGCCGACGACGCCGCGGTCTACCAGCTCAACGACGAGCAGGCACTGATCGCCACCACCGATTTCTTCATGCCCATCGTCGACGACCCGTACGACTTCGGCCGTATTGCCGCGACGAACGCCATCTCCGACGTCTATGCGATGGGCGGTACGCCCATCATGGCACTCGCGCTCGTCGCCATGCCGATCAACCAGCTGCCGGTGGACGTGATCGGCCGCATCCTGCAAGGCGGCGAAGCGGTCTGCGCGGAAGCCGGCATCCCGATCGCGGGCGGGCACACCATCGATTCGGTCGAGCCGATCTACGGGCTGGTCGTGATGGGACTGGTGCATCCCTCGAAGGTGAAGCGCAACGCCGGCGCGCGCGCGGGCGACGTGCTCATCCTCGGCAAGCCGCTCGGCGTGGGCGTGCTGTCGGCCGCATTGAAGAAGGAAGCGCTGGACGCGGAAGGCTACGCGGCGATGATCGCCAACACCACCAAGCTGAACAAGCCGGGCAAGGCGCTGGCCGAACTGCCCGGCGTGCACGCACTGACGGACGTCACCGGCTTCGGCTTGCTGGGACATACGCTGGAGCTTGCGCGCGGCGCCAACCTCAGCGCGCAGATCGACGTGGCGAAAGTGCCGCTGCTGCCGAACGTTGCCGCGCTCGCGGAACGCGGTTTCGTCACGGGCGCGTCCGGCCGCAACTGGGCCGGCTACGGCGCCGAGGTGAAGCTTGGCGACGGCATCACGCCGGTGCAGCAAGCCTTGCTCACCGATCCGCAGACCTCCGGCGGCCTGCTCGTGTCCTGCGAGGCGACGGCCGTCGACGAGGTGCTCGCCATCTTCCGTCGCGAAGGCTTCGCCGCGGCCGCCGTCATCGGCGAGATGACGGCAGGCGCACCGCAGGTTGTCGTGCGCGCCTGAACGTTTCATCACGGATTCCCGCCCGCGCGGGAATCCGTCCTTCTCCTTACGGCGTATCCGCGCTGCCTGCTTCGCCGCGCTTGCCGGCCACCACCGTCACCGCACCATCGCTCGCCGTCGTCAGCCAGACGATGGTGTCGTTCGACTCGTCCGTGCCGTAGAGGCGCCGCGTCGTCGGGTTGTAGGCGAGGCGCGAGAGGAAGCTGATCGACGACGTATCTTGCACGCGCGTCGAGACCGTGCCGTCCGGCCGCACCACCTTCACGAAATTGCCGCCGTCGAAGTGGTCGGTAAGGTAGGCCGTGCCGTCCGCATCCACGGCAAGTCCCGAGCTGAACGCCAGCTGCGTGCGCGGGACCGTATCGTTCGCCGGGGTGGTATGGCCCAGATTGCCCGCTACCGTCGTGACCACGCCGGCCGGCGTGACCTTGCGCAGGAAGGAGGAGCCGCGCAGCGGAATCGGCGTGGTGCCCGGAGCGACCGACATGTCGGCGACGTAGATATTGTTCGCCGCATCGATGGCGAGCGCCGTGGGTCCGACGAAGCCGGCCTGCGCGCCGGTGCCGTCGATCTGCGTCGTGCCGTTGCCGCCGGCCAGGGTCGTCACTGCGCCGGTTGCCGGGTTGATCTTGCGGATGTTGTAGGTGTTCGAATCGGCCACGTACAGCGTGCCGGCGGAGTCGATCACGATGCCGTCCGGCGTGCGGAAGCGGGCCGCCGCGCCGACGCCGTCGAGATTGTCGAACTCGCCCTGGCGCCCGGCGATGGTGGTGACTGCGCCGGTCGGCGTAATGCGCCGCACCACGCTGCCGTCCGTCACATACAGGTTGCCGGCCGAATCCACCGCGATGCCGCGCGGGCTGGTGAACAGCGCATTGGTGCCGGTGCCGTCGGCGCTGCCCTGCACGCCGGCCTTGCCGGCGATGGTCGTGACCGCGCCGTTGGCGGCGAGCTTGCGGACGGTGAAGTTGCCGCTGTCGGCGATGTACAAGTCGCCGTTCGCGGCGAAGGTAATGCCGGTGGGACCGTTGAAGCGGGCCTGCGTGGCGTCCGGCGTGGGGGCCGGCGGCGTTGTCGTGCCTGTGCCGGTGCCGGTGCCGCCGCTGCTCGGTGCGCCGGTGCCAGTGCCGGTGCCGGGTGTCGTCGTGGTGCCGCCGGAACCGGTCGTGCCGCTACCGGAACCGCCGGTCGATCCGGTGCTGCCGCCGCTGGAGCCGGTAGATGTGCCGGTCGATGTGCCGGTAGATCCCGTACCGGGCGTTCCGGTCGTCGTGCCGGTGCTGCCCGTCGTCGTGCCTTGTCCGGTAGTGTTCGTGCCCTGCGCCGTGGTACCGGAATCGGAACCGCCGCCGCCGCAGGCTGCAAGGATGGTGCAGAAAATCGAGGTGATCAGTCGCTGGGTGGTCTTAGACATCGTGTGTTCCGCAAATCATGGTAGCTCCCTGAGGTGTCGTTATTGTTCCGTTGATCATTACCGGGGCTTGCCGTACGGCGTTTGATAACTCTCAACGGCGGCGGACGCACCATGCCGGGAGGCGCATGCCTGTTGGGCATGCGCCACGACGCATTTGATCTGCATTCAGAAAGCGGTCCGCAATCGCAAACGAAAAAGCCCGCCGAAGCGGGCTTCTCGAATCGGACCGGACATGGTCAGGAATAAGCCGTAGCGTTGTGCAGTCCCTGCGTCTGTCGCATGGCGTGCAGCGAAGTGCGCGGCTGGTACACGGCCACCGCATCGTGCATGCGCCACACGAGCCGCGTCGCATGCTGGACTTGTTCATCGCTGAACGCGGCGATGCGATGCTTGATCTCGTCATGCGGATGACGCAGCGGATACCGGGCCAGGCCGCCCATCAGCCATTCGAAGTCGCGCGCCACCTCGGCCGGCATGTCACGCGTACGTACCCGGACAAGCTTGTAGCATGCGGCCACGAGCCGCTCGCGCGGCGTACCCTCATAGTCCAGGGCACGCACTGCCTGCTGCAACTGACGCCATGCGATCGTCATCTCCGCCTCCGTGTCTGAAGTGGGGCCGCATTTCCTGTTTCGGGAT
This sequence comes from Oxalobacteraceae bacterium OM1, assembly GCA_004570315.1. Taxonomy (GTDB): domain Bacteria; phylum Pseudomonadota; class Gammaproteobacteria; order Burkholderiales; family Burkholderiaceae_D; genus Noviherbaspirillum. The sequence continues at coordinate 2,951 of SPQI01000400.1, read as the reverse complement.
GTTGAGAATAGAAAATGGCAAGTACGTGTACATCGCCCGTTCGGACGATTTGCGTGCAAAAAAGACATGAAGCGCAGGCGCCTGCTGCAGCGCAGCATTGACCGATCGCAATGCGCCCCGGCGCTGACGGCTTTTCACGTTGCCAAGCTTGCCTGTCGTCACGACAATACGCCTTCCCGCACGACGGGTATTCATTGGAGCGCCTCTCTTCAGGACCGGCGACAGGTGATCGCAAGCGGCGCCGGCTCCTTCCCGCAACGCACTACAGCAACCGGCCGCCACGGCCCTTCCCCGTTTCGCTCAATGGACCGCCCCCTGAAGATTCTGCTCGTCGAAGACAATCAGCAACTGCTGCACATGATCGAGGAAATGCTCCGCCTGCTCGGACATGAAGTGCACGGCTTCGCGACGGCCGAGGCGGCGCTGGCGACGCTGAGCGGCATGGAGTTCGACGTGCTGCTGACGGATATCAACCTGCCCGGCATGTCGGGCGTCGAACTGGCGGCAACGGTGATGGAGAAGCGCCCGGAGACCGGTGTGGTCTTCGCCTCCGGCTTCGGCTACCTGGTGTCGGAGAAACTGCCGTTCCGTTTCGCGCTGCTGAACAAACCGTACAACCTCACGCAACTGCGGCACGCCCTCGAGGACGCGCTCGCGTTCAGTTGAAGCGCGCCCGCTCGATGCGATTGCGGCCGTGCCGCTTGGCATCGAGCAGCGCCGTGTCGGCGGCCTCGGTCAATGCGGCGGCGGTATCGACGGCCGGATAGGCAGCGATGCCGGCGCTGAAGGTCGCATGCAGCGCGCCGCCGGGATGGGCGTGCGGCAGCGCGGCGAAATCCTTGCGGATGCGATCGATGACGGCCTGCGCCTTGTCCAGCGGGACATCGGGCAGCGCCACCATGAATTCCTCGCCGCCGTAGCGGCCGATGAGGTCGATCGAGCGCAGTCTTCCCTTCAACAGCCAGGCCAGCCCGCGGATCACCTGGTCGCCGACCGGATGGCCGTAGGTGTCGTTGATGGCCTTGAAGTGGTCGATGTCGATCATGGCGACGGTGAGCGCGCCGTGCGCGGCGGTCTTCGCCACCATCGCCTGCAGGCGCGACTTTGCGGCAGTGTGGTTGAGCAGGCCGGTAAGGCCGTCGAGACGGGTCGAGCGGCGTGTCTGGCGGAAGCGTTCGATGCGCGTCTTCACCACCGCCGCGAGCAGCACCGGGTTGAACGGCTTCATCAGGAACTGGTCGCCCCCGAGGCGCAAGGCCTCGACCTGCATGCCGACGTCGGATTCCCCCGAGAGATAGACGATGGGCAGCGACGAGTACGCGGCCATCTGGCGCAGCACCCGCGTCGCTTCCACGCCGTTGAAGCGCGGCATGTACATGTCCATGAGGATGAGGTCGGGCTTGTAGGACTCGAGCACTTCGAGCAGGCGGCCGGGATCGTTGATGGCGCAGGTGTCGATGCCGTGCTGCGCCAGCGTGCGCTGAATGAGCGCGACGGCCACGCGCGAATCTTCAACCACCAGCACCCGGTACTGTTCCTGCTCGTTGGTCTGCACCAGGTCCAGCACGCAGTTGAGCACCATCGCCGGCTGGTCTTCGGCGGGAATGGTGACGTCGATGCCGGCCCGCATCAGCGCGACGATGGGTTCGATCGCCGATTCCACGCCGAGATAGATCAGCTGGCTCGCCGGACAGGCCGCACGGATGGCGGTGATGCGCTCGACGTCCTCCGGCAGCGCGTGATCCTGCGCCGGAATGAAAAGCACCGCCAAGGGCATCTCTTCGGGCAGCGCGCCCGCCTGCCATGCCAGGTCCATGACCTGGAAACCGAAGAAGCTCAACTGCCGGCCGAGCGCATCGGCCATGCCGCGTTTTTCGGCGGCGGCCATCATCCAGATGGTGCGCGGCTTGATCCAGTCGGGATCGGCCTGCCCTGCCACGGGCTCCTCGGGCCGGCGCTCGGCGTTCGGCTGGCGCGAGGTGGCGACCGAGCCGAACAGCGTGTCCATCTGGCGCTGCAGCGCGCCGACGTCTTGCGGGGGAATGGGATGGGTGGAAGCGTCGCCGAGCTTGGCCAGCGCCGCATTCTCCAGGCCTTCGCAGAGCCGGACGAGGCCGGGCAGACGCAGGCGGTTGAAATATTCGGCCAGGCTGTTCACCGCGACCGCGAACTCGATGAACTGCTCGAAGCGTCCTTCGGCCACGTAGCGCTCCCAGCGGGTGCGCAGGACGTAGAGGCGGTCTTCGATGGAATCGGACTGGGGTGTGGTCATGGCGGCGGCGCAGTGTTCGCCGCATTATCGGGGATAGGCTGCCGGCAGGCAATGCCGGCAGCCGCCCGACCGCTCAGGCCGCAACCGGGCGCGGCACGACCTTCGCTTCGCGGATCGGCAGGTTGATCAGCGCCGCGGCGAGGGCGAGGACGATATCCGCGTACCACATCCAGGTGTAGTTGCCCCAGCGGGCGAAGCTCAGGCCACCGAGCCAGGCGCCGAAGAAGCCGCCGATCTGGTGCGACAGCAGCGTGAGGCCGAACAGCGTGGCCATGTAGCGCGTGCCGAACAGCTTGCCGACCAGGCCGGCCGTGGGCGGCACGGTGGCCAGCCAGGTGAAGCCGAGGGCCGCCGCGAAGACATAGAACGTCATTGCGGTCTTGGGCGCCAGCAGGTAGACGACGATCAGCACGGCCCGGCTTGCGTACATCAGCGCCAGCAGGTGCTTCATGCGGTAGCGTGCGGACAAGGCGCCGGCGCTGAGGCTGCCGGCAATGTTGAACAGGCCGATGAGCGCCAGCGAGGTAGCCGACACGCCGGCCGGCAGGTTGCAGAGCGCGACTTCGCCGGGCAGGTGCGTGACGAGGAAGGCGATGTGGAAGCCGCAGGTGAAGAAGCCGGCATGCAGGAACAGGTAGCTGCGGTCGCGCAGTGCCGTGCGCAACTGGGCGCCGAGGCC
>SPQI01000119.1 GCA_004570315.1 Oxalobacteraceae bacterium OM1 | reverse complement strand
CACGCGCGCCAGCACTTCCCGTGCGGCGGCATGCGCCTCCTCGCGCCGCACGCGCTTGATCAGCAGCGGCATGGCGACGTTGTCCAGCGCGGAGAATTCCGGCAGCAGGTGGCGGAACTGGTAGACGAAACCGAGCGAAGCATTGCGTAGCTCGCCGCGCGCCCGCTCGCCCATGGCAGCGAAGTCCTTGCCTAGCAAGGTGACGGTGCCGGCGCTGGGTACGTCGAGGCCGCCGAGCAGGTGCAGCAACGTCGATTTACCGGACCCGGAAGCACCGACGATGGCGACACGCTCGCCGCGCCGCACTTCAAAATCGATGCCCTGCAGGACCTGCACCGCATATTTGCCTTGCGAATAGGTCTTTGCCAGGTCGCGGCAGGACAGCACGATGGGTGCGCCGGCGGCGGACGGCGCGGCATCGGGCATCGCGTGGTCGAGCTTATCGTGGTCGAGCTTATTCATAGCGCAGCGCCTCCGCAGGACGGACGTTTGCGGCACGCCAGCTCGGATAGAGGGTGGCCAGGAAGGCCAGCACGATGGCCACGCTGCCGATGGTCCAGACGTCGGGCCAGCGCAGGTCGGATGGCAGTTCGGTGATCAGGTAGATGTCCTTGGAGAGGAACTGCACGCCGAGCACGTGTTCGATGAAAGGCACGATGACGTCGATGTTGAAGGCGACCAGCACGCCCAGTCCGACGCCGATGGCCGTGCCGAGCAGGCCGACCATGCCGCCCTGGATGATGAAGATCTTCATGATGGAACGCGGCGACGCGCCGAGCGTGCGCAAGATGGCGATGTCGGACTGCTTGTCCGTCACGGTCATCACCAGCGTCGAAACAAGATTGAAGGCCGCGACCGCGATGATGAGGGCGAGGATGATGAACATCATGCGCTTTTCGGTCTGCACCGCGGCGAACCACGTGCGGTTCTGCTTGGACCAGTCGAGGATGAACAGGTTGCCGCTCAACTGGCGCGACAGCTCGACGGCCACCTGCGGCGCGCGCTGCATGTCGGCCACGCGCAGGCGCAGGCCCGAGGGTGCCTCGAGGCGGAACATCTTCATCGCATCGTCGATGTGCACGAAGGCCAGTGTCGAATCGTATTCATTGTGGCCTGCCTCGAATATCCCGGCCACGGTGAACTGGCGGCTGCGCGGCACGAAGCCGGCAGGCGTCAGTTGCCCTTGCGGCGCGTACATCATCACTTTCTCGCCGAGCTGCACATGCAGGCTGCGCGCCAGCTCGCTGCCGAGCACGATGTTGAAGCTTCCAGGTTCCAACGCCGCCAGACTGCCCGCCTTGATCTGCTTGGCAACGTCGGAGACGTTCGACTCCTGTTGCGGCAGGATCCCGCGCACCAGTGCCGGACGGATGTCTTCGTCGCGCGTCAGCATGACCTGGCCGGAGGCGTAAGGTGCGGCACCGCGTACCTCGGGATTCTGCAGTGCCTCGCGTGCAGTCGCTTGCCAGTCCGGCATGCTGCCGGTGGCATCGTAGATCTCGATGTGCGGCAGCACCGACAGCATGCGGTCGCGCACTTCCTTCTGGAAGCCATTCATGACGGACAGCACGACGATCAGCGCCGCGACGCCGAGCGCGATGCCCGCCATGGAAATGAGGGAAATGAAGGAGATAAAGCTATTGCGCCCGCTGCGGCGTCCGGCACGCGTATAGCGCAGGCCGACCAGCCACTCGAACGGTAAATTCTTGCCGATACCCAATGAAGACTCCCGCTCGGCGCACCCGGTGGTTGGCACGCATGGCCCGGAGCGCCGGCATCAAGGATGCGCGTCGACCGCGATGGACGCCGCGCGAAGTGAAATGTTTGCAACCCGAATCAGGCACGCAGTTTGCCATACAATCGAGGCATGAGTCACCTCGATCTCCTGCTGCCGTTCGCCCTGCCTCCCACGGAAATCGCTCCCGACCTCCTGAAGGAACTCGACATGCCGGCGCTTGCGCACCTGCTGTCGCGCACGCGGCCGGAAAGCGATGGTCCGCGTGTCATGATGTTCGACGGCTATGCCCGCGCGCTGCCGCACGAAGCCTGGCTGGCCGGCACCTTCGGGCTCGCCGGCGACCGCCGCGACTCCAGTCCGCCGGTAGCGTCCGCATGGATGCGGGTGTTCGGCCATGAAGCCGACGCGGGCTGCTGGTTCGTCGTGCAGCCGGTCCACATCCACATCGCCCGCGACCACCTCGTACTCACCGACACCCGCGCGCTGACGCTATCCGAAACGGACGCCCGCACATTATTCGACATTGCGCGCGAGGTGTTTGCCGAAGCAGGAAAAACTTTGATGTGGGGCAATGCCTCCGCCTGGTTTCTGCGCGCCGACGACTGGGCCGAGCTCTCGACGGCAACGCCCGACGCGGCCACCGGCCACAACGTTGATATCTGGATGCCGCACGGCCCGTGCGAACGCGACTGGCGCAAGCTGCAGAACGAGGTCCAGATGCTCTGGTTCGCCCATGACATCAATCAGCGCCGCGAGGCAGCCGGCGAGCGCATGGTCAATTCGATCTGGCTTTGGGGCGCTGCCACGCCGCGTCAGGACCTCGCGACTGCGCCGTACACGCACGCCTTCAATCTGCAGGGCTGGACCGAAGCCTTGCGGCTCGCGGTGAAGTCCACCGGCACCGCCTCGGATGCGCGCCAGGTTCTCGTGCAAGGCGAGAAAACGCTCGTCCTGCTCGACGACCTCCTCGCTCCGGCGCTCGCCAACGACTGGGGCACGTGGCTATCCGTATTGCAGCAATTTGAAGACGCGTGGTTCACACCCTTGCTGGAGGCATTGCGCGCCGGCCACCTGGACAGCGTCCGCGTGCTGGCGGGCGATGCCGCACGCCTGGCCCGCTTCAGCGCCACGCGCGGCTCGCTCCGCAAATTCTGGATCAAACCAGCCCTCTCCCCGTTACTCACATGACCCGCATCGCCACTCGTCCTTATCCCTTCCGCACTGCCGAGATGCTGCGCCAGCAAGGCGTGCATCCGGTGCTCGCGCGCCTGTACGCGGCGCGCGGCCTCTCCGACGCGCGTGAGCTGGCCAGCGAGCTGACGGCACTGATCGCGCCGTCCGGCATGCTGCAGATCGATGCGGCCGCGAGCTATCTCGCCGATGCCATCGGGGCGCGCAAGAAGCTGGTGATCGTCGCCGATTACGACTGCGATGGTGCAACGGCTTGCGCGGTCGCACTGCGCGGGCTGCGTGCGCTCGGCGCACGCGTGGATTTCATCGTGCCGAATCGTTTTGAATACGGCTACGGCCTGACGCCGGAAATCGTCGAACTGACGGTACGCGAGAAGCAGCCGGACGTGATCGTCACCGTCGACAACGGCATCGCCAGCGTGGACGGCGTCGCGGAGGCGCAGCGGCGCGGCATCGACGTGGTCGTGACCGACCATCATCTGCCCGGTGACCACCTGCCGGACGCCCGCGTCATCGTCAATCCGAACCAGCCGAACTGCGGCTTCCCAAGCAAGAACCTCGCCGGCGTCGGCGTGATGTTCTATGTGCTGCTCGCCTTGCGTGCCGAACTGCGTCGCCGCGGCGTGTTCGATGCACAGACGCAGCCGAAGCTCGACGCCCTGCTCGATCTCGTCGCGCTCGGCACCGTGGCCGACGTGGTCAAGCTGGACGCCAACAACCGCGTTCTGGTTGCGCAGGGCCTCAAGCGCATGCGGGCCGGCAAGATGCAGCCGGGCGTCGCCGCGCTCTTCCGCGCCGCCGGCCGAGAAGCGCGCAATGCCACGCCGTTCGACCTCGGCTTCGCGCTCGGCCCGCGCCTGAATGCCGCCGGCCGGCTGGCCGACATGTCGCTCGGCATCGAATGCCTGACGACCGATGACGAAGGCCGCGCGTGGGCGATTGCACAACAGCTCGACGCCATCAACCGCGAGCGGCGCGACATCGAGGCGGATATGCAGGACACCGCCCTCCTCCTGCTCGACGCCTTCGACCCGCGCGACAAGACGACGATCGCCGTCTATGACGATTCCTGGCATCAGGGCGTGATCGGCATCGTGGCGTCCCGCCTGAAGGACAAGTTCTACCGCCCGACCATCACCTTCGCGCCGGGCGGCGAGGGCCTGATCAAGGGTTCTGGCCGCTCCATTGCCGGCTTCCACCTGCGCGATGCGCTGGACCTCGTTTCCAAGCAGGCGCCGAGCATGATCACGAAATTCGGCGGCCACGCCATGGCGGCGGGTCTGACGGTGCGCGCCGAAGCCTTCGAAGGCTTCGCCGCCGCATTCGAAGCCGTCGGCCGCGCCAGTCTCGACGACGCGCAGCTGGAGCGCGTGATCGAAACCGACGGCGCCCTGGAAGAGGCCTACTACACCACCCAGTTCATCGAGTTGCTCGGCACGCAAGTCTGGGGACAAGGATTCGCGCCGCCCTTGTTCTGCGACGAATTCCGGGTCGTGAACCAGAAAATCCTGAAGGACAAGCACCTGAAGCTGCTGTTGGAAAAGGACGGCCGCCGCTACGACGCCATCTGGTTCGGCCATGTCGACAGCCTGCCGGAGCGCGCCCGCGTGGCCTTCCGGCTGGACGCCAACGAGTACAACGGCGTCACGCGCGTCCAGCTGCTCGTGGAGCATGCCGAACCGGCCTGAACCCTCAGCGCCGCGCCGGTTTCCGGGGGACACCCTGCGGTATAATATCGGGTTCGATTTGACAAGAGCCCACCATGGAAGCCGAACGCATCAACGCCCTCTCCTCCCTGCTCGCGGACCTGACTGCCCGCGAAGCCGACTTACGGAGGTATCTTTGACTTCGATGTGAAGTCGGAGAAACTTGAACAAGTCAACGGCGAGCTGGAAGATCCGAACGTCTGGAACGATCCCAAGCGCGCCCAGGATCTCGGCAAGGAGAAGAAATCTCTCGAAGCCGTGGTCCACTCCCTCACCAAGATCGACGCCGACCTGAAAGACGCCAACGACCTGTTCGAGATGGCGCGCGAGGAAGGCGACGACGACACGCTGGCCGCCATCGAGGCGGACGCGGATGGATTGAAGAAGCTGGTGGAAGACATGGAATTCCGCCGCATGTTCGCCAATCCGATGGACCCGAACAATTGCTTCATCGACATCCAGGCCGGCGCTGGCGGCACCGAGGCCCAGGACTGGGCCTCGATGCTGATGCGCCAATACCTGCGCTATTGCGAGCGCAAGGGATTCAAGACGGAAATCCTTGAAATCTCCGAGGGCGAGGTCGCCGGCATCAAGACTGTCACCATCAAGGTCGAAGGCGAATACGCCTATGGCTTCCTGCGCACCGAAAGCGGCGTGCATCGCCTCGTGCGCAAGTCGCCGTTCGACTCGGCCAACGGTCGCCACACGTCGTTCTGCAGCGTGTTCGTCTATCCGGAAGTCGACGAGTCGATCGAGATCGACATCAACCCGGCCGATGTGCGCACCGATACCTTCCGCGCTTCCGGCGCCGGCGGTCAGCACATCAACAAGACCGACTCCGCGGTGCGCCTGACGCACGCGCCCTCGGGCATTGTCGTGCAGTGCCAGAACGACCGCAGCCAGCACCGCAACCGCGCCGAAGCCTGGGCGATGCTGAAGTCGCGCCTGTACGAGCTCGAACTGCGCAAGCGCATGAGCGAACAGCAGAAGATGGAAGACGCCAAGACCGACATCGGCTGGGGCCACCAGATCCGTTCCTACGTGCTCGACCAGTCGCGCATCAAGGACCTGCGCACCAACTACGAAGTCGGCAACACCAAGGCGGTCCTCGACGGCGACCTCGACGACTTCATCGCCGCCTCGCTCAAGCAAGGCGTCTGACGCCGCAACCCGTTTCGAATACAGCACAACCATGACCACAGAACAACAGCAGCCCGCGGTCCAGCAGGACGAGAACTCCATCATTGCCGAACGCCGCGCCAAGCTCGGCGCGATCCGTGCGCAGGGCGTTGCCTTCCCGAACGATTTCCGTCCGGAGCACAAGGCGTTCGACTTGCATGCGCAGTACGGCGGCATGACGCGCGAACAACTCGAAGAGAATCCGGTGCCGGTGACGGTCGCCGGCCGCATGATGCTCAAGCGCGAGGCCGGCAAGAAGGCCGCCTTCGCTACGCTGCAGGATGCCTCCGGCCAGAAAGCCGACGGTCGCATCCAGATCTACGTCACCGCCGACAAGACCGGCGAGGCGGCGATGGAAGCCTTCCGCCACTACGATCTAGGCGACATTCTCGGCATCGAGGGCACACTGTTCAAGACCAAGACCGACGAACTGACGGTCAAGGTGACGACGTTGCGCCTTCTGACCAAGTCGCTGCGCCCGCTGCCGGACAAATTTCACGGGCTGTCGGACCAGGAGACGAAGTACCGCCAGCGCTACGTGGACCTGATCACCAGCGAGGAAACGCGCCGCACCTTCAAGGCGCGCACAGCCGCGATGTCGTCGATCCGGCGCTTCATGGCGGACAGCGGCTTCATGGAAGTCGAGACGCCGATGCTGCACCCGATCCCGGGCGGCGCCGCGGCCAAGCCCTTCATCACGCATCACAATGCGCTCGACATGCAGATGTTCCTGCGCATTGCGCCGGAGCTCTACCTCAAGCGTTTGGTGGTGGGCGGCTTCGACCGCGTATTCGAGGTGAACCGCAACTTCCGCAACGAGGGCGTGTCGCCGCGGCACAATCCCGAATTCACGATGATGGAGTTCTATGCCGCCTACGTCGATTACAAGTGGCTGATGGACTTCACCGAGGCGGTCATCCGCCAGGCCGCAATCGATGCGCACGGCACCGCGGTGCTGAGCTACCAGGGCCGCGAACTGGACCTGAGCAAGCCCTTCCACCGCATGACCATCGTGGAAGCGATCAAGAAGTACGCGCCGCACTACACCGACGCACAGCTGCAGGATGAGGCTTTCCTGAAGACGGAGCTGAAGAAGTTCGGCGTCGAGCCGCACATCATTTCGGGTCTCGGCGCGCTGCAGCTGTCGCTGTTCGAAGAGACCGCCGAGTCGCAGCTGTGGGAGCCGACCTACATCATCGACTATCCGGTCGAGGTTTCGCCGCTGGCGCGCGCCTCGGATACGGTGCCCGGCATCACCGAGCGCTTCGAGCTGTTCATCACCGGCCGCGAAATCGCCAACGGCTTCTCCGAGCTGAACGATCCGGAAGACCAGGCGGCGCGCTTCCGCGCCCAGGTCGCCGCGAAGGACGCCGGCGACGAGGAAGCGATGTACTACGACGCCGACTACATCCGCGCGCTCGAGTACGGCATGCCGCCCACCGGCGGTTGCGGCATCGGCATCGACCGTCTCATGATGCTCATCACCGACTCGCCGAACATCCGCGACGTCATTCTCTTCCCGCATCTGCGCCGCGAAGACTGAGCACTCGCTGCACGATCAAAAACGGGACCCGCGCGGTCCCGTTTTTTTCTCTGCGGCACGCTTGTTTGCCCTGCGACAAGTGCAGGCGCTTGCGGGTTACAAAGCTTTACACCTGACACATGAGAAACCCTTTTTTTGAGAGTGTGCGGCTCCCATAATGGATTTATCGGCTGGAGCATCCAGCCTCCTTGTCCCTGAAGGAGAACAACGTGGAAAACAACAACAGCACCCGCAGACTCCATCCGCTGATGGCCGGCGCAGCCATCGCCGTCATTCTCGTCAGCCTCACCGGTGTCGCGGCCATCACAGGTCTGCTGCCGACCTCCCACAGCAGCAACGCACCGACCGCCGAGGCAGACAAGCCGGCTGCTCCGGTGGCTGGATCCGTCGGTGCGGCAACCGCAGCGGCATCGCCGGCCGCCTTGGTAGAGCCCAAGGCCGACAGCAAGCCGGTCGTGAAAGCAGAACCCAAGGAGGATGTCGCCGACGTCGACAAACCCGCGCCGGCGCCGCAGCATCGTCGTACGCATAGCACCCGCACAACGACAAGCGCGCGCGCCACGACGCCGCAGCCGAATTACAGCCAGCAAGCCATCGCACCGGTCGCCCAGGCACCGGCCATCTGCAACACCTGCGGCCACGTCGAATCGGTGCAGGCTGTCCAGCAGGCGGCGAAGCCGAGCGGACTGGGCGTCGCAGCCGGCGCGATTCTCGGCGGCGTGCTTGGCAACCAGGTGGGCAATGGCAACGGCCGCACCCTGGCGACGGTCGCCGGTGCCGTCGGTGGCGGTTACGCAGGCAATGAAGTCGAACGCCGTACGCGCAGCAACACGACTTACCAGGTGCGTGTCCGGATGGAAAACGGTGAAGTGCGCACCTTTCCGTATGCGCAGCAGCCTGCATGGAGTGCCGGCGACCGCGTGCAAGTCGTCAATGGGCAACTGACGTCGCGCGGCTGACCGGCAACGGAAGACGCAGAAGGCGGCGTCCGCGCCGCCTTTTTCTTTCGCGGTGGCGTCGGTGCGTGAAGCGTGACGCCGCATTGGCGGCCGAGCCAGAAATGGCAGCTTGCAGCACCTATGGCGCGGTCGCATACTTGTTTTTCTGCTATCGAACCAGGACCATGAACGTCCGCCGGAGGTCATCGCGCGTGGAACACAGCAGGGACAAATTTACCAGGCCAGACGCCGATGCCCCGCCGACCCGCCAGCGGGTCGAAGAAGCTCCCGTCCCATACCTTGTCCGTCCGCCGTTCGGATGCACGCATGGCCCTGAGCACCAGCCGCTACTGCCGTACGAGGCGGCGACCGCAGCGCCTGACGATGCGATGTTTGCGTCCGCGCCGGCCCCTTACCTTCTTCTCGACCGCAATGGCGTCATCACGACCGCCAACGAAGCCGCAGCCGCCGTGCTCAGCCGTACACCGCATATGCTGGCCGGCACGGCTTTGTGCGACCACATTGCTCCAGACGACGCGGTCGAATTCGAGGAGCTGCTCAATCGCGCCTACAGCAGCGGCTCAGGCAGCGCCACGCTGCGCCTGCTCGACGCCGAAGAACGGATCGTTCGCGTGCATGCCGCCGCCAATGCCGACCCCGGCAGCGAAACATGCCGACTGATCGCCATGCCGCTCGAACCGGCACGCGACGCCGCTGCGGAAGACGGCAGCGAGGCGCAGTTCCGCGCCGTGGCCGACGCGGCGCCCGCGCTCATCTGGACGGCGAACCGCGACGGCGAGTACGTTTGGTTCAATCGGATGTGGCTGGACTTCACCGGCCGCAGCGTGGAGGAAGAGCGCGGCCGCGGCTGGCTCGCGGGCGTGCACCCCGACGATTTGCCGACCGTGACGCAGACGCAGGACCATGCTTTCGGCAATGCGCGGCCGTTCTCGCTGGAATACCGGCTGCGCGACAGGTCTGGCAGCTATCGTTACGTGCTGGTCAACGGCGCGCCGCGCTTCGATGCGCACGGCAGGTTGGCGGGCTTCGTCGGCACGTGCACCGATATCTCCGAACGCCGGCTCAACGAGGAAGCCTTGCGGCATTCACGGCAGATGCTGCGGCATCTGGTGTCATACCAGGAACGGGTGCGGGAGGACGAACGCAAGCGCATCGCGCGGGAAATTCACGACGATCTCGGCCAGAACCTGCTGGCGCTGAGATTGGATGTCGCCATGCTGCACGAGCGCACCGGCAGCCGCCACCCGCTGCTCAACAGCAAGCTGGCTGGCGCACTCGAACATATCGACGCGACGATGCGCGCAGTACGTGCAGCCATCAACAACTTGCGCCCGACGGCGCTGGATCTGGGATTGAATGCCGCGATCGAATGGCAGGTGCAGGATTTCCGCCGGCGGAGCGGCATCGAGTGCGATCTCTTGCTGGACGAGGACGTCAATGTCGACGACAACCGGGCGACTGCCCTCTTCCGCATCCTGCAGGAATCCTTGAACAATGTGCTGCGCCATGCGCAGGCGACGCATGTGGCGGTGTCGCTCTACCAGCGCGAAGGCCGCCTGGTGATGAGCATCGAGGACAACGGCGTCGGGCTCTATCCCGACTGCCGCCGCAAGGCCAACTCCTTCGGCCTGATCGGCATCGAGGAGCGCATCCATGCGCTCGGCGGCGACCTGCGGATCGAGAGCAACGGCGGCACGACGCTCACCATCTCGATCCCGATGAATTGACTATTGCGCCTTATTGCGCCTCTTCAATCCAGGCCATCTGGATCGCCTCCAGGATCTTCTCGCCCGAGCGGTTCGGGTCGTCGTCGAAGTCCTCCAGTTCACAGACCCACTTGTGCAGATCCGTAAAACGCACGGTCAGCGGGTTCACGTCGGGGTGCTTGTCGTGCAGCTCTTCGGCGATGCGAATCGTATCGGTCCATTTCATGGCGCAGTCCTCCGCAATCAGTGGTTTTCGCTGACCTGGTTGATGGTGTACTTCGGAATCTCCACTACGAGATCCTCGTCGCCCACCTTTGCCTGACAGGACAGGCGCGACGTGGCTTCGAGGCCCCACGCGCGGTCGAGCAGGTCTTCCTCCTTTTCTTCGGCCTCGTCCAGCGAGTCGAAACCTTCACGCACCACGACGTGGCAGGTCGTGCAGGCGCACGACTTTTCGCAGGCGTGCTCGATGTCGATATCGTGCTCGAGCAGCGCATCGCATACGGATTTGCCCTTGGGCGCTTCGATCACGGCGCCTTCGGGGCACAGCGTGGCATGGGGCAGGACGACGATTTGCGGCACTTCTTTCCCTTTTTCTCTTGTTGGATGATTTGACGGCGACCGTGCGTTCAGGCCACTTCGTCCAGTTTCTTGCCGGCGAGCGCCGTGCGGACGCTGCGGTCCATGCGTCGCGCAGCAAACTCCTCGGTGCCCTGGTCGAGCGCTTCGACCGCCGCCTTGATGGCATCGTGATCGTTGCCAGCGGCTTGCGCCCGCAAGGCCTGCATCAGGGTTTCCATTTGCGCGCGCTCGTCGTCGCTCAGCAGATCGCCGTCCGCTTCCAGCGCGGAGCGCGTGGCCAGCAGAATGCGTTCGGCTTCGACCTGCTCTTCGCGCAGCGCCCGCTTCTTCATGTCTTCGTCCGCGGAAGCAAACGAGTCCTGCAGCATGCGCGCGATTTCATCGTCGCCGAGGCCGTAGGACGGTTTCACGGTAATGGAAGCTTCGACGCCGGAATGCGTTTCGCGCGCCGACACCGACAGCAGGCCATCGGCATCAACCTGGTATGTCACGCGAATGCGGGCCGCGCCGGCGGCCATCGGCGGAATGCCGCGCAATTCGAAGCGCGCGAGCGAGCGGCAATCGCTCACCAGTTCGCGTTCGCCCTGCACCACGTGAATGGCCATGGCGGTCTGGCCGTCCTTGAAGGTGGTGAACTCCTGAGCACGGGCGCAGGGAATTGTGGAATTGCGCGGAATGACTTTTTCCACCAGCCCACCCATGGTTTCGATCCCCAGCGACAGCGGGATCACGTCAAGCAGCAGCCAGTCGTCGCCGGCGGCGCGGTTGCCGGCCAGCAGATTGGCCTGGATGGCCGCGCCGAGCGCCACGACCTTGTCCGGGTCGATGTTCGCCAGCGGCACGGTCTTGAAGTAGTCGCCGACCGCCTTGCGGATATGCGGCATGCGGGTCGCGCCGCCGACCAGCACCACGCCATCGACGTCGTCGACCGTCAGGCCGGCGTCTCGCAGCGCCTTGCGCGTCGGCGTCAGCGTCTTGTTCACGAGGTGCTGCGTCATCTCGGCGAAAGCGGCAGCCGTCAGCGTGAGATGCACTTCCTCGCCATTGTTGAGGACCGCATCGATATGCGTTTCGGCTTGGGACGACAGCAGCTCCTTCGCTTCGCGCGCCTTCACCATCAGCACGCGGGTGTCCTTGTCCGAGAGCGGTGACAGCTTGGCCTGCTCGATCATCCAGCACAGCAAGCGATGGTCGAAATCGTCGCCGCCGAGTGCGGAATCGCCGCCGGTCGCGAGGACCTCGAAGACGCCCTTGGTCAGCTTGAGGATGGAGATGTCGAAAGTGCCGCCGCCAAGGTCGTAGACCGCAAAGATGCCTTCCGACTCGTTGTCGAGCCCATAGGCGATGGCGGCCGCGGTCGGCTCGTTCAGCAGGCGCAGCACGTTCAGGCCGGCCAGCTTGGCGGCGTCCTTGGTGGCCTGGCGCTGCGCATCGTCGAAATAGGCCGGGACCGTGATCACGGCGCCGACCAGTTCATCGCCCAGCGCATCCTCGGCGCGCTGGCGCAGCGTCGCCAGGATTTCGGCCGAGACTTCGACCGGGCTCTTGATACCGGCCACGGTCTTCAGCTGCACCATGCCGGGCGCATCGACGAAGTCGTACGGCAGGTTTTCGGCGTAGGCGATGTCCTTCAGCCCGCGTCCCATGAAGCGCTTGACGGAAACGATGGTGTTCTTCGGATCGGTGGTCTGCGCGGCTTGCGCCTTGCAGCCGATGTGCGCGTGGCCATTGGCCAGGTAGCGCACGATGGACGGCAGCAGCGGACGGCCTTCTTCGTCGTTGAGCACTTCGGGAATGCTGCTGCGCACGGTGGCGACCAGGGAATTGGTGGTGCCCAGATCGATGCCGACGGCGAGGCGCCGCTGGTGCGGCGCGTCCGACATGCCGGGTTCCGAAATCTGCAGTAGTGCCATGATGGTTCTTCAGGCTGTTGCGCCGCGCCGTGCGCGGCTTCGAGCTTGGGTCCGTTCGATATTGTTGTTGGTCTGGCGCCGAGCCGGGTCAAGGATTCAAGCCTCGAGCTTTTCGAAAGCGGCGCCGATTTCCTCGCCGAAGCGTTCCAGGAACATGAGCTGGCGCACGCCTTCCGCGGCCGGCTGGTATTGCGCGGCGTCGAGCAGCGTGCCGACGTGATCGACCTGTTCGCTGCGCGCCTGCTTCACTTCGCGGTCGAGCGCTTCGAGCGCATCGATGTCCTTGTCGGCACGTGCCTCTTCCAAGGCTTCGCGCCATTCCATCTGCTGCATCAAGAAGTCGCGCGGCATGGCCGTGTTCGACTCGATCTGCAGGTCGATGCCGTTCAGCTCGCACAGGTAGGCGGCGCGGCGGAACGGGCTTTTCAGCGTCTTGTACGCTTCGTTGGCGCGCGTCGCCCATTGCATCGCGACACGTCGCTCGGTGTCGCCCGCATGCGCGAACTTGTCCGGATGGACCTGGTTCTGCACTTCGCGATAGGCCTGGTCCAGCGCCGCCATGTCGATGGAAAAGCGCTGCGGCAGGTGGAACAGGTCGAAGTGGTTTTGCATCGTCATCTAAAACAAAAGCCTGTCTGATACTGCAACAGGCTTGAAAAAGCGAAAGCGCGCGCCGCGACGGCGCGCCGCCATCAGATGCGGAAGCTTTCCCCGCAGCCGCACTCGTCCTTCACGTTCGGGTTGTTGAACTTGAAGCCTTCATTCAAGCCCTCGCGTGCGAAGTCGAGTTCGGTGCCGTCGATGTACGGCAGGCTCTTCGGATCGACGAAGACCTTCACGCCGTGCGATTCGAACATCTGATCTTCCGGCACGGTCTCGTCGACGTACTCCAGCTTGTAGGCCAGGCCAGAGCAGCCGGTGGTGCGCACGCCGAGGCGCAGGCCGACGCCCTTGCCGCGGCGCTCGATGTAGCGGTTGATGTGCTTGGCCGCTTTTTCAGTCAGTGTGATTGCCATGATGCGTCCGGATGCCTCTTCAATCAGGCGGTTTCTTTCGCTTCCGCGCCGTGCTTGGCCTTGTAGTCCTGCACGGCGGCCTTGATGGCGTCTTCCGCCAGGATGGAGCAGTGAATCTTCACAGGCGGCAGCGCCAGCTCTTCCGCGATCTGGGTGTTCTTGATGGACATGGCTTCGTCGAGCGTCTTGCCCTTCACCCACTCGGTCACGAGCGAGGAGGAAGCGATGGCCGAACCGCAGCCGTAGGTCTTGAACTTGGCATCCTCGATGACGCCGTTTGCGCCCACCTTGATCTGCAGCTTCATCACGTCGCCGCAGGCCGGCGCGCCGACCATGCCGGTGCCGACGGTCTCGTCGCCCTTGCCGAACGAACCGACGTTGCGCGGGTTTTCATAATGGTCGAGAACTTTTTCAGAGTAAGACATGTGGTGCTCCTTTGCGTTGTTCCGTCAGTCGCAGCTTAGTGTGCGGCCCATTGGATGGAATTCAAGTCGATGCCGTCCTTGTGCATTTCCCACAGCGGGGACAGCTCGCGCAGCTTGGCGACCTTGGACTTGATGAGGTCGATCGTGAAGTCGATCTCGTCCTCGGTCGTGAAGCGGCCGATGGTGAAGCGTATCGAGCTGTGCGCCAGTTCGTCGCTGCGGCCCAGCGCGCGCAGCACGTAGGACGGCTCGAGACTGGCCGAGGTGCAGGCCGAACCGGACGACACGGCGATGTCCTTGATCGCCATGATCAGCGACTCGCCCTCGACGTAGTTGAAGCTGACGTTCAGGTTGTGCGGCACGCGGTGGTCCATGTCGCCGTTGACGTAGACCTCTTCGATTTCCATCAAGCCCTTGGCCAGGCGGTCGCGCAGCGCGCGAATGCGGGCCAGCTCGCTGTCCATCTCTTCGCGTGCAATGCGGAAAGCCTCGCCCATGCCGACGATCTGATGCGTCGCCAGCGTGCCCGAACGCAGGCCGCGCTCGTGGCCGCCGCCGTGCATCTGCGCTTCGATGCGCACACGCGGCTTGCGACGCACGTAGAGCGCGCCGATACCTTTCGGGCCGTAGGTCTTGTGCGCGCTGAAGCTCATCAGATCGACCTTCCACTTTTCCAGGTCGATCGTCACCTTGCCGGTCGCCTGCGCGGCGTCGGAGTGGAAGATGATGCCCTTGGAGCGGCACAGCTCGCCGATTTCCGGAATCGGCTGAATCACGCCGATCTCGTTGTTGACCAGCATGACGGAGACCAGGATGGTGTCCGGGCGGATCGCTTCTTCCAGCTGCTGCAGCGTGATCAGGCCGTTGTCTTGCGGCTGCAGGTAGGTCGCTTCGAAGCCTTCGCGCTCGAGCTCGCGCACGGTGTCCAGCACGGCCTTGTGCTCGGTATTCACCGTGATGATGTGCTTGCCCTTGGTCTTGTAGAAGTGCGCCGCGCCTTTCAGGGCGAGGTTGTTGCTCTCGGTGGCGCCGGAGGTCCAGATGATCTCGCGCGGGTCCGCATTGACGAGGGCCGCGACCTGGGCACGCGCCTCTTCGACGGCCTTCTCCGCTGCCCAACCGTACATGTGGCTGCGCGACGCCGGATTGCCGAACTGCTCGCGCAGGTAGGGAATCATCTTGTCGGCCACGCGCGGGTCGATCGGCGTGGTCGCCGAATAGTCCATGTAGATGGGGAAATGCGGCGCCTTGATGGTTTCGATCAGGCTTTTTTCGAGGGGGGCATTCATTCGTGAGACTCCAATCAAGCGGCAACCTGCGGGCGGTGCACCACCACCACGCTTTCCGTGTTCTTCTGTTTCTGCTGGTCGACCAGGTCTTTCAGCGAGACCGAGTCGAGGTACTCGACCATCTTCGCGTTCAACGTGGCCCAGAGATCGTGCGTCATGCAGCGGGTGCCGGTCTGCTGATCGGCGCCGTGGCAGTTTTCCTTGCCGCCACATTGCGTCGCGTCGAGCGGTTCGTCCACGGCGATGATGATGTCGGCGACGGTGACGTCTTCCATGCGGCGGGCCAGAGTATACCCGCCGCCCGGCCCGCGCACCGACTCCACGATTTCGTGGCGGCGCAGCTTGCCGAACAGCTGTTCAAGGTAGGACAGGGAGATTTCCTGCCGCTGGCTGATGGCGGACAGCGTGACCGGCCCCTTGTCCTGGCGCAACGCCAAGTCGATCATCGCCGTCACCGCAAACCGCCCTTTCGTAGTCAGACGCATAAAGCTCAACTCCAAGACAAACTTGCTTCGGGAACACGAAATAACCGTGATTCCCGATCAATTTGCTCAAGTATAGCAAAGTTGAGTGAATTCGTCAGGTATTCGGCTGCAGTGCAGCGAAGACGAGAAGCGGCTTGGTTTGAGAGTCGTTCAGGGCAGCCAGATCCGAACGAACATCATGCCGGCGGTGGCGTCGTGGGCGTAGTCGGGATTGGCGGAGGGGGTGTTGAGATAGCGCGTCACGATGGCGCCGACGTCATAACGGAAGGCATTGGAGCCCGACAGGTCGCGGTAGTAGCCGAGGCTCAGCCGGTTGGTCTGGAACATCTGGCGCTGCACGTTTTCCGTGGCGAGCCCGTCTTCGCGGCTGCGAGCGCGCTCCAGGCGGCCGAACACAGCATGGGTACCGGCGAAGCGCAGCGTCGATTCCAGCAGATAACCGACGCTGGCGCCGGTGGTCGTGCGGTCGTTGCGGCCCCAGGCCAGCGTCGTGCGCCAATCGCCATCGCCGAGTTTGGCCCGGTAGCTGCCGGATATCGCGGTGCGCCGCAGGCCGTCCACCGTTTCCAGCTGATCGAGGTTGCTGACAAAGCCGCGGCTGAGCTGGAAGGTCCAGGCATCGCCCAGTCGGTAGGACAAGCGGCTCGACGTGGAATCGAGCAGGCCAAGATCGCGCTTCAGGCCGCCCGGGGAATCGTCGCGCCCGACGGTCAGGGCTGCGCCTTCGAGCTTGAAATGACGCCAGGCGTAGCCGATCGCCACTTCCCTCGCGGCACTGTGGACCGCGTTGGCATCGCGGGCGTCGTCGACGCCCGCGATCCACTGATGCGCGGCCGGGGCAAGCAGGCTGTACGGCGATTCGGTTTGGGATGACATGACGAAGAGCTGGCCTTCGGAGCCGAGTCTCGACGCATAGGATTCGTACAACTGCCCGGACGGTCGGGACAGCGTGACGGCGGGAAGCGAGAGTCCCACGCCGTCCTCCGCAAACATCGGCTGCGCCGGCCCTGCCTCGTTGGGGACAGGCTCGGCGGCCTGTGCGGCGACCATGCATCCGCACGCTGCGATTGCCGAAATTGCCTTTGCCGTCGTCATCTGATCCAGTCCGTTTTCCCGCGATAGCAACCGGCCATGTCCGCCGGTGTATTGACTTTCTCACAACGACGCCTTGGGGGCGTTGATTGCAGCCAAGCACGTCACCGGACGCGGCACGAATCCATCAGTCGTTTGTTAGACAGGTTCTTTGTCAGATTGCTCACGTTGTCGTGGCGACAAAGTTTGATGCAAATGGAAGGTCGATTTCGAAAAGGGGCCGAAATGGGCGCAGGGCAGCGCGATTCGGCTCACGCGCGCAGGGTACGGTCCCCGACGCTCGCGCGCCCGGCGATGACGCTGAGCAGCCCGGCGCAGGCGTCTTCGATGTAATCCAATGCCGATTCGAAAGCCGCTGCGTCGCGGTAATACGGGTCTTGCACCACGACGGCATTGAAGCGCCGGCCGTAGGCCATCAGCATGCCTAGCTTGGGACGGCGGGCGACGGGACACAGGTTCTGGAGAACGCCAAGGTTGTTGAAATCCATGGCGAGAATGAGGTCGAAGCGCTCGAAGTCGATGGGGTCCAGCTGGCGCGCACGCAGTTCGCTCAAGTCGTAGCCGCGCCGGGCGGCAGCGGCCAGCGCGCGGGCGTCGGGCGGCTCGCCCACATGGTAGTCGTGCGTGCCGGCCGAATCGATTTCCAGGCCCGTGACGCCGGCCTGTTCGGCCATGCGACGCAACACGCCCTCCGCCGTCGGCGAACGGCAGATGTTGCCCATGCAAACGAACAAGACGCGTGTAATCGACATCGTGGCTCCCGCTGTGACCGCCCGGCGCGAGGCGCCGGGATGGTGGACCGGGCGGCCAAGGCGGCCGCCGAACTGCCAGTCTGCCATGCAAGCGCTGCGCCACACTGATATGGGACAAAGCCCAGCGGCAACATCTTCAAACGCTGGCCGGAGCGTCTTTCCGGAACAGCAGCTGCATCGGCCTGAAAAAATCCTGCATCACGGCATTGGCAATGAAGGACAAGTTATAGGGATGCTCGGAAACCACCTTCGGGAAACCGGCCGTCGGTGCCAGGCCGTCGAGCTGCTCGGCAATTTTTCCCCACAGCACAAGCATGGGCGGCCGGCCGTCCGCACCGCCCTCTTCCAGCAGCGCCCGCAGCACCACGTCGAGGAATGGGCGCCATGCCCGCGCCTCGCGCACCGGCGGCATGTCATGACGGAAGACGAGTGCCGCATTGAGCAGCAGGAAGCCTTCGCGCAGCAGCCGCGCCTGCAGCTCCGGCAAACTTTGAATGAAAGGGGAGCCGTCGGCGCGTGCCTGCTGCGAGACCGCCGCCAGCGCATCGCCGGCCGTGTTGTCCTGCGCCAGCAAGCCGTCGGCGACCAGCAGCATCTTCATGAAGTTGCGCAGCGAGGTGGCGCGGTTGACCGCTTTCGACAGGCCGCCGTCGCACCACAGTTCGCCCACCGCGCCGTCCATGAAGCACACGCCGGTCGCGCTTTCCGCACGCGGATACGGTCCCTCCC